>CAZGSF010000015.1:0-27993 GCA_964528145.1 uncultured Lachnospiraceae bacterium | reverse complement strand
GGGATTCAATCTCAGCAAGTGCTCCCCTAGCGTCTTATTTAATTCGAGTTCAATATAAAGCTTTTTGTTTGAGTTGTCAAGTAAAAAATAAATATTTTTAGGTTTATAGGTACAAATGAAAAGAAAAGTATGATAAAATCTGGTAATAATAATGATTTTGCAGAAGGGTGTAAAAAAGAATATTTGAGGAGTAGATTATTTATGAATAAATATCTGTTGTTTGATTTGGATGGAACATTAACCGATCCAAAGCTTGGAATAACAACCTGCGTTCAGTATGCTCTTGATTCTTTTGGAATTAAGGAGCCGGATTTGGATAAGCTTGAGCCATTTATAGGTCCGCCGTTAAAGGATAGTTTTATGGATTTTTATAATATGGATGAAGCTACTGCGGAGGCTGCCATTGCTAAGTATCGTGAGCGTTTTAGTACGGTGGGAATGTATGAGAATGAGGTTTATCCCGGAATAGCAAGGATGCTTCGAAAATGCAAGCTGCACGGGGCAAGGCTGGCGGTGGCGTCCAGTAAGACGGAGGTATTTGTTAAGAAGATTTTGGAGCATTTTCATCTGGCAAAATATTTTGATGTAATCGTGGGCAGCGAATTGGACGGAAGAAGGACTGATAAGGAAGAGGTTGTTGAGGAAGCCTTAAACCGGTTGTTTGGGGGAAATGACATTGACTATGACAATACGGTAATGATAGGTGACAGGAAATTCGACATTATAGGTGCCAGGGAAAATAAGGTTGTCAGCGTGGGAGTTTCCTATGGATACGGAAGTATCGAGGAGTTAAAAGCGGCGAAGCCTGATTATATAGCAAGGTCTGTGGAGGAACTTGAGGATATTCTTCTTAGAGGGAGAAGAAAAATCCGGGAAAATACGGATGTTTCCGGGCATAATCAGGGATTTTTGGTTAAGTTGTGCTATATCTTGGGGCCCTTGATTGTGTATGAGGTATGTTCTGAGATACCGGGGCTTTATGCAACTTTAGTTGTTCTTAAAAATAGTTTGTCAGGTAATGGCTTTGCAGTAGTTAATTGTATTTTGTTCCTGATATCCTTTGCTTGTATATTTTTCCTGTTTGGACGGACTGATTTAGCTCAGGAAAAATTTGCTTTTAAGGTTAGAAATGCCAATGAATATACGGGAGTTGGATATGCAAAAGAAGCCTGTGAATGGCGGATGGGCGGAAAATGGAAGAAAAAAATAATAGGCTATTGCCTAATCGTATTATTAGGTGTGGGTGCTGCGGTAGGATTTAATTTCCTATTTTCTTTGATTGGGCTTACAGGAGCGTCATCAGATTTTCAGGAAGTTGCAAAACGGCAGATGGATGTTAGTCTTGCTGTGGGGCTGGTGTTGTATGGGATTATTTCACCTCTTTCGGAAGAAATGATATTCCGAGGTGTAGTATTTAACCGACTTAAGAGGTATTTTAAGGCAGGTTTGTCGGTTATTCTTTCAGCGGTAGTGTTTGGATTGTATCATGGCAATGTGGTTCAGGCTGCGTATGCTTTTTTTGCAGGATGCCTGTTTGCGTGGATATATCACAAAAGAGGGTACTTTGGTGAAGCGGTTTTACTTCATGGTATAATGAATATCACCGGTTTTTTACTGACATACTATAATTTATTTAATACGCCTGTTTTTGGATGGGTAGGATGTATTGTGTCATTTGTTGTGGCGGTTTTGACATTTGGAGGATTATTCATAACGAGTGATATTTAAATGATTGAAATAGGAGCCGTAAGATATGGTATTTAGTAGTCTGATTTTTCTGTTTGTATATTTTCCGCTGGTGCTTTTGACATATTATATATGTCCTTTAAAGTGGCGCAATGTTGTGCTCTTGATTTTTAATCTTGTGTTCTACGGATGGGGTGAGCCGGTATATGTGCTGCTTATGATGTTTTCAATATTTGTTGATTATCTGCTGGGTATTGGAATTGAGAAGTGGCGTGACAGGCAGAAACTTGCAAAAGGGTTTCTTATAACATCTGTTATTTGGAATTTGGGGCTTTTGTTTTTCTTTAAATATTATGACTTTTTACTGGGAACTTTACAGGATGCCGGTATAGCAAAGGGGCTTCCTATGCTTGAACTGGCACTTCCCATAGGAATTTCTTTTTATACATTCCAGAAGTTGTCCTATACGGTAGATGTATATAGGGGAGATTGTAAGGGGCAGAAAGATTTCGTGGATTTTTCCGTGTTTGTAACATTGTTTCCACAGTTAATTGCCGGACCTATTTTGCAGTATAAGGACTTGGCGGAGCAGTTAAAAAGCAGAGTCCATACCGCAGATAAAATGCGTGACGGCATACGGATATTTACCGTAGGACTTTGTAAAAAGGTGTTGCTGGCAAATTCTATAGGTGAATTGTGGGATTATTACAGAGTTATGGAAGCCGGCAGCATAACCACTCTGGGAGCGTGGATTGGTTTGATTTCATTTTGTTTCCAGATATATTTTGATTTCTCGGGATATTCCGATATGGCAATAGGAATTGGCAAGATGTTGGGCTTTGAATTTAAATCTAACTTTAATTATCCGTATATTTCCAATTCTATTACAGAGTTCTGGAGAAGGTGGCATATATCGTTGTCTTCATGGTTTAGAGAATATTTATATATTCCTTTGGGCGGCAACAGAAAAGGAAAAAAACGACAGTTATTTAATATTCTTGTGGTGTGGGCCGCTACCGGAATATGGCACGGAGCAAGCTTTAACTTTTTATTGTGGGGACTATATTATGCGGCTATTCTGATGATTGAAAAACTTGTGTTATTAAAAGCTCTTGATAAAATTCCGCGGGTGTTCAGACATTTGTATGCCATTATATTTATCGTGTTTGGCTGGGCGATATTTGGAATGGCTGATATGACAAGCGGAAGCGGATATTTTGGGGCATTATTTGGAATAACGGGTGTTACGAATGTTGCGGATGCCGGTGATGTATTCAGGCTGGGCAATTACAGTATATTGTTTGTAGTGCTTATCATATCAAGTCTGCCTATTGGCAAAAAGGTGTTTGACAGTCTTACTCCAAAGGTAAGGAGTGTGGCAGAAACTGTGTTTATTGCAACAGGACTTATAATCAGTACGGCGTATCTGGTAGATTCAACGTATAATCCCTTTTTGTATTTCAGGTTCTGATGGTGAGGTGCTACATGAAGACAAGGAAAAGTAATATTGTAATAATTGGTGTTTTTCTTACTTTTATATATGGAATTGCAGCCGGGAATGTTTTGAGCAAGGACCGGACCTTTTCTGAGATGGAGAGTAGGATTCTTGCAGGGATGCCTGATATCACCATCGAAAGTGTGGTGTCCGGAAAATTCATGACTGAGTTTGAAACGTATGTAACAGATCAGTTTGTTGCCAGAGACCGCTTTATTCAGGTGAAAAGTGCAGGCGAGCGGATTATTGGTAAGAAGATTAATAATGGTGTGTATTATGGAAAAGACGGATATTTGGCAGGACAGGTGTTATCTTTAAATCGGGAGCAGCTTAATAAGAATGTAAATGCCGTAAAGAATTATTCAAAGGTTACTGAAGCGGAGGTGACTTTTGCACTGATTCCGGGCAGTGTGGAAATTAACCGTGAAAAAATGCCTTCATCAATTCCCGATGTGAATCAAAAAGAGGTTATTGAAGAAATATATGGTGAGCTGGCAGAGGATGATGTTAACTGTGTGGATGTGTATTCTGCACTTTGGGATAATCGGGATAAAGAGTTGTATTACAGGACGGACCACCATTGGACTTCCTTGGGAGCCTACTATGGATATCGGGCGTTATGTAATGCGACCAGTGTAAATGCAGTACCTATTGAGGATTATAATAAGACTGTCCGCTCGTCTGAGTTCTATGGTACGCTTTTTTCTAAGACAGGTGCCTTTTGGCTTCAGCCGGATTCCATAGTTACTTATGTGGAAGAGGAAGGCATAGAGGTGGAGCGGTTCGATGGTAATATGACCGTGAAGAGTGAATTATATGTGGATGATATGCTTGAAAAGAAAGATAAGTATTCCATGTTTCTTGGTGGAAACCAGCCACTTGCAGTAATACGAAGCGGGAAAACCGATTTGCCTAAGTTGTTGGTGGTAAGGGATTCATATTTTGATTCTATGGCACCTTTTATGGCGGAGCATTATTCGGAAATTCATGTGGTGGATTTTAGGTATAACAGAGGTAACATTGAAGAATATATGAAGGAAAATGAGATAGGGGAAGTGCTTATAATTTATAGTCTGGCGAACTTCCACGAGGACAAGAATGTGGGATATGTGCTTGGAAGTGTGTGTAAATAAAGGAATTATAAAAACCGGTAAGTTAGTGTGGACACCTGCCACACCGTGCTTACCGGTTTTTCTTTTTTATTCTGATAATAAATTCTATAACATCTGTAATCCTATTTCGTCAGCTTCTTTTAATAAGTCATCGGGCCAGAGGGAGCACTGAACTTCGCCGATATGTGCTTTTCTTAAGAAGAACATACATATTCTGGACTGGCCGATTCCGCCACCGATGGTGTAGGGGAGTTCTTCGTTAATAATTGCTTTTTGGAAAGGCAGCTCGGCCCGATCCATACAGCCTGATTTTTCAAGCTGGGACAAAAGCGCTTCTTTGTCAACGCGGATACCCATGGAAGATAATTCCAGTGCAATGTCAAGAACCGGATAGTAAACCACGATATCAGCGTTTAATGCCCAGTCATCATAATCGGGAGCGCGACCGTCGTGAGGAAGCCCTGACGCAAGCTTATCACCGATTTGCATAATGCACACAGCCCCTTTTGCTTTTGCAATGTAGTATTCGCGTTGCTTTGCGGTATAATCCGGAAACATATCCTCAAGCTCCTGAGTTGTTACAAAGAAAATATCATGAGGAAGGATTTCCTCTATATAATCATATTCTATGGACATATATTTTTCAGTCTTACGGAGCACTTTGTAGACGTTTCGTACAACTTCCTTGAGCGTTTCGATATTACGCTCTTCTTTTGTTATGATTTTCTCCCAATCCCACTGGTCAACGTATATGGAATGGATGTTATCCACATCTTCATCCCGGCGGATTGCGCTCATATCGGTATATAAGCCTTCGCCTGTTTCAAAACCATATTTTTTAAGGGCAAAACGTTTCCATTTTGCCAGGGAATGAACGATTTCAGCCTGTTTGCCGTCAGCCTTGATGTCAAAGGAAACGGGGCGCTCAATACCGTTTAAGTTGTCGTTAAGTCCGGAAGACGGGTCAACAAAAAGAGGCGCAGAAACGCGTAAAAGATTAAGACGTTCTGCAAGCAGATTCTGGAAAAAGTCTTTTACGGTCTTGATACCCACCTGTGTGTCATGTAAGTCAAGTACGGATTTGTAATCTGAAGGTATGTTCAAATGTCCCATGGAATTCACCTCTCATAAATTATATAACATATCTATTTAACTCCTTTTTGATGTGTTTTGCAATCTATTTTTTGTTTTTTTTAAAATACAGAACAAATGTTCTAAAAACTATTGCTTTTTGATGTGAAAAATGCTATCATCAATACAGAACAAATGTTTGGAGAGAGGTTGGGAAGTTTGGAGTATTTGTCTAATGATACAATGTCTTTAACTGATAAACTGGGGATACTGGCTGATGCTGCCAAGTATGATGTGGCGTGTACAAGCAGCGGCGTGGATAGGAAGAATGACGGAACAGGTATCGGTAATTGCGCCCAAAGCGGTATTTGCCACAGTTTCAGCTCGGATGGACGTTGTATTTCACTGCTAAAGATTTTATTCACCAATGAGTGCATATATGATTGTAAATATTGTATTAACCGTCGCTCCAATGATGTGCCGCGGGCATCTTTTACGCTGGAAGAGGTGTGTGAGCTTACTATTGAGATGTATCGGCGCAATTATATAGAAGGATTGTTTTTAAGTTCGGGGATAATATTTAGTCCAACATACACTATGGAACTCATATACCGTGCGATTTATCTTTTAAGGAGCAGGTACAGATTTCAGGGATATATTCATGTTAAGGCTATTCCGGGAGCGGATCCGGAGATTATCCGGAAAGTGGGGTTCTTAGCGGACAGGATGAGTATTAATCTGGAATTTCCTACTGCTGAGGGACTTAAGAGGCTTGCACCCAATAAGCACCGGAAGAATATTCTCACGCCTATGCGTATGATTCAGAACGGTATTAATGAAAGTAAGAATGATATCGTGGTTTACCGTAATGCGCCACATTTTGTCAGTGGAGGGCAGTCTACCCAGATGATGATAGGAGCAACACAGGAAAGTGATTACCAGATTATTCAGGTTGCGGAAAGCTTATATAAGAAATTTGAGTTAAAAAGGGTGTTTTACTCAGCGTTTGTGAATGTTAATGGTGATAAGGAGCTTCCGGCACTGCCTGCAGGACCGCCCCTTCTTAGAGAGCATCGCCTGTATCAGGCAGATTTCCTGATGCGATTTTATGGTTTTGGGGCAGGTGAACTGTTGGATGAGCGCAGGCCTAATTTTAATGTGTTTCTTGATCCCAAGGCAGATTGGGCAGTGAGACATCTTGAAAAATTTCCCGTGGAGATTAACAGGGCAGATTATGAGCTGCTGCTTCGTGTTCCGGGAATTGGGGTGAAAAGCGCAAGGCGGATTGTGGGAGCCAGAAGAACGGCATGCCTTGATTTTGAAGATTTGAAGAGAATAGGTGTTGTGTTAAAGCGGGCGTTGTATTTTATTACCTGCAACGGTCGGATGATGTACAACACTAAGATTGAAGAAGATTATATTGTACGTAATCTAACTGCAGTGGAAGAGAGACTGCCCTTTGATGCCGATGGAATGACTTATAGGCAGATGTCACTGTTTGATGATGCTAATTTTGATCAGGCACTAATTGTAGCAGATATTAATGACAGTAACCGGAATAATAAGTTTAGGAGAGTGGGAAATGAACAGCCTATTGAGTGGGTCGGAAGTGTATGTGGAACACGTATTGCAATGTGATGATACACCGGAGGGGATATTAACAGCTGTATATGAGGCGTATGCCCGGAAATGCGAGTTAAATAACACGCGTGTTTTAACTGGGGAGGAGGTTGATTATAAGCTGTTCGCCAGGTATGAGAAGATAATTACCGATATTGACAAGTGTCAAAAGGTAGTTGATACAATCAGACGCATTGCAGGAGAAGAGGTGTACAGGCAGTTATGCATGATACTTGCTTCTGCGGATAAGGAAAAGGGACAGGCGGTTTTTCGGACAGTGGTTGAAATTGTCAGAGATCCTAAAGATGCATACCGTGTTATGGATCGGCTTTCGGATTCGTATATACATAGAGCCTTTTCGATTTTCAGGAATGTGAACAATGAGACCCATAGTGTTAGAGAATTTTTAAGATTTGGGGAACTTAATAATGGTGTTCTATATTCACGTATAGGTCCGGTAAATAACATATTGGGATTTCTTATGCCACATTTTGCGGACAGGTTTCCGTTGGAGAATTTCCTTATTTATGATGAGAACAGGAAGATTATGGGAGTGCATCAGGCAAAAAGTGACTGGTATATTCTTCATGGAGTAGAAATCTCCAAAGATTTATTGGTTGTGTCCGAAACAGAAGAAAAATATAAAGAACTTTTCCGTTGTTTTTGTGAAAATATTTCTATAAAGGAAAGGCAGAATTTAGAACTGCAAAGAAATAATCTTCCTATAAAATATAGAAAATATATGGTAGAATTTAGATGACGATTTGGTTTGTACGAAAATAACGCGTGTAATTGAAAGGTTTTGCCATGGAAGAAGTACGTATTTCGGTTCGAAATTTAGTTGAATTTATTCTTAGAAGCGGTGATTTGGATAACAGGCGTGTTGGTGCTCCGGCAGATGCCATGCAACAGGGCGGGCGTATACATCGTATGATTCAGCGCCGCATGGGTGCAGACTACGAGGCTGAGGTTTTTTTGCGCCATATTGTTAGTGCCGGAGAGTATAACATTGTAATTGAAGGAAGAGCAGATGGGATTATAACGGCACAAAGTGGTGTTACAATAGATGAGATTAAAGGTACTTACAGGGAACTTCATCGTATTAAATCTCCGGAGCCGGTGCATCTTGCCCAGGCAAAATGTTATGCTTATATGCATTGCGCAAAAGAAAATATTGAAGATATAACGGTTCGCATGACTTATTGCAATATGGAGACGGAAGAAATCAAGTATTTTCATGAAAATTATTGTTTTGAAGAGTTGAAGCTATGGTTTGAAGCGGTTATTGATGAATATAAGAAATGGGCGGATTTTGAATTTGAATGGAAGAAGAAAAGACAGGCCTCTATTAAGAATTTGGCATTTCCTTTTGAGTACAGAGATGGGCAGAAAGATTTGATTACCTATGTTTATCAGACTATTTTTCATAAGAAGAAATTATTCATAGAGGCACCTACCGGTGTAGGTAAAACGATTTCAACTATATTTCCTGCAATTAAGGCTATGGGTACGGAGATTAGTGATAAGATATTTTATCTGACAGCTAAGACCATAACCCGTACTGTTGCCGAGAAGACTTTTGAATTGTTAAGAGATAACGGTTTAGCGTTCAAAAGTGTAACCTTAACGGCAAAAGATAAAATTTGCTTCATGGATGAATGTGAATGTAACCCCGATTATTGTCCTTATGCCAAAGGTCATTTTGACAGGGTTAATAATGCAATTTACGATTTGCTGATTAATCATGATAATTTTGAGAGGGCAATTATTGAAGAATATGCTACCAAGCATAATGTTTGCCCATTTGAAATGTGTCTGGATATAAGTTTATTTGCTGATGGAATTATAGGGGATTATAATTATGTATTTGATCCTCATGTATATCTGAAGCGTTTCTTCGGTGACGGCGCAAAGGGCAGATATACATTTCTGGTGGATGAAGCCCATAATCTTCTTGAGCGGGGAAGGGATATGTATAGTGCGGTTTTGATTAAAGAACGATTCCTTGAGATGAAAAAACTTGTAAAAGTGCTGGATGAGAAATGGAAAAGAAGGTTTGAAAAGCAACTTGAAAAGTGTAATAAAGAACTGCTGTTATTGAAACGGCAATGTGAGGGGGTAAAAATCGTACATGAGATTGATTCATTTGTAGTGCCTTTGACACGTTTGTCAAGCGCCATTGACAATTATTTTGACGAGCGTGACGATTGTCCTATACACTTAGAATTACTGGATTTTTTCTTTGAGATAAATCATTTTTTGGATATCTACGAAAGAGTGGATGACAATTATGTCAAGTATACTGAAATGATGGAAAACGGCGGTTTTAAATTAAAGCTGTTTTGCGTAAATCCGTCATTAAATTTACAGGAATGTATGGAACGTGCAGGTAGTACTATACTTTTTTCCGCTACATTATTACCTATACAATATTATAAAAAACTCCTGGGCGGTACAGAACAGGATTACGAGGTGTATGCACACTCGGTATTCAATCCGGCTAAGAAAGGACTTTTTATCGGAAAGGATGTAACCAGCAAATATAGCCGGAGATGCCATGATGAATATAATAAAATAGCTTCATACCTGTACGAAATTGTTAAGAACAGGCATGGAAATTATATGGTATTCTTTCCTTCACATGGCTTTTTACAACAGGTATATGAGCAGTTTATTGACACATTTGGTGATGATACACAGATTGAGTGTATAGTTCAGGAAGAACATATGAATGAGAATTTGCGGGAACAGTTTCTGAATCGTTTTGTGGGAAACGAGAGCTGCGATTTGAATGCTGATATCTGCATGGATATAGAGGTGGATGAGGATAAAAGTTTGTTAGGCTTTTGCGTACTTGGTGGAATATTCAGTGAAGGAATAGACTTAAAGAATGATAGTTTGATCGGCACAGTAATAGTAGGTACGGGAATTCCGATGGTTTGTAATGAAAGGGAAATATTGAAAAACTATTTCGATTCACAGGGGGAGAACGGATTTGATTATGCGTATCGTTTCCCGGGTATGAATAAAGTACTTCAGGCAGCCGGCCGTGTAATCCGGACTTCAGATGATGTAGGAATAATAGCATTACTTGACGAGCGTTTTCTTAGTCCCTCATACCTTAAAATGTTTCCCAGGGAATGGGAACAATACGAAATAGTGACAAAAGACAAAATTGCAAAACGGGTGGAACGTTTTTGGAATGAATGGCTATAATTATGTAAACAAAAGTAAGACGCACATTTTGGAAAAAAATTCTAAGCGACATATGATTTTGCAAGTTTGACGACTTTATCAAACAAAAATGACAGATGTGTATATGTGGATAACTCTGTGGAAATTGGGGATTCTGTTACCTTAAAATGGAAAAGTTGACAGAGGATTCAGATTCTTTATCCACATAATCGGTTTGCAGGCGAAGTTGCAAAAAACTCATTCAGTCAATAAGATTATGTGAAGTTAAATTTCAGTATCACGTATATTTTTTGTTAAGAAATGAAAAAATGATTTAAATATAATTCTTATCAATTGACGATATTGTATTCAAAATTTATAATTTACTTATTAATTTTATCCATTGATTTATTATTTGCGATTTTTTAAAGGCACCCTTCATACGGAGGACGGTCAGGCGCTTGAATTAATCGCGGGTGTTATTTATAGCTTTGGTGGAGATAGTGAGTGGTGAAGCCAAATGAACAAAGAATCTAAAAAGAAAAAGAATAAAGGATTATATCTTTTAGAGAAACTTATATCACCGGGAGAGAGGCTTTTTGAATCGGAAAGAATGTCTAAAAAGCCGGTACGCATAATTGTGAGTCTGTTTATTACAGTACTTATATTGGGGATTTGTACAGGACTTGCCTTTATAATGTTTAGTAATGCCGGTGACGGTACTGCCAATATTGCTTTAATTTATACATTAGGATTGATTTTTACTACACTTAACACGACGGGCTTCATTTTTGGATTAATATTTGCCGTCTCAAGTGTAGTATGTATTAATTACTTCTTTTCATATCCATATTTTGAACCTAACTTTACTATGTCAGGCTATCCGGTTACCTTTTTGGTAATGCTTATCATTTTCATGATAACTTGTACCATTACAACCAGATTGAAACATCAGTCAAAGCTTTTGATAGAAAGAGAAAAGTTACTTATGGAAGCTGAAAAGGAGAAAATGCGTGCTAATCTGCTGCGTGCAATTTCTCATGATTTGCGTACTCCTCTTACAGGCATTATGGGTGCCAGCTCTTCATATTTGGAAAATGAAGATAATTTGAGCAAGGGAGAAAAGAAAGAGTTGATCCAGAATGTACAAAACGATGCGGATTGGCTATTGCATATGGTGGAGAATCTTCTTTCGGTTACTAGAATTAATACTCAGACAGCCAATGTTACCAAATCTCTGGAGTCAGTTGAGGAGGTCGTTTCCGAAGCTGTTATTAAGATTAGGAAAAGATTGCCCGGTGCAGAGATAAAAGTAAGCGTCCCTGATGAAGTTTTGATGATAATGATGGATGCCATTCTTATCCAGCAGGTTATTATGAACTTATTGGAAAATGCTGTTATTCATGCCAAAAGTACCAAGCCAATAGAATTGTATGTGCGGAACGAAGGTGATAAGGTGTCATTTCATATAATTGACTATGGAATTGGAATAAAAGATCACAAGATTGCCACAATATTTGACGGCAGTACATATGATTCCACCACTCGTGCAGACAGTAGTAAAGGAATGGGTATTGGTCTTTCTATCTGTAAAACAATTGTATTGGCACATGGAGGTACAATTGAGGTAAGAAATCATGAAAACGGAGCAGAGTTTTTCTTTATACTGCCCTCAGAAGAAAAGCAAGAGAGGATAAATAATGTATAATAAAATATCTGTATTAATAATAGAAGATGAAAATAACATATGTGATTTTATATCAAAAACACTTAAAGCACACCAATATAAGTGTACCCAGGCACGTAATGGAAAGGAAGGACTTTCGCTTGTTGCCTCCGGTATGCCGGATGTGATTTTACTTGATATGGGACTTCCGGATATGGATGGTATGCAGGTTATCCAAAGTGTCCGGGCATGGTCCGGGGTTCCTATAATCGTTATTTCTGCACGCAATCAGGAAAAGGAAAAAGTAGAAGCATTGGACGCAGGCGCGGATGATTATATTACCAAACCCTTTGGTACTTCAGAATTGCTGGCACGAATCAGGACGGCTTTACGTCACAGCAACAAAATGAATTCAATCGGTACAAGCATTCAAAAACCTTATAGTGCCAAAGACTTGATTATAGATTTTGAAAAACGCCGGGTATTTTTACATAAGCAGGATGTTCATTTAACTCAGGTGGAATACAAGATTGTGTCATTGCTTGCTAAGAACGCCGGAAAAGTTATGACCTATGATGCCATTATTGCAGATATATGGGGACCTTATGCGGATGATAATAACAGAATCCTCAGGGTGAATATGGCTAATATACGCCGTAAAATAGAAAGTAATCCCGGTGAGCCGGAATATATTTTTACGGAGCTTGGGGTTGGTTACAGGATGCTTGAGGACGAAAGTATATCATTTAATTAAAAAACAATAGACGGATACATTTTTCACAGGAAGAATGTATCCCTTTTTTATTTATTAAAAAAGATTTCCAAATTTTAACCTCAGAATTTCTAAAAAAATTATAAATTGAATCTGTGGTGGTTGACAAATAATATTATATGTCATATAGTATAGCAAGAAACAATATTATACGCGGTATAATATTATAGAAAAATCATTATAAATTTTTCATAGGAGGAATTCAAATGGTATTTAACACCGGTGCGGCGTTGTTGGACGCAATTGTTCTGGCTGTTGTGTCAAAGGAGCCCCACGGAACATATGGATATAAGATTACGCAGGATGTCCGTACAGCTATTGATTTATCGGAGTCCACATTATACCCGGTACTTAGAAGACTTCAGAAGGAGCAATGTCTTGAAGTGTACGATGTGGAATGTGCGGGGCGTAACCGCAGATATTATAAGCTGACAGAGCGTGGAAGGGCACAGCTTAATCTGTATGAAAGTGAGTGGCGAAGGTACACAGCCAAGATTAACGGAATTTTTGAGGGAGGAATTATCCATGACTAGAGTGGATTTTATGGAAAAGTTGGAACGGTTATTAGAAGATATTCCCGAAGGCGAGCGGGAAGAGGTATTACAATATTACAACGATTATCTTAATGAGGCCGGAGTAGACAATGAAGATGCAGTAATAGAAAACCTTGGTTCTCCGGAAAAAATTGCAGCCTCAATTAAGGCAGGATTATCCGGAGGCGAGTCCAGGGAATTCACGGAGACCGGATATAAGGATTTTGAAGAAGAAAGTAATAATGTTGTTACGGAGTGGAATGCTTATAACAAAGAAGAGGAGGAGAAGCAGACTGTACCAAATCCGCCTGCAATAAAGCGTAAAATGTCCACAGGCCTGTTTATCTTACTTATTGCTTTATGCCTTATATTTTCACCTGTAATTATATCGGTTGTAGGAGGTGCTGTGGCTGCACTTTTTGGCATTATTGTTGCAATATTTGCAGTCGTGATTGCACTGGCGGTTGCTATTGCAGCACTGTGCTTTGGGTTGCTAATCGGCGGAATTGCATTGCTTGGAGTAGGAATCGGTAAAATGTTTGTAAATCCTCTTGGCGGAAGTCTTGTCATTGCAATAGGTGCACTGTGTACGGGAATCGGGCTTTTGTGTTGTGCCCTGATGGTTTGGTTCATGGGTAAAGCGATTCCGGCAGTTATAAGATTTATTGTCAGCACAATTAAAGGACTGTTTGGCAAAAAAGGAGGAGCAAAGGCGTGAGAAAATTTATAAAATTTTGTCTTATAACAGCAGTACTGCTGATATTTCTCGGTTTGATTGCGGGTATTGCAAGCGTGACTGTGGGTGGCGGCAGAGAGCTTAACCAAATGATTAAAAATGGTGATTTGACCATAGATTCAAGTGATTTTGTAATTGACACTTTAAAGAACGGAATAAATATTGGTGGGCACGAGTCATTGTATGAGCTGGACGATGTTGAGATATTTAAAGGAGACAGAGAGATTTTAGAGGGGGATATTGCCCTTAGTGAGATACCCTCGGAGGCTATAGAAGATTTGGAAATATATCTTGGCGGAGGTGAATTTTTTCTGAAAGTATCCCCGGATGAGAAGTTTTATGTGGAAGGCAAGAATGTAGAATCACTTCAGGCATACGCTGAGGACAATACCATGTACCTGAAAGCACTGAGAAATAATATCGACGGACAGAATACGGTAGTGGATTTCTATATACCTGAAAAGAAATATGAAGAGGTAACCATAAATCTGGGGGCAGGCACGGTAATGTTTGAAAATCATATAGAAGCAGATGATTTTGCCGGTGAAGTGGGAGCCGGACAGATGGTTATAAACTCCATGAATTGCAATGAAATGCAGGTGAAAGTGGGGGCTGGTGAATTTGTAGGCGAAGATATATTTGTGAGCGGTGATGCCGAATTTAAAGTGGGGGCAGGTCATATCCAAATGCATGGCGATATAGGAGATAATCTTGATGCGAAGTGTTCCATGGGCAGCTTGGAATTCGACCTAGATAGTGCCAAGGAAGATTATAATTACGATTTGGATTGCTCGGCAGGTAATATTCAGATAGGAAATAAGGATTACAGCGGAATTTCAATGGAAAAGGAAATAGATAATCAGGCATCAAAAGATGTGAAAATTAAATGCTCCATGGGTTCAGTAACATTAACATTTGAAAATTAAATTTCTTTAAAAAGGAGGAAAATATTATGAATAATGATAACAACATGAAACAGTTAAAAAGATCCCTGCAGAACAGGAAAATCTGCGGTGTGTGCGGAGGTATAGGAGAATATTTTAATATAGACCCTACGGTTATCCGCCTGATTTGGGCTCTGATTACACTTGCAAGCTGCGGTACCGGTATTATTGCATATATAATTGCCGCAGTGGTAATGCCCGAATCCAATGAAGTTTATTAATGAAAATTTTATAAAAAAATTTTAAACAAACCCTCTCTTTTAATGTATAATATTGGAAGAGAGGATTTTGTTTTGGAGGAATCAGAATGAAAAGGTATCTGAAATATGTGAAACCATATCTTCCTTACTTCATACTGGCACCGGTTATGATGCTTATAGAAGTGTGCGGAGATGTATTGTTACCGACTATTGTGGCGGATATTATTAATGAAGGTGCAGCCAACCGTGATGTGGACTATATTATCCAAAGAGGTCTTATTATGGTGGGACTTGCATTTATAATGATGCTCGGAGGCGTTGGCTCGGCTTATTTTGCTTCGAAGGCATCAATGAATTTCGGTGCAGCTTTAAGAAAAGATTTGTTTGGCAGAGTCAATCATTTCTCTTTTGCAAATATTGATAAATTTAGCACCGGCTCTCTTGTTACAAGACTTACCAATGACGTAACCCAGCTTCAGAATACCATTATGATGGGGCTTAGAATGCTTTTTCGTGCACCGGGAATGTTAATCGGTGCGGTAATTATGGCATTCAGATTAAATAAATCCCTTGCTTTGATACTTCTTGTGGTATTGCCGATTCTTGCACTGGGTATAGGAATGATAATTAAAATCGGATTTCCTAAATTTGGAAAAATGCAGGAGAAACTTGATAAGGTTAACTCCAACATCCAGGAAAATCTTACAAATGTACGCGTTATTAAATCCTTTGTAAGAGAAAACTTTGAAGAGCAGAAGTTTGCCAAGGCAAATGAAGAATTAAAGGAAGCCAGTCTTGACGCTTTCAAGGTGGTTATTTTCCAGATGCCCCTTATGTCAATAATCATGAATATAACAACCTTGTCAGTTGTATGGTTTGGCGGCAGACAGATAATGGTAGGAGATATGCAGGTAGGCGATTTAACTGCTTTTACTACATATATCGTTCAGGTGCTTATGTCCTTAATGATGCTTGCGATGGTGCTTTTGGCAAGCACCCGTGCCGTTGCATCGGCAAGGCGTATAAGCGAGGTTCTTGATACCGAAATAGACCTTACAGATGATGATGCAACACAGAAGGACAGAATGGTGGTGGACGGAAGTGTTGAATTTAAGAACGTATCATTCCGCTATTATAAGGATAATGACAGGAAAGTACTGGATAACATTAATATAACCATAAATCCCGGAGAGATGGTGGGTATCATCGGTTCTACCGGCTGCGGTAAGACTACCCTTGTACAGATGATTCCCAGACTTTACGACGTGGACGAGGGCGAAGTTCTTGTAGATGGGGTAAATGTTAAAGAATATTCACTTAAAAATTTAAGAACCGGTGTGGGTATGGTGCTTCAGAAAAATGTTCTTTTTTCAGGCTCCATAGAAGAAAACCTGCGCTGGGGAGATATGAATGCGGATAAGGCTACAATTATAGAGGCCGCAGAGGCAGCTCAGGCACAAGATTTTATAGAGTCCTTTACCGATGGATACGATACCGAACTGGGACAGGGCGGTGTGAACGTGTCCGGCGGACAGAAGCAGAGACTTTGTATAGCGCGCGCTTTGCTTAAAAAGCCCAAAATTCTTATCCTTGACGATAGTACGAGTGCAGTGGATACTGCAACTGAGGCACGTATCAGACAGGCATTTGCAACAACCCTTAAAAGTACTACCAAGATAATGATTGCCCAGAGAATCTCATCCGTAATGGATGCAGACAAAATTATTGTTATGGATGAAGGTGAGATTGTAGGCATAGGCACCCATGATGTGCTTTTGAAAGAGTGCGAGGCATATCAGGAAATATATGACTCCCAGATGGAAAACAGAAAGGAGGCGGGTGCATAATGGCAGGACCACAAATCAAGCCGGGCGGAGGTCCGGGAAGAGGCCCTAGGGGACCGGTAAGTAAGCCTAGGGATGTTAAGAAGACACTGGGCAGATTATGGGAATATATCAGTGAAGACAGAGGTTTGTTAGGGCTTGTTTTCTTTTGTGTAATCATGAATACAATTTCTTCACTGGCAGGTTCATACATGCTCAGACCGGTTATTAACAGTATTGTATCCGGAGAAGGAAGCGTCAGCAAGCTTATCCGCCTGCTTCTTATGATGGCAGGAATTTACCTGATTGGAATTGTTTCCCAGTATACCCAGTCAAGAATTATGGTAGGCATATCACAAAGATCACTGATGAAATTAAGAAATGACTTATTTGAGAAAATGCAAAGACTTCCGGTGCGTTTCTTTGATAACAACAACCATGGAGATTTGATGAGCCGTTACACCAATGACGTGGATACGGTTGGAGAGATGATTAGTAATACCGTGGTGCAGTTGTTTGCCGGAGTAATCAATCTCGTAGGAACTTTTGCACTTATGTGCTACACCAATATTTACCTTACTATTGTGACTCTCCTTATGGTTCCGCTTATGATTAAAGCGGTGCAGGTGGTGGCAATGCGAAGCAGCAAGTATTATGTGGGACAGCAGGCCGCGCTGGGAGCACTTAACGGATATATCGAGGAAACAGTAACGGGACAGAAGGTAGTAAAGGTATTCTGTCATGAAGAATATGCACAGGCAGAATTTGATACGTTAAATGCGGACCTGAAAGATAAACAGATAAAGGCACAGTTTTTCGGCGGAATTATGGGACCTGTAATGGGTAATATCAGTCAGATTAATTATGCCATTACAGCCTGCGTGGGCGGAATACTTTGCGTGCTCAAAGGTTTCGACTTAGGCGGACTTACCGTATTTGTGAACTATTCCAGACATTTTTCACGCCCCATTAATGAGATTTCAATGCAGGTAAATACTATTTTCTCGGCACTTGCAGGTGCAGAGCGTGTTTTTGCGGTTATGGATACCCCTCCCGAGGAGCCGGATGACGATAAAGATACCGAATTTGAAATGAAGGGTGCGGTTACTTTTGAAAATGTAACTTTTGGATATGTTCCGGAAAAAACTATTTTGAAAAATATTTCTTTTTATGCAAAACCCGGTCAAAAGATTGCCCTGGTTGGTTCCACCGGTGCAGGTAAAACCACCATCACCAATCTTATAAACCGTTTTTATGATATTGATTCAGGAAAAATCACCATTGACGGTGTGGACATCAGAGATATAAAAAGGGATGTGCTTAGGAAAAATATTGCATTTGTACTTCAGGATACCCATCTTTTCACCGGAACGGTCAGGGAAAATATCCGTTACGGCAGGCTTGATGCTACGGATGCAGAGGTGGAGCAGGCTGCACGTACCGCCAGTGCCCATTCTTTCATAATGCGCCTTGAACACGGATACGACACTATGATAGAAGGGGATGGAGCTAATTTAAGCCAGGGTCAGCGTCAGCTTCTTAACATTGCGCGTGCTGCAATTTCAAAAGCTCCTATTTTGGTACTTGATGAAGCGACCAGTTCTGTCGATACAAGAACTGAGAAGCATATCGAACGTGGTATGGACAGTATCATGGCAGAGCGTACCACACTTGTTATTGCCCACAGACTTTCAACCGTACGTAATGCTAATGCAATAATGGTTCTTGAGAACGGTGAGATTATTGAACGTGGCGACCACGATGAGCTTCTTGCCATGAAGGGCAGATATTACGATCTGTATATGGGAACAAGTGAACTTGCATAAGAAACAAGGAGGTTTAATATGAATCAGATAGGAGTTTATGGTGTTTCAAAACAGTATTACGGAAGCGGAGTTGAGGCTGCACCGGGTGAAAAGAAGCAGAACGTCGGCGCAAAGGATATCCGCAAAAACAGTGCGGCTGCCATTTATCAGAAAAGCACTGATGCCGGTAAGGTTAATGAGTTAAAAGAAAGCAGGCTTACGGATAAAGCAAAGGAACTGCTTGAGGAGCTTAAAAGTAAATACGGTGATACTGATTTCGTTGTGGCGGATTATGAAACTGATGAAGAGGCATCAAGGTATTTATCCAGAGGAAACAAGGAATTCAGTGTGCTTCTTGACCCTGACACATTAAATGCCATGGCAGAGGATGAGGATGTTAAAGCAAAATATCTGGGTATACTTGATGATTCCAGAAGTAAACTGCAGGATATGATTAATAACCTTGGAGATGAAAAGGAGAATGTTAAAAAAGTTGGAATCTCCGTTAAGGATGATGGTACTGTGTCATTCTTTGCCGAACTGGAAAAAGTAAGTGAAAAGCAGAAGGAACGCATAGAGAAAATTAAGGAAAATAAAGAAAATAAAAAGGAAGAAAAATTGACAAAAAGAATCAATGCTGCTTCCGTGGAAGAATTGCTTGAACAGATTAGAAATATTGACTGGAACAAGATTCTTGAGGAAAGTAAGGAGAAAACCGGCGGAAGTATAGATTATTCGGTTTAATTAGAAGAATTTTGTTGTAATATTAATTAATTTGTAAGAAATTCTTAAGGCTTTGTAAGTTGTTTGGTTCAAAATAAGTGCTATAATCGGTGAGTGAAAATACCCGTTTATGGCACTTTTTTTTGAGGAGAGAATTGTGAAAGAGGAAAAATTATACAGATTAGTTGAACTGCTTTCAGGTGCGGCAGTATCAATAGTATTAATTGCGCTGGTTGTGTTGGACAACCGGTTTAGCTATGTTTATCAAAGTTTTTGCAGAGTTCCAAACATTGTATTTGTATGCATAATATTACTTTTACTGGCAGGACATTTCTTGTTTAAAAGGAAATTCCCCGGGAAACCGGATAGTGAGATTAATGTCGTATCACAGGCACCCCTTTTAAAACTTAAACGTCAGCTGGAGAGACGTAATCTTGTACTTTTGTCAGGCATTTTGCTTGGAATTCAGCTTATATTTGCCTGGCAGATATATTTTAAGACCGGATGGGACTGCGGCGAGCTGGTGCAGATGGCACAGCATGTTGCATATAATTACGGGGACATAGGTAGTGATCCGTATTTTTCCATGTATCCTAATAATGTTCTTTTGGTGGCGGTATTTGCGGCAGTTTTACGTTTTACAAAATTTATGGGCTTTAATGCGGATTATTTTCCGTTAGTTATGATAGGGTGCTTGCTGGTTAATCTGGCAGGATTTTTTATGGCGGATTGTATCAGGAAGCTTACCGGTAAAAAGTGGATTTCACTTACCGCGTGGGGGATGTACATGGTTCTTGTGGGTCTGTCGCCCTGGATTAGCATTCCTTATTCGGATACATATAGTGTGCTGTTTCCCATACTGTGTGTGTGGCTCTACATTAACCGAACTGAGAAAAATAAATATTTTGTTTATGCCGGAATCGGTTTTGCGGGAGTTATAGGCTACTATATTAAGCCTACGGTAATTCTTGTTGTGGTCGGAATCGTTGCAGTTGAAATCTGGCATTATATTTACAATTTCAATAAAAAAGAAAAGAAGAAAAATGTTAGAAATATAGTGTGCATTCTCCTTGCAGTAATGTTAGCGTCTTTATTGGCGATAAGTGCCAACGAAACCGCACGGTATAAAATGGGATTTACCCCGATTGAGGGCAGGGAGTTTACACCGCTTCACTATGTTATGATGGGGCTTAATTACGATACGGGCGGCACCTATGACCAGTGGGATGTAAATTTTTCTGCTGCGGCAGCAAATGTTGGCGAGCGTAACCGTAATGCCATAAATGAGATAGGCAGGCGTTTGTCTGACATGGGAGTGGGAGGTGTTATTTCCCATACGGCCCGTAAGCTGCTTACCAATTTTAATGACGGAACATTTGCATGGGGAAGAGAGGGCGAGTTCTACTGGAATATTCAGGAGAAAAATAATGGCCTTGCAGTCAGCCTTAGAAATTATTACTACGACAGTGGCACAAATTATCACATTTTTCAGGTGGTATCCCAGGCAATGTGGATTATTATATTATGTCTGATTGTTTGTCTGATGCTTCCGGGGAACTCCGTAAACAAGCGTGCAACAGCGATAATTATGGTAGGAATATTGGGGATTATGTGTTTTGTCATGGTATTCGAGGCGCGGGCAAGATATTTATATCTGTACAGTCCTTTGTTTATACTGGCAGCAGCAATGGGACTTGAGCGCTTTATTGGCTGGACGAAACAAAAATGCGATAAGACAATGAAAACTGAACCCTGAATGATTTAATTGTATTGATAAATTTAAAATTATGACATATAATAGTATTACAAACACATGCAAAACGAATACAAGAAGCATGGAGGAGGGATTGTTATGGCAGAGCAGGTATTGATACAATTTCGTGCAGATAAAGCATTAAAACAGGAGGTTGCAGAGATTTACGAGACTCTTGGTATGGATTTGCCAACCGCTTTCCGTATGTTCATGACCAGAAGTAAGATGGTTAAAGGGCTTCCGTTTGAGGCCACATTACCGGAAACAACAATTACAAGGGCAGAAGCAAAGAATGCATTCTATCAGTTGCGTGAGCAGGCTGCTGATGTGCTGGAGATGTCTATAGATGAAATCAATGCTGAAATATCAGCGGCCAGAGCGGAAAGAAAAAGGTAAGTGCTTATGGTGTACTATGCAGTAATAGATACAAACGTTCTAATCGCCGCTTTGCTTTCAAAAAGGGCAGATGCAGCAACCGTACGAGTATTAGAGGCAATGTTTGATGGAAAAATCGTACCCTTGTATCATGATGATATTTTAACGGAGTATGATGAAGTGCTTCGTAGAAGTAAGTTTCACTTTAGGGAAGAGACAATCCGCTTGGTTATAAATGCAGTTAAGCAATATGGGGTAGAAGTGTTTCCACAGCCTACAGGTGAGATTCTGGTTGACATGGACGATTTGATATTTTATGAGGTTGCAATGGAGAAAAGAGATGATGATGCTTATTTGGTAACAGGTAATCAGAAACATTATCCAATCAAGGACTTTATTGTAACGCCGGCTGAGATGATGGAGATTATTGATAAGTAAGTTGCAGTAGGGGCCTCGTTGAATAGAGTGAAATTATCCAACGTTCAATGGGAGAAACTTTTCGCATATGTTCCTTTCAGTCCGGCATAGTGGCAGAAAAATCTTGACAAATGTGAGGGAAATCAATATAGTTAAGGTAAATAAATTCTGCAAAGGTAGAGACAAAGAGGAGTACATATCGCCCCTTACCAGAGAATTCCGCTCCGGGTTATATTGAAAATTCGGGCTGTGAGGCGGATATAAGGAAGGAATATGGAAGGTAGCTTTGGAACCGGAATGCCGAAAATGAAGTTCGAGAATGAGTAGGTGTTCACGATTTATCCCCGTTACAGGATAAGATTCTGATGGGAATCGTTAAGGCAGCGCATTGCGTTGTGAAGCAGAGGTGGTACCGCGATATATTCGCCCTTTGCCGACATTGTCGGTGAAGGGTGTTTTTTATTTTGAGAGGAAACACATAGATGTTTATAAAAGATGACAACACGTATAACGATATTCGTGAAAAGTCCTTATTGCAGTGGCTTGATGAAATGGAGAAGCATGAGGATGTGGCAGTCCGTGGCGGCGTGAAGCTTTGCAGGGAATATATGCAGCATTTGAAAGATAAGAACATCAAGCTGGAGCAGGAGAACGAGTTAAAGAACACTTATTTGAAGAAGGTGTCAGGCAGGGGTAAATAATTATGGCTGAGATTTCATATGGAACCATGCTTGTGCTCATAACCGTAATCTGGTGCTTAAACAGAGGGATTGTTGCTTTGAAGAGCAGGAAATTTGACATGAAGCGGGAGCTGCAATTAATTCTGGTGTATATATGTATAGTTGTTATTGTAAGATTTACATTCTGTCCCTTTGGAAAAGTGGATGGAAAAATTCAGCCCTTGGTTTTTGACATTGAAAGAATGTTACCCTTTAGGACAAACCTGATTCCCTTTGTTCATATGGATGATTACGTGATATTTAGGGAAGCTGTTTTGAATTTTGTTGGTAACACTTTAATGTTCGTGCCGGTTGGTATTGTTTATCCGATTGTATACAAAAAGCTTAATACCCACTTGAAAGTTATTGCCGCGGGCGTAGGATTTTCCCTGGCCATTGAAATATTGCAATTACCTTTTTACGATAGAATAAGCGATGTTGATGACCTGATATTAAATTCACTGGGATATGTGATTGGATACTTGATATACCTTGGGGTGAAGAGGATTAAGGTTAAGAGGGGAACATTATGACAGATTACAATTACTTAAATTGTTTAATAGATACTGTGAAAAAAGTGCGTGAGCAGGTAGGTTATAGAAAGATTGATACCACTAAGTGCAGTATTACTTATATGCCGAAAAAAAAGACTTCATATGTAGGATATAAAGAAGGATATAATGATTGTTTGATTAAAATTCAAAAAGGTATGAAGGAATCAGAAAAAATTCGTCCGACGGTAAAAGACTATCTTAAATTTATAAAAAATGAAGATGGTGAACTGATTAAAATTGAATCTTATAGCAAGGGTGAACTGGATTGTTTGTTTCAAACATATTGGATTGAAAATGTGAGATATTTATTCCCTTTTAGAGGCGATGGAGGATATTATCCAACCTATTCGTATGCCACCAAGTATGAAGATGAACATGTTATTGAGGAATATATGGTAGATGGTTCGCAAATTATATATGAAGCATATACTTACAAATCAAAAACAGAAGTAGATTATGACCGTATTAATTATGTATCGGGTGGAAAGTACCCTGTTATGGAAATTGTAAAAGGCAGATTCCGATTGGAACCATTAGGGTATGAGGAAATTTATAGCGATAGCTGGTTAAATCATAGATGATATTGGGTTTGAGGAAGAAGTTATTTAAGGGAAAGGAAATACCATATATGATATATTTAAAAACGCAACGCCTAATTTTGCGAGATTATAATGGTAACGACTTTGAGGCTTATTATCGACTCAAATCAGATTCTGAAACCATGTATTATTTGCAAGACATACAGTTGTTCACCAAAGAAGAAGCCTTTGAAGATTTCAACATGATTTTAGATGATATGAAGAAGCCTGATAGAAAATTTTATTTTTTACATATTGAATTGAAAGATTCACATGAGCAGGTTGGAAGCGTTGGCTATACAGTTGTAAGTGGTACTCCGGTAGGAAAAATTGTTCATGTAGGATATTTTATTTATCCAAAGTTTTGGGGAAAAGGATATGTGACAGAAGCCTTTTCACAGGTTATAGAATTTGCATTTGTAAAAAATGATGTATATAGAATAACTACAGGATGTTTAGCTGAAAATGTTGGTTCTGAAAAAGTTATGCAGAAATGTGGACTTGTTAAAGAAGCTGAGCATATTGATTATGAGTGGCATGATGGAAAAATGAAAACGCGATTGGAATATAGGCTATTGAAGAGAGAATGGAGAAACAATGTCAACCAATAAAAAGTTGTTTATCACCATATCAATAAGTTATTTTTTACGAAAGAGTAGGCGTGTATGAAAAAGAATTCAAGTGCAGTGTCAGTTATCAGAGGTGCCGACGGACCAACATCCGTTTTTCTTCTTAAGAGAAATCAAAAATTGACTTTAAGACAAAAATTTGAACGATGGAAAAACAGCATAAAAAAAGCTCACATAGAAAAAACACTTAAGCCCGGAAGTCATACTCTGGACGAAGTGATGGAGTATATCGTTGATAAGTATGGTTTTGAGAAAGTGGAGAATGATTCTTACGAGTACAACCAAATGAGGGCTTCATGCATTATTCAGGACAATCCGGAGTTATTGGGTGAATATTCAGAGAGACTTCAGTTAAAGGGCGAATCCCCGGAAGATATTCAATTATTCTTGCGGCAAACGGAAGAAAGAACCAAAAGGGCATTAGAAATTCCAACCACAGTATATGATATAGATTTTCATAAATTTCAAAAGAATTTTACGGACATTAATGACAATGTACACATCATCATTGAAAAAAACCACTCATATATCGGGGGCGGAGCCTCCGGCAGTAAAAGAGTGATTAAGAAATTCCGGCGCATATATAAAGATGTATACAGATACTATGGGGTGACACAGGAAGACATAAACAATAAATCCCAGCGGTACACGGATGTGGTGCGGGGATTGATGCATTAAAAGATGATAAGTACTATGGGTTTAAGGGGGACTAAATGCGTAGGTATGCTTTTCTTAGAAAACCATTAAAAATTAATGATACAGATTATATATACAAAATAATGCTGCATCAAACAAGGGAAGAAGTTTTTTTGTACCAATATTGTAGTGTTGGTGCAGTTCAATGTTCCTTTGATGAATGGTATCCCAATGTGAAATCTGTTGATGATGAGTGGAATGACGAAATAGATGAACGCGGTTGGATAGATATGGATGATCCTTTATCGGACTGCCAGGCAGATGCCTTTTTACCGATACGAGTAAAAGGACGCAATGTAGGTAAACCACAATGGGGACAATTTGAAATTTTGAAAAACGGACAATGGGTAGATTACGAGATTACGGAGGTATAAAAATGAGATTTGATGATGATTTGGAACTGTATGTGAGTGAATTTGAAGGTATCCTCTTCGTATTTGAGGAAGAACCCGAAGAGGATTATGAAGAACAGATAAAAGTAATTGCAAATAAATATTGGAGCAATCTGGATGGAATTGTTGAATTTATGATGCCGGATTTACAAGAAGCTTATGGAAATATTGATGCTGAAACTGTAAAAGAAAAATTAGGAAGACCGATGATTGATTTAGACAATGGTCATGTTGATTATTGCGAACAGTCATTTGATAATATACATATTTTTAGGTTTGAATTTTTAGACGACGAATTTAAAGAATTACAGTATTTTTCTATTGATGGATAATTAATAACAGTTTATTTTAAAAAAATAAAAATCGGTCGGAAATAGGGGCGTAATTGAAAAGAATGTCAGAGTTGGTAAGAAAGTTAGATTCTTTCACAGCAGAGGACGGACACATTGAAAGTGTGCTGGTTGGTGAGGAGAATATGAAAGTGTCTTTCTTAGACTGGAAAGAAAGGAAAATTGTAATTATTTTTTATGATGTAGAAGAGTTTCATGGGGCTGATACGAGTGAACAAAGTATCATAGGTCAGGATATTGGTGACTTTATGATACGTACAATGGAAAATGATTTGTATGAATATTGTTTCATTGGTGCGTGGGATGAAAATGCCTTTCTTAAAATTAAAGCCAAATGTATGGAGATATACGACGTAGGAGTCGAAAGAGGCGTAGACGCTGCATTGTTTGAGATGGATTTATCTTTCATAGGAGACAAATTTAATGAATAAAACGCAACAGAAATTTTTTGAACACCTAGCTGCCATACAGGATACTTGTGTGGAAAGTTCCATGAGCGAGCATAAGTGTGATGATGAGCATGTTAAAAAAATGCTTTATGACGTTACATATGAAGTAATAACAGAAGTAATGACGATGATTGACGGGTATTCCCAATATAGTGGTGATAGACATGATATTGTCAATATGGTTACAGGTGAGCATTTAAAGGAGAATCCTTTCATTGAATTGCACGATCAGACCGAAGAGTTTCTTAGATATGAATAAAGCAGGTTTGCGGGAATGGTAAAGAAATGGAAAATACATCAAAAAGCACAAATGAATTATTAGCTGGGATTCTTTCCGGTGACCCCAAGCAGGTATGGTGTTCCAGTTGTACAATTATGAAAATGAGTCAGGATGATGAGCAAATAAAGGAATTTGTACCTTATTTGGATGAAATCAGAGCAAAAACTGCCAATCTTGAACTGGGTGGAGCACTTGCACCAAATAGCAGGTTTGTAAAAAAAGTGATTAGAACTTTAGAGCATTACAAGACAAATCAGCAATGTTCATGCTGCCTGCTTGATGAAAATGATAACCCTAATTTTTACAAGACTATAGATATCAAAGAGAAAGTTTATTTTAAAGATAGCAACTATACTGATTATTACATTGTTGAGTGTAAAAAATGTAATCAAAAATACAAGGTCATTGAAAGAGAATATCACTATACATGGTGGGACTGGCAGAGAATGTAGTTAGGAAGTTGCGGGGGAAATAAATAAGGATACGAAAGCGAGGAAAATGTATGTTACGACTAAGACCATATAACTCAAATGATGCAGAGCAGATTTTATCGTGGAGCAAAGATGAAACTGCCTTTTACAAGTGGACGGCAGGAGTTTTAGGAGAATATCCACTTTCAAAGGAAAAATTTAATTCAGTGGCTAACCTCATGGCATTTACAGCTATTGATGACAATGAAATAACAGGTTTTTTTACTATGCGAAATCCGAGCGAATCTTTTGATGAATTGCGATTTGGTTTTGTGGTTGTAGATTCATTGAAACGTGGTAAGGGCTATGGAAAGAATATGCTTCAGTTGGGACTTAAGTATGCAAAAGAAATATATGGTGCAAAAAAGGTTTCATTAGGAGTTTTTGAAAATAATGAGTCTGCGTATCACTGTTATAAATCTGTAGGTTTCCAAGATATTATTTTGAACGAGTCAGAAACATACCACGTGTTAGGTGAGGACTGGAAGTGTTTGGAATTGGAAATAAAATTGTAAAACAACTTATTTACACCTGAAGATTGGACAAATATAAGTATAACTGACTATTTAGGGCAAATGGCAATTTGGATAGATGATATGTATTGTTTTGAAAAAAGCATTGATTGGGATAAAATTGATTATAAAGCATTTGCAAAAATGTTGTATATGGGAAAGATTTACGAATAGTAGAGTATTAAAACGTTGGTATTATTGACATAGTAAAGGCTTAGTGGTAATATAATTATAAGAGGTGCTACCGATAGACGGTTAGCCCACATTATAAGTTATTTTGCATAACCGCTAAGTGGCTGGCTTGGCGGTTATTTTTGTGTCTTGCTATTGCGACCAAGCGAATAGCCAAGACTGAAACTAGTCATACATAAGCTGATAACAGCAATTAAGCCTTCGATGGTTAGCATAAGCAAATCCTCCTATTGTAAGATTTCTGCAACGCAGGATATCTATGTAATC
>CAZGSF010000014.1:0-29461 GCA_964528145.1 uncultured Lachnospiraceae bacterium | reverse complement strand
TAGTCTTCAGTATGGAATTTACTTTTACATGCGGAATTTAACTTTTCACTCAACCTTAACATGGTGTAAAATTGCAACAACACTGAGTAAAAATGAACTTACTTGATGTTATTAGATTAAAAAAGTGTCCCAACTTGGGACACTTTTTTGTGTGCAATATATATTGCGGTGTGTAAGTTCGCTATTCAATAATATCCACAAGAATTTCATGTGAACCACTAGGGTACCAGTATATTTCTCGTGACAGCCAGTATTCATAATCATCAGGATCTTCTACAGCCGGAATGTAAAAAAAGCTAATAGTACCGATGGCTTTTCTTCCGTCAGTGAGAGTAAAAGTGGCGTCCCCGGAGTATTCGCAATCCGATGAAAATGTGTAGCCTTCAGGGGAAAGCTCAATAGCAGTGACGTTTTCGGGATTTAATTCAACATATTCTACGTGATAATCAGGTTTCATGCCGTCAACTTCGATGGGTTCATTAACTGTGTAACGTGCAGTCAGAGCTGCAGCAAGTATATCTTTTTCACTAAGCGGATGGGTTGGTTTGAAATATATACTGCTATTTTTTTTCACAGGACTTTCCATAGTGTTAGGTATCTTTGTAGCGATAGTCTTGTGGGAGTGGTGTCTCGTAGCTTTGGAATATCGTTTTTTATGGATAAATGTGAGTAATGCTTTTCGCAAATATTTTAAAGGAATTTTAAATAGCATAAACACAATAGGAATAAGGTAAGTAAAAATATTTGGCTTATTACAAGTAATATTATATATGTGAATTTCGGCAATAATAACAAACACAGTTAGTAATGTATGCAAGTAGATTATAATATTGAGGAAGTAGATAATAAAATATAAAAACAAAACGAGATAATCATTAATTAATACAAATGATTTTTCTTTTTTAAAATAATGTTTGACAGAAAAAGGTGCGAGCAACATGCATCCCCTTTGCGTAAATGCATCTGTTAATATATGCATCAATATTCCCAAAATAAGGCCGACGATAGGGAAAATTATTGAAGGAAAAATAAACATCAACCATAATAGTGCAATAAGAATTGAACTACAAGCAGAAAGAGAGTGGCAGATGCCACGATGTGAATGTAGCTGCTTTTGATATTCGGAATCGCCAAAACAGTATCCAGTTGCAAAAATATATTTTCGAATACGCATCGCTGTTTTAGGGAACCTATGGTTAATTTTAGAATCAGGAATGTCAATATCAGGAATAAGACTGCCAAACGAAGTAGCAAAAATAAAAGTTACTGTTTCGGTCAGTGCATCAGGATTTGAAGCAAAATACATTGACGATAATATTAAACTTGTAGTAGCACCGATAACGATATGTGTAGAGCCTTTCATTGGGGAATCTCTCCAAAAATGTTTTTAATAATGTTGTTACAATAAAGGTGTCCCAACTTGGGACACCTTTATTGTAACAACATATGTATATTTTGTCATTAGGTTATTTTATAAGTTATTCAACAATATCCACAAGAATTTCATGTGAACCACTAGGGTACCAGTATATTTCTCGTGACAGCCAGTATTCATAATCATCAGGATCTTCTACAGCCGGAATGTAAAAAAAGCTAATAGTACCGATGGCTTTTCTTCCGTCAGTGAGAGTAAAAGTGGCGTCCCCGGAGTATTCGCAATCCGATGAAAATGTGTAGCCTTCAGGGGAAAGCTCAATAGCAGTGACGTTTTCGGGATTTAATTCAATATATTCTACGTGATAATCAAGTTTCATGCCGTCAACTTCGATGGGTTCATTAACTGTGTAACGTGCAGTCAGAGTTGCAGCAAAAATATCATCATCACGGAGCTGATAAATAGGCTTTACCCGGACCTCAGTTCCTTCGGGTAAGGCTGCATAATCAATGCCCCCATCGGTTTTATAATAATTTACGTTGTGTGGTTCGGTAGAAATGAAATAGTCGTCTTGTATATATCCGGAGAGTACAAGTACCTCATCGGTTTCAGATACAAACTCAACTTCACGTTGAAAACCGCAAAATGAATAACTTCCCCAAAAGATATCAGAAATAGTAGCATCTGAGTTGTAGAAGTTGTATTTTGCGTCAACATCAATCCCAATTCCATTGACCAATGAAATATAGGAGCCGTCATCAGCAGGAGCTTCATCATGGGTATCGTAGGCTGTTTCGTTTGTGATGGTAGTATCTGCACCACAACCAACAAAGAATAATGTTACAAATGCTGATAATAATAATACTTTTATTTTCATTTTAGTCTTCCCCTTTTTTTATATTTGAGCAAAAATTAATCCATTTTTCTAGTGATTTTATTTCTTCATCTGATGCATAAAGTAATGATTTGAATAGGTTTTTCCTTATATCAGTTTCATTTGTCATTATATGGTCTATTCTTTCATAAAAATCATCATCATTTTCAATGAACATAGATCCATTTCCAGATGTTAACCATGTGTAATCGACTCCATATTCACGACAAATTGATTTAATCATATGTTCGGTTGCATCGCGGTTTCCATTTTCGATATTAGAAATTGTTGATTTTGAAACTCCAATTCTTTGACCAAATACTTCCATAGTTAGATTTAAGGTCTTTCTGATGTCTCTAATTCGATTATTCATACAGATACCTCCTTTTTATGAAATTAATATAACATACAAAATTAGAACTTTCAACAAAAAAGTATTCAAACGAAACAAAAATATATTGACAAAGTATTCATATGAGAATATAATGTATTCAAACGAAACAAAAGAAAGGAGTATTTATCCATGTCAAAAGACGAGAGAAAAGAGATTATTGAAAAGATGGCATCAAATTTTGTCGGACTTAATGAGGATGATAAAAAATTTTTGACAGGATATATGATAGCCAAACAAGAAGAACGTCAAAAAAAAGAACAAATAAAAAGTTTAATTTCATCAGCATACTAAATGTTATGTATTTAAAGGAAATGTTGTTGAGTAATGAAGGGAGGTATGTATATGAGATATGAAAAACAAAAAAGACACGGTAACTTTGGCCGGTCACGTGTCTTTCAGTCAAGTATGAAGAGCATATGTGTAATTTAATACACACACTCTCTATCTATTTGTATAGTATCAGAACATATAAAAAAATGCAAGTGAAAAGTACATGAGTTGTTAGTAGAATATGCTGTCAGGCGTAGGAATGGTCCATACGTCCTCTGTTTTGTGATAGGAGAGAACGATCGGCTTTAAGCGGTTATTATCAATTATCTGACAGTTGAATTTCAAGTGACCGTGATATGATGGCTCCATCCATGCTGAAGCAACCTTGTATCTTTCACCATCGATGCCAACATAAAGGGGTAATACATGCCCCTTGGAGTTAAAAGAAGCAATAACAGTTACGATTTTAGTATGATATGTGTCGTAGGTGGTATGAGATACTTTTGCCGGCATTGTTACGCTCCTTCCATAGTGATAATTGATATTATACGAACAAATGTTCTAAAAGTAAAGAGTTAAAATATGTTAATTTCGGAGGAGCATATGAAATATTGGAAGGTAACATATAAAAAAGTCGTAGAAAATAAAAAGTTGGATGAAAAAGATTGGCGAGTGTTAAGAAGCTTAATAGTACGGTAGCAATACATATGGGGTAAGAAGCGGTGGCTGTGCCGGGAAATGTTAAAACGGCTTTACGATTGCAGAAACGGCCATGTGGATGAAATTATGGAAGTTACACAGAAGAGCATTGAATTGGACCATATCCCATACCTTATTATGGCGCAAAATAAGGAAAAAGTACTGTTTGTGGCTTTAATGAAACGTGTGCTATAAGGAGAAACAATGAATAAATTAATCTTTTTAGAAAAATTGATGAATTACATCCGCGAAGAAAAAATTGAAATAGGTATTTCAGGGGATGAAATGGTGTGTATGTTGAACGAGATTGAAGAGATGGTAAGAGCGCAGATGCGTAATGAAATCGTAGAACATATAACTGCCTATAAAACCGGATATTTTGCGCCGGAATACGATTCCTGGAAAACTTATTTTGAGAGCGTTGTTGATGATGAGTCAGTTAGCATGATGCTAAATCAGGATTTTACCCAGGAAGAACTTGAAGACTTGTGGCAGAACAGCCACATTGTAGAAGATTTGGACGAAGCACGTATTAAATCTGAGATGATGTCGGAAATAGGTCAGTTAAAGATGGTTATGACAGTTTCACGTACATCGAAAACGAATCCGGATTTGTACAACCGATTTCTGGACGGAAAGAAAGCGCGAATTAAAGGACTGTTTAATATTTTGTTTGAATAGTCGGATTAAGGAGGCTTTGTAATGGGAACATATTCGGGCGGAATTAGTAAGCTTTATATATGTCCCTGTTGTGAAAAGTATTTCTTTGTACCATTTACAACCAGAGGGGGCGGGAAAAATACATATGTATTTAAGAAACGAGTCAATAATAAGATGATTTATGCATGTAGTTATTCTTGTTATCATTCGTTGTTTGATGATAAGAAAGGGAAATAACGAACTTTGAAAAGTGAAGACAGACAATATGCAATATTGCGGTAGATTTAAGATGTTGTTATAATATGGGCGTGGGAACGGTTGGCCCCTTGAATCAAATGAGGAAAGGGGGTGTTGCCAATGGTTACATATAGTGATTTGTTTGCTTTTGTAATTATGCTTTGTGCGGTAATAACCCTTGTGGTAAAACTTCTGCATAAAAAATAACCGCCCCTTCTGCATAAGTGCGGTTATTTTTTAACCCATAAATTGCAAGGGGTCCAACCAAGTACCACTTACAAATAAATTATAACATCAGCATTATATAAAATCAACCCTAATGAGCATATCGTCTATGATAGGCTCATTTTTTGTTGCATGGGAGAAAATATGACAGCTGTAACGCACAGATTAGGTGGAATAACAATAGGTGTTCTGTTAGCGCAGAAATATCCCGGAACCTACACAGAGCAGGGCATGTTGATTGTTTCGGCAGTGTTAGGGAGTCTGTTGCCGGATATTGACCATCACAATAGTTACATTAGTAATAAAGCAATAGGTTTGAGAGCCGGTGTGGGCTTTATACAGGGCTTAATGCGTTTTATAGCGGTGTTTTTACCTTCAAAGCATGAAAAACGTATAAAGAGCATGGCAGCGCATAGAGGACTGGCACATTCATTGTTGGTTGTTGTGGTGGCGGCATTTCTGGCCGGATTGGTTAGTAAATGGTGTGCAATTGGTATTGCTGCAGGAATTATTAGTCACCTGATATTAGATATGTTTTCCGGTGGCGTTCCATTATTCATGCCATTTACAACAAGAAGAGTATGTATAGCCCGGATAAAGACCGGCGGAGTGATTGAATGGGGAATCAGAACATTATGGATTCTGATTCCGGTATGTATATATTACAAACGATTTATAGACTAAAGGAGAAAATAGAAATGGGAAAAGTAATTGCAGTGGCAAATCAAAAAGGTGGAGTAGGTAAGAGTACCGTTGCGGTAAATATTGGAGTTGGTTTGGTTCGTAAAGGAAAAAAAGTATTATTGTTAGATTGTGATCCGCAAGGAGATACTACGGAATTTTTAGGATTTGACCCTGAAGAGCAGGAAGAAACTTTAACTAAGATTATGATTGCAGAAATTCAGGAAACTGAGTTCCCGGAAGATTATGGAATATTACACCATGCGGAAGGTGTAGACCTTGTACCGACAAATTTGGAGATGGCAGGCATGGAGCTCACGCTTGTAAATGTGGTTTGTCGTGAACTGGTCCTCAAAGGCTATGTAGAAAAGATTAAGAATAAATATGATTACATACTGATAGATTGTCCTCCGTCGTTAGGCATGATAACCATAAATGCCCTTGCGGCCGCAGATTCCGTTATTATTCCCATCGAAGCAGCACAACCATCCATAAAGGGTATGCAGGCACTTTTGAGGACCATTGGTAAGATGCGCCGGCAAATAAATTCCGGACTGCAGGTTGAAGGTATTGTGATTAATAAAGTGGATTGCAGAACTAACTACAATACCCAGGCTGCAGATATTGTAAGGGAGTCTTATAGTTCAAGCCTGAAGGTTTTCAAAGAAAATATTCCTTTGGCAATAAGGGCGGCAGAAGTGGCCAGTGAGGGCGTAAGTATTTTCAAACATGACCCTAATGGGAAAGCGGCAAGTGCCTTTGTTTCTATCGTGGAGGAGGTTTTGGAAAATGGCCAATAATAGCGCGATGAAAATAAAAATACAAAGTGTGGATGATTTGTTTGCGTCAAGTACTCCGATAAGCGCACCGGAAGAATCGTTAAAACATGTTGAAGAGCCTGTGAAGGTGATGCAATTGGAAGAAACCGGAGAAAAACTGGAAATTGTTGAGCTTGATTTAGATGATACATATGAATTTGAAGGACATCCTTTTAAGGTTCTTGAAGACGAAAAAATGATGGAAACGGTAGACAGTATCAAGAAGTATGGTGTTTTGGTACCGGGAATTGCCAGACCGGGAAAAAACTGTGGGTATGAAGTTATAGCCGGACACAGGCGTCGTCTTGGAAGCCGCCTGGCAGGAAATACCAAAATGCCTTTTATTGTTAGAAACTATTCTGATGCAGAAGCTACTATTATCATGGTCGATTCAAATATTCAACGTGAAGGCTTACTTCCGTCAGAAAAGGCAAAAGCCTATAAAATGCGAATGGATGCAGAAAAGCAGCTAAAGAAAGAAGGGAAAAGCGATTCCGGAAGAAGTGACAGTTTACTGTCACGTAAGCTGGGAGAAAGCCGCAATACGATACAAAGATATATCAGGCTTAATTACCTTAATGATAGATTATTGGAATTGGTTGATGAAGGTAAACTTAAATTTACTGTTGGTGTTGAATTATCATATCTGAAGCTTAATGAGCAGGAGTGGGTTTGGAAGTTATATGAAGATGAAGGACTTTTACCGGGGTTAGCTGAAGCTACACAGCTGAAGGAGTGTAGCAAAAGCGACGAATTGAATAAAAGAATGGTCTCTATGGTTTTACTCAAGGATAAACCGACATCGGTAAAAGTAACATTGACTCCCAAAACTATCCGGAGTTATTTCCCGGAAGATTATACCAGGGAGCAGGTTGAAAGAATTATTTTGCAGTTATTGGAGAACTGGAAGGAAGAACAATTTGGATAGTAAAAGAGATGCCGGATTTGATGTTATGAGGATTATGGCCAGTTTCATGGTGGTGATGCTGCACGTATCAGGAAGCTATTGGAGCTGCGTTGATGTTAATAGCCGGGAATTTGTCATTTTGACGGTGTTTAACGGAATGGCAAGATGTGCAGTCCCTTTATTTATTATGATAAGTGGCCGCTTTTTGCTTAATCCTGAAAAGGAAGAGAACGCCGGGACAATAGTGCGAAGATGCAGAAAGATGCTGATATGCTTTTGTGTCTGGTCTGTATTTTATGGATGCCAAAGTGTCGTCTTTCACTTTTTAACCGGGAAAGACGTAGATTGGCAGATGATTGAAAATATGCTGGAGCGTATTTACCAGGGGCATTATCACATGTGGTATTTGTGGATGTTATTGGGATTATATTTGATTACACCCATATGTCGGCAGATTGTAAAAGACCGTAAACTGACACGTTACTTGTTAATTCTTTGTATGGTATTTAATGTTATTGTACCTATGCTTGGAACACCATGGGACGCGCTGAAACGTACATATTTCCCTTTTACGAGTTACGTTGGGTATTATATCGCCGGATATTATATAAGCGTTGAAAAGCCGCTTGAATGGCTTGCAAAAGGATTTAAAAGGACATGGCTTATCTGCACCGGTGGGGTAGGACTTCTTTACATCATAGTCATGACACTTTATGAGTGCAGAGAGAGCGAGACCTACACAGAGCAATACTTTTATGCAGAGAGTATAGGCGTGGTTTTATATTCGGTTGCGATTTTTATGACTTTTTGCATGATGCAGGAGAGACAGAGCAGTCAGACATTAAGAATTGTGGCCGGAAGTACATTTTTTGTGTATCTGTTCCATCCGTTCTGCATTGAGAAGCTAAACATATTTGGAGTTAATGTGATCATGGCGCCGGCGATTGTAACAGTACCGGTTTTAAGTGTGACAATATGGCTGATTTGTGTTGGTATAGCGGTTGGTCTAAAGAAATTTAGATGTATATTGATGGAGTGAAAACTGTATGAAAAAAGAATTATGGATATTAGTAGTATTACTAATACTGTTATGTTTTCTGGTGAGTTGTTCAGAACGTACACCAATAAATACAGAGAAATCAAAAAAAGATGTATATACGAATATTTCTTTAGGTGTGGAGCCGGCGGTTAATGGTGAACAGGTACATATTTGGACAGATGCAGAAACCGGAGTGCAATACATTATTTATTCATACTCGGATGGTATTAATAAAATGGGTGGTATTACACCCAGGTTGAATCCGGATGGTAGCGTTTGTTGTGATGGGAAGTGATAGAAATGAAATTAGAAATTTTGGTATCTGAATTTTTAAAATATTGTGAAGATTGTTTGTTATCTGTTAATACGCTTAGAGCATATCGTATAGACTTGAAGGCTTTCTTAACATATGCAAAAGCAAGTGGTGTAGAAAATATTGAACAAGTGAATAAGGATTTCCTAAAAGCATATTTTCATACACTTTATCTAAATGAAAAAAAGGGAACTGCATATAGAAAAGGTGCAGTTGTCAAGACCTTTATGTCCTATGTAAGAAATAAAGAGTATATAGCGGCTGGTGTATATGAAAGAAGTGATTATATATTGGCTCGTGAAGAGAAGAAAAATATAAATACAATTTCAACAGAGACAATATCGAAATTAATGAATAATTTAGCATCTGAGTATCAGGAAGCTAAAAGTGATTATGCAAGGATGGTAGCATTTAGAAATATAATCATTATTGATTTGTTGTGCTATTCCGGAATAAGAATTTCTGAATTGTGTAATCTTAAAGCTTCTAATATCAGTTTTTTTCAAGATTTTTATTGTGTAAATATAGAAGGATTTAGAGAAAGAACAATCCATATTAACAACAAAGAAGCAAGAGATAATCTTAAGTTTTATTGTGACTTTTATTCGTTAGAAATTAAGGAAGCAGGGTATTTATTATTTAATCGTAATAATGAGCAGTTATCGGAACAGACGGTACGGCGTATGCTGAAGAAGAAGTCTAATGAAATTGGTTTGGCAGATGAAATCACTCCCAAGGTATTACGTTACACGTTGGCAGAGAACATGGTAAAAAGCAAAATAGAAACAATACAACTACAGAAGTTCCTGGGGGATAAAGTGATTGCTACGACAAGACAGTATTTTAAGGATAGGGACTTGAAAAATATGAATATTATTAATCCGGAAGATATTTACCGGATGTAAGAGGGCGATGATGCGAAAAAAAAGTTACGAAGAGAAAATAAGAATTATTTTAGAAGAGCGGTTGAAGCGGAATTGCAACTACAATTTAGAGATTAATGCCGTAAAAACGTGGTTGTGTTGCGAGTGTATGTGTGGAGAAATTGATGTAGATACTTTTTCAAAACTTTTGAAGGAAGTTGAACGAGTGGCGGATAGCATTATGAGGCGAGAGTAAATAGAAATTTATGGAGGATAACATGAAAATAAAAGCTTTAATCAAAACAGTTTTCGATATGCTTTTTATTTTAGCTGGAATAGCAATTTTGATTTTGGTTACTGGCATAGTAATGTATTTGTTTGTGAAAATTCCAGTGTGGGTATTAAGCTATTTTGATTTGATAGAAATATATGCTGATTATCCGGCATCAATTATATATTCAGTTGAAGTTGCTATTATTTTAGTAATTATTTTGGCTATTTGGTTTTGTCGGAGCCTTTACCTTAAGAATTTGGAAGAATATGAGGAAGATTAACATTTAGCGAGGTGATGTATTATGGCTAAAGGAACTCCGGGTGAGTGGTATCAAGATGAACATATTGGTGGGTACTTTGATAAAAACGGAAATTTGATTGTATGTGAGGAATACGGTTTAACGGATGCTGATACAGATAAGTATGCCATCGAAGTTCAAAATGGTGATGGATATTATGATAGTGATGGATGCTATAGAAGTTATTATAAAGAATAATGAACCTATCGTTAAACTAAAATTTAGGGAGGAAAAAAACGCATGGCGCAATTTGAGTTTTGGTTGAGTAGTGAAGACACGGACAGGGTTTTCGCTATCAAAAAGGCACAGAATAAAGAGGAAATGACGGGAAATGAGTTCGCAAAGTATTTGCTGGAACGTGAGTTGCATCGGTTGCATCCTCGGAAAGTGGAGTTTGACGAAAACGGAGACGTGATAATTAATTAAGCTAAAGTTTTATATACATATTGTGAGCTAATATCTAACAAAGCGGAATTACTTAGAAAACGCAAGAATACACTGTATAAAATGTAGAGAGGTACATAGGATGTGTCAGAATATTTTTAAGAACAATGAAGAGGTAAAAAGGCGCGAGAATTTTACAAAGCTTTTTGTAATGATGGTAACTAATGGTGCGGTATCAGGTAGGACTTCAGATAAAGCTGTATTGAAACAGGTGGAACGAAAATAATTGGTAGGAAATGATATATGTCAGCCTTTAATAAAGTGAAAGTGGCAATATATTGCCGGTTATCTGATGAGGATAGGGATAAACAAAATGAATCTGATGATAGCAGGAGCATACAAAATCAGAAAAGTATGCTTATTTCCTATGCTTTATCAAATGATTGGGAAATATACAAGATATATTGTGATGATGATTATACCGGAGCTGACCGATTTAGACCGGATTTCAATAAATTATTAAAGGATGCGGAAAATGGTGAGTTTCAAATTATACTTTGTAAGTCACAATCACGATTTACAAGGGAAATGGAGCTTGTAGAAAAATATTTGCATGAGCTTTTTCCTCAGTGGGGAATAAGATTTATTGGTTTGGTTGATAATGCGGACACAGATAATAAAGGAAATAAGAAAACCCGGCAGATTAATGGGCTGGTCAATGAATGGTATTTGGAAGATTTATCTGATAATATAAAAGGTGTTTTAACGGCAAGAAGAGAAAAGGGTTTTTTTATAGGTGCTTTTGCACCATACGGTTATCAAAAAGATTCGCAATATAAAGGTCATTTAATTCCTGATCCGGAAGCAGCTGAGATTGTGCATCAGATTTTTGAGATGTTTGCCTCCGGAATGGGGAAGACAAGTATTGCCCGGGCATTGAATGAAAGAGGCATCCCTAATCCGACTGAATACAAACGGATAAAAGGGTACAGGTGGAGGCGTACATCTGACACAGAAAGAAGTAAACTGTGGCAATATTTTGTTATTTCAGAGATTTTAATTAATGAGGTTTATATAGGAAATATGGTGCAGGGGAAATATGAAAGTATTTCTTATAAAACTCAAAAATGTAAGCCACGTCCAAAAGACAAATGGATTAGGGTTGAGAATACCCATGCGCCGATTATTGAAAAAGAATTGTGGGACAGAGTCCAGGAACTTATAAAACAGAAATCTAAACCGGGATGGACCGGAGAAATCGGGATTTTTGCCGGCAAGGTAAGATGTCAATATTGCGGATATGTAATGTCTCGTAATAGAAATACTGCCGGTGATAGAAATTATCTTAGATGTAATTCACGCTTGGTTAAGGCTGATGTTTGTAAGGGTGGATTTATCGGGGAATCGGAACTGACCAATGTTATACTTGAAGAATTAAAGTCCATAATAAGCACTTATTTAGACTTGGATCAGGCGGAAAAACAAGTATATATAATTAATTCTAAAGAGAAAAAAATTGCCGGTTTAAATAAGGAATTGCAAACGCATATTTCTAAAAAGAAAAGTGTAAATGAGGTTATTAAATCCTTATATCAGGATCGTGTAGATGGCATTATTTCATCCAATGATTTTGCTGAATTATCGGAATCTTTTAGAAGTGATATGGAAACAACGCAAAAGCGTATTGAGGAAATTCGGGATGAAATAAGAGTGATAGAACAGCAAAGAACAGATGAAAGAACTAAAAGAGAATTACTGGAAGAGTTTATTAATATTAAGGAATTAAATCGAAATGTTATAGATTCTTTGATAGATTATATTGAGGTTGGTAAAAGGGAAGGACATTATACCAATTCTTCAGTTCCTGTGACTATACATTGGAAATTTTAAGGATTTGATACATAACAAGAAATTGTTATGTTGTATTTATGAAAGTGTAGCATCTGCAGCCATATTTTCAAAAAGATCGGTAATGGTATCGCCTTTACTCTGGAATTCACAGGCATTAAAGGGAACACCGCCTGCGGCCTGGGACCATAATGCAAGAGTATGGTCCACATAATATGGAGCAAAGCCCTGAGCCTCAATTTCTTCCATGGAAAGATTTTTTGTCAGCTGATAGACAATGGCACCGATCATCTCGAAATGTGCAAGTTCCTCTGTACCGATGTCGGTTAATAAGCCGGAAATCTTGCGGTCGGGCATGGTGTAGCGCTGAGAAAGATAACGCATTGATGCACCTAATTCACCATCAGGACCACCATACTGGGAGATAATAATTTTGGCTATTTCAGCATTGGGGGTTTTAATATTTACAGGAAACTGTAATCTTTTTTCATAATTCCACATATATTAGCATACTCCTTCCCATGGAGCAGGAGCCAGGCCCCATTTCCATTCTTTGTTGCAAACATCCGCAGTATCAAGGGTTAAAGGATAATATTTATTGGCAAATTCTTTCATTAATCCATGACGGATACGGGTGTAGTGATTAAAGTATTCAAGTGCATCCCTGTCATGAGGATGGGTATCAAGGTAAAGTGCCATATCTACAAGAAGAAAACTTACCGTGCCGATATCACATAACATACGCTCCTGATCATTTCTTGTATTAAAAGCCATTATACACATCTCCTTCCTGTAAAGGGTTTATCAAGTTCAGGGAAAATAGTTCCGGTCATAAAAGCTTCTTCCAAATTATCATAGATATTGCATGAATTCTGCCAGGGAACATAAGCCATGCCAACGGGAAATCTTTCGAAATATTCGTCAAATTTGTAATCCTGCATAGAACTCCTTTCATATTTGGTAGGTTATTTTAATAATATTCTATGTTAAGCATTTTTTTACGTGAAAAAAATACTGAAAAAACTTGATTTCCACTTCTGTTTGTGCAAGAATAGAGAGTGGTTTATAGCGACTTTTTATTTGTATAAACGTTGTATGTTAACATACTAAAGAATTAAGAAAGGCACAATTGTTTATGAGAGGCATAGAAACACAGGTTAGATTAACCAGACGCCGTATTTTTAGAGAAATAGCCGAGTTGGCATATAATTCAGAGAATCTGATAGATGATATGGAAGCACTTCCGTATAAAATTATTAATTATGATGAATCGATATATAGAGAAAGTGTATACAGAGAACGTGCAATCATAAGAGAGAGAATGCGTCTTGCAATGGGTATGTCACTTCGCCCGGAGGATAGACCGGTACATCTTACCCAGGGACTGGAAGAAAGTAATATTGATGAAAAATATTACGAGCCGCCCTTGATGCAGGTTATTCCTTCGGCATGTAATTCATGTCCGGAGAATCAATATGAAGTAACCAATAAATGTATGGGTTGTGTGGCACATCCTTGTAGGGAGGTTTGTCCCAGAGGTGCCATTTCAATGGTTAATGGCAAATCATATATTGATCAGGAAAAATGTATTAAGTGTGGTAAATGTAAATCAATTTGTCCTTATGATGCCATTTCACATCAGGTTCGCCCTTGTGCGGCAGCCTGTGGAGTGGGCGCAATTAAGACAGATGATAAGGGAAGAGCATATATAGATAATGATTTATGTGTGTCATGTGGTCAGTGTATGGTAAGTTGTCCTTTTGGTGCGATTGCGGACAAGTCACAGATATTCCAGCTTATCCGTGCAATGCAGTCCGGACGTAAAATTATTGCCCAGGTAGCTCCGGCTTTTGCAGGACAGTTTGGTCCTAATGTAACGGCTGATATGTTAAAAACTGCATTAAAAGAGCTGGGATTTGCGGATGTATATGAAACAGCTATAGGTGCGGACCTTGGAGCGTTGGCAGAAGCGGAGCATTATGTACATGAAGTTGCAACAGGAAACCAGCCTTTCAGTCTGACCTCCTGCTGTCCGTCATGGTCCATGCTGGCTAAGAAATTTTTCCCGGAAACACTTGATAAGATTTCAAATGAGTTGACTCCGATGGTTGCAACAGCAAGAATCATCAAGCAGGATCATCCTGATGCAAGTGTTGTGTTTATTGGTCCCTGTGCATCAAAGAAGTTGGAAGCATCAAGAAGAACAGTACGTTCGGATGTGGATTTTGTAATTACTTTTGAAGAACTGACAGGTATGTTTGAGGCAAAAGGAATTTTGCTTGAAGAAATAGAAGCAATGGATCAGATGCGTGATGCAACAGCAATCGGTAGAGGATATGGTGTTGCCGGCGGTGTTGCAAGTGCCATTGAGACAGTAATACGCGAATATTATCCGGATGTAGAGGTTCATATTGAACATGCAGAGAGCCTATCAGAATGTAAGAAGATGTTAATGCTTGCAAAAGCAGGTAAGAAAAACGGATGTTTGATTGAGGGTATGGCGTGTCCCGGTGGATGTATTGCAGGAGCAGGTACCAATATTGCTCTTAATCAGGCGGTTAAGGAAGCACAGAAATTCCAGAATGAAGCAGAAAAGAAAATACCGGATTTACAGGAGGATTAATATGAAAATCAGAACAAGATATGCGCCAAGTCCTACAGGAAAAATGCATGTGGGAAACTTACGTTCAGCATTATATGAGTTTTTAATTGCAAAGCATGAAGACGGTGACTTTATGCTTCGTATCGAAGATACTGACCAGGAGCGTTTCGTTGAAGGTGCAACAGAAATTATTTACAGAACCTTAGAGAAAACAGGTCTCATTCACGATGAAGGTCCTGATAAAGACGGTGGATTTGGTCCCTATGTTCAGAGCGAACGTATGAAGACCGGAATATATATGCAATACGCCAAGGAGTTAATTGAAAAGGGTGAGGCATATTATTGTTTTTGTGATAGGGAACGTCTTGAATCTTTAAAAACAGAAATCGTAGAAGGTAAAGAAATTTCTATTTACGATAAGCATTGTTTATCTTTGTCCAAAGAAGAAATCGAAAAGAATCTTTCGGAAGGCAAACCTTTTGTAATCCGTCAGAATAACCCTACGGAAGGAACCACAACCTTCCATGATGAATTATATGGTGACATTACTGTTAATAATGAAGAATTGGATGACATGATTCTTATTAAATCAGACGGATATCCTACCTATAATTTTGCAAATGTTATTGACGACCATACCATGAATATCACACATGTTGTAAGAGGTAACGAATATCTTTCTTCTTCACCTAAGTATACAAGACTTTATGAGGCTTTTGGATGGGATGTTCCGGTGTATGTACACCTTCCGCTAATTACAGATGAGAATCATAAAAAACTTTCCAAGCGTAGCGGACATTCTTCTTTTGAAGATTTGATGGAGCAGGGATTCATTTCTGAAGCGGTAGTGAATTATATAGCACTTTTGGGATGGAGTCCTGAGGATAATCGTGAAATATTTACCTTAGACGAGCTTATCAAGGATTTTGATTATCACAGAATAAGCAAATCTCCGGCAGTATTTGATATTGTTAAGCTCCGTTGGATGAATGGTGAATACATGAAAGCAATGGATTTTGATAAGTTCTATGAGATGGCAGAGCCTTATTTGAAAGAGACTCTTACCAAGGACTTTGATTTGAAGAAAATTGCTGCCATGGTAAAAACCCGTATTGAAGTATTCCCGGATATTCATGAGCAGGTGGATTTCTTTGAAGAATTACCTGAGTATGATGTGGCAATGTATACACATAAGAAAATGAAAACAAATACTGAAACTTCCCTGGAGGTTCTTAAGGATTTACTTCCGGTGCTTGAAGCACAGGAGGATTATTCCAATGATGCACTTTATCAGACTTTGCTTAAATATGTAGAAGAAAAAGGCGTGAAAAACGGTTATGTAATGTGGCCTATACGTACTGCTGCAAGCGGTAAACAGATGACACCTGCCGGTGCTACAGAAATCTTAGAGATTCTCGGAAAAGAAGAGTCTATAAAGAGAATTAAGAAAGGTATCGAACTGTTAGAAAAGGCAGTTGGCTAGGATTTGGAACAAAGAATGAATGAAGCCCAGAGAAGGGCTATATACCATAAAGAAGGGCCTGCCAGAATATTGGCAGGTCCCGGAAGTGGTAAAACCTTTGTTATTATAAACCGGCTTAAGTATCTTTTACAAGAACTTAAAATAGAGCCGTCTTCAGTACTTGTGATTACTTTTACAAAGGCTGCGGCAGAAGAGATGAGGCAGCGATTTTTAAAGGATACACAGGAGAAGGGGCCGGGTTCGGTACATTTTGGCACCTTTCATGCCGTTTTTTATTATATTTTAAAGCAAAGTAAATCTGATTTTTCTTATCAAATCATATCCGAATCGGATAAAATTAATCTGTTAAAACAATCAAAAATTTTATTTCAAAAAACTTTTCCGGATATAAGTATGCCTTTGGAAGAAGAGTTAATTAAGCAAATCGGAAGGTTTAAAAACAGTGGAGAAAATTATGAATGCATTAAGGACTCCCTAGTTGATAAAGAAGTCTTTTTGTGGTGGTATTCTGAATACAATAAGCTATTAAAACAGGAAGAGAAAATGGACTTTGATGATTTGGCAAAACAATGCATCTCGCTTTTTAAGAAAAATCCCGGTGTATTAAATTTCTGGCAGGAATATTTCAAGTATATTTTGATAGATGAATTTCAGGATATAAATGAACCCCAGTATGAGGTGATAAAATTATTGGCGGGAAAGCGAAGGAATTTATTTGTTGTGGGAGATGATGACCAGTCCATATATGGTTTTAGAGGAGCAGGAACGGGAATTATGCGAAAATTCGCCAATGATTATCCTGATTGTGAATGTATATTGCTTAATGTAAATTACAGGAGCCGAAAGGAAATTATTAAAACAGCTGAACTGTGTATAAAAGATAATACGATGAGGCTGGATAAGCAGTTTCACGCAGCAAGATTAGAGGAGGATGATGATATAGTCAGGGTATTACCTTTTGAAAACAGAAAACAGGAGAAAGAGTATCTCATACAACGTATTGTCAACTGGCGCGACATGGGAAAAAGTATAGAAGATATCGCAATAATTACACGGACAAATTTTGAACTGGAGGAAATGGCATTATTACTTGAAGAAGCGGGATTACCTTTTTATAAAAAAGAGAAACAAAAGAGTTTATTTGAACACCCCATTATGAAGGATTTTGAGGCTTATATGCGTATTGCATCGGGGGAGAAAAACAGGGAGTTGCTTCTTAGAATAATTAATCATCCTGCGCGTTACATAGGACGTAATTTCTTTACAAAAGAAGAAATGGGGCTACGGGAATTAAAGGAGGCATGTATAAATGCACCTCAAAAATATTTGAAACTGGAACAAATGGAGAATGATTGCAGTCGGATTGCAAAAATGCGTCCATACCTTGCGATAAATTATATAAGAAAAGGGATTGGATATGATGAGTATTTGAAAGAGCTTGCCGGGAATAGCAAAGAAGAGTTATGTAAACTGAGGGAGCTTGCTGATTTTTTTCAAGAAAGTTCACTGGATTATAAGACCGGAGCGGAATGGCTAAAAGCAGTAGGAAAACATAAGAATGAGTATGAAGTAAGTAAGGAAAATAAAAGGAAGGGAGTGAATCTTCTTACCATGCATGGCGCAAAGGGGCTGGAATTTTCGTATGTAATAATTCCGGATGCAAATGAGGGCGTAATTCCAAGAGGCAGAAAATTAATTAAGAGTCAGGAGGAGGAAGAACGCAGAATTTTCTACGTGGGGATTACAAGAGCAAAAGACTATCTGGACATATACTATGTAAATGGCGAAAATGAACGAAAAAGACTGCCTTCCAGATTTATAAAAAATCTAATCAAAAGGCAGCCTTAAATAGACAATTATTCTTCTGAATTAATGATTTCATCAAATTCCACAGAATCTAAATATTCATCAAATGCATCTGCGACCATTTCGTACTCATCATCATCATCAATGTATTCAAGTACAGGCTCTGCATTAACATCGTTTTCATCTTCCCAGTAGCGGTAAAACCAGACTTCACCATCTTCGTTTTTACCATTTTCATCTAAGGGCAGAAGAGTGATATAATCTCTTTCGCCTACGGTAAAAATATTAACAATTGCACAGGTAACCGAACCGTCCTCAAGGTCAAGTGTAACGGTCATTTCTTCGTCTTCAGGAGTAAGATTTTCTTCAAATTTGCCCATGTTCCCCAATATCCTTTCTTTGGTGTTTGTTTGTGTACTTATATTTTAACCTATGATGACTAAGTGTACAAGGCATAATATGTTAAAAATAATAAAATTGTATGAAAAATATAGATTATTTTTCTTATTTGGCGTATAATTTATTACAGATATTTAGTTGAAGCATTCTGACAGACAGTATGGAGAATTTTATGCAGAAAGAATTGAAAGTTAATGCAGGAAGACCTTATCCGTTGGGAGTATATTGTGATAAGGACGGTATACATGTTTCTATGATTGCAAAGGGGAATTCCTGCGGAATTATCCTATATGATAAGAATAAAAAAATTATTGGCAAAGCAGATATTTACACCGCATCACGCATGGGAAAAATTTGCTGTGGAATTATAGAAGCTGAGGGTAATGATTTCCTGAAAAAAGCATTAAAGGAGAATGAAGAATTATTTTATCAGCTTTATTCTGATGATGAAATAATATTTGATTCATATATGAAAGCGTATGAGGGGCGCAGGAAATTTGCAGAGAATATAGAGCCAAAGGATTTGTTTATAGGTCTTAACAGAGCTCCTTTTGATTGGGAGGGAGATGTTTGCCCTAAGCTTTCCTATGAAGACAGTTTTATTTATTGTATGCATGTAAGAGGTTTTACAAAGCATAGTTCGTCAGGAGTAAAAGGAAAAGGTACTTTTGGCGGAATTGTTGAGAAACTGGATTATCTTGAGGAGTTGGGCATTACTACATTGGAACTTTTACCGGTTTACGAATTGGATGAAGAAAAGGTAAATTTAAAAGTGCTTAAGCCTGATGGGATTGCAGGAATGATTCCAAGACCTGTAAAAGAAGAAAAAGTAAATTATTGGGGATATACTAAGGGCTTTTATTACGCGCCCCGCAATGCATATGCAGCCTCCGGAGATGGTGACAGGGAATTTAAACACCTTGTAAAAGAACTCCACAAAAGAAAAATAGAGGTTGTACTGCAGTTTTATTTTCCGAAAGAAATACCGGATAGTGAGATATTAGAGGTGGTAAGGTATTGGCGTCAGGAATATCATGTGGATGGTTTTCACCTTAAAGGAGAAAATATACCGGTAGATATGGTGACAAAAGATCCCGGACTTTCCGATGTGAAATTTTTCTATTATGATTTCGCAGTTGATTATAGTGGTTATATGAGTACAGATGTGGGTGAGCATAATCTTGCAGTATACAAAGATGATTACATGTATTCAATGCGTAAATTTTTAAAGGGAGATGAAGATATGGTTCCCATGGTGCTTCGTTTAATGAGGCATCAGACAGGACGCATGGGACGGATTAATTATTTTACCAATTATTACGGATTCACCCTTTCTGATATGGTTAGTTATGAGCGTAAGCATAATGATGCAAACGGAGAGAATAATAAAGATGGCAATGATTACAATCACACATGGAACTGTGGGGTGGAAGGAAAGAGCCGTAAAAGAACCATTGTTACATTGAGGGAGAAACAGATTCGCAACGCAGTTTGTATGCTTTTGTTATCCCAGGGTACGCCTTTGATTTTTATGGGAGATGAGTTTGGTAACAGTCAGAGCGGAAATAATAACCCTTATTGTCAGGATAATGATACAAGCTGGCTGAATTGGAAGAATATTGAACAGAACCGCCGGTTATATGAATATGTTAAGCAATTACTTGCTATACGAAAGGCACATCCCATTCTTCATTCCACCAAGGAATTTAAGCATATGGATTATAAAACCTGTGGTTTTCCTGATTTGTCGTATCATGCTACAAAAGCATGGCAGCCGGATATGAGCAATTATGTACGTCATATTGCCATGTTGTATTGTGGCAAATATGCGGAAAAGGCAGATGGAACAGAGGATGATTATTTCTATATTGCAATGAATATGCATTGGGAACCTCATGAATTTGCTCTTCCGCAGTTGCCTAAAGGTTTAGAATGGCATATGCTTGCAGATACTCAGGATTGGGAGCTTTTTGAAGGACATGAAAAGCTTCTTGAAAATCAGCAGGCAGATACGGTAAATCCAAGAAGTATTAAAATATTTATTAGTAAAAAAGGAAATGGTAAATAAAAATGGCATTACATCCTATTAAACATTTTAAAACAATCACATATCATAAATATCTTGTTATGAAAAATTGTTTTAAGGTGGGATTATACAAGCAGGGACTGCTCCATGATATGTCTAAATACAGTCCAAGTGAATTTTTTGTTGGTGCAAAGTATTATCAGGGGGATAGAAGTCCTAATAATGCAGAACGTGAAGATATAGGTTTTTCCAGTGCATGGCTTCATCATAAGGGCAGAAACAAACATCATTATGAATACTGGATTGATTATAGTATTAAATGTGTTCCAGGAGGAATGCTTCCTGCGCCGATGCCTACCAAATATGTTGTAGAGATGTTGATGGACCGTATAGCTGCATGTATGGTATATAAAGGAGATGAGTATACAGATTCATCACCTCTTGAATATTATTTGGCGGGAAGAGATCCTGCGCCTATGCATGATGATACCAGAAAATTATTGGAGAAATTGCTTCGTATGCTTGCGGCTAAGGGGCAGGAAAAGACATTTTGGTATATCCGCAACAGGATTTTGTAACTTTTATTTCACAGCGGCATAGAATATTAGAAACAAGTAAAAAGAGAGATAACAGATGAATTGTTTGTGGTTACTGTTACTTATTTGCTGTTGTGGCAATAGAAGAAATGATTGCGGATGTGAATGCTCCAATAATTTATGTGACAATAATTGGAGGAATGATTACGATTGGAGAAACCGTTTTGATAACAATGATGATAGCGATAGCAAATGTGATGTCAAATGCGATAACGATTGTGATTGTGATGATAATAGAAGAGAACCAAGAATTTTTCCACCTTACCATGGTGAAAACTGCGGATGCAAGGATTGAAACTAATTATAGGAGATTTGAAACGCTGCCGGTACATATGCCGACAGCGTCTTGTTTTTATCAGATAAGCTGCATATCTTCTGGTAACGGTGCCGTAAATTCCAATGGTATACCTGTGATTGGATGGTTAAATTTAAGGCGGTGGGAATGTAAAGCTTGTCTTGGAATATATGTGTTATCGGGATTATAGATAAAGTCACCGATAAGGGGATATCCAAGATACTTCATATGAACACGAATCTGGTGGGTACGCCCCGTTTCCAAGGTTAAGGATATAAGGGATAGATTTTTTGTGAAATCACGTTTGAGTACTTTATAATGAGTTATTGCCGGCTCTCCATTTTCAAAGTCAACCATGCGCTCAATTGTAGAACCTTCAACTCTGCCGATTGGAGCATCTACAGTGCCGCAATCAGGTAGGGAAGTACCGCTTATAATTGCCTGATATTCACGGTGAAGTGTACGTAAGCGTACCATATCAGAAAGAATACCTGCGCTTAGCATGTGCTTGGCAACAATCGTAAGCCCTGTGGTATCTCTGTCAAGCCGGTTTACACAGCGGAATATATAAGGAATGTGTTGCTTATGAAAATAATAAGCGACAGCATTTGCCAGTGTGTTATCATGATTATTCATTGAAGGATGAATAGGCATGTCATCAGGCTTGTTAATAACTAAAATATCTTCATCTTCATAAATTATATCAAAGGGCAGGTTTACCGGTGTAATATTGGGAGAAGACTCATTTTCAACAATGTGAATGATAAGAGTGTCACCCGGTGACATTTTTTTGTTTACGTATTCCCAGTTCCCGTTTAGTAATATACTTTCGGGAGTTTTCTTAAGTGCAATAATTACTTGGGAAGAGTAGCCTATAGAACGTAAAAAATGGCCTATAGGCATCTGATTTTCTGTTTCTGTTATTTTGTAAGAAAGAGTACGCTTCATATCAAGGTCCTTGTAAAATATAAAAGATTTCTATAATATTATAAAATATAATGGCTATCGTAGTAAATAATTATTACGATAGCCATTTTGTTATTTTAAATATTTATATGAAAAAGTACAAAACTTATTTTTCCTCAGCTGTATGACGAGCACTAAGTTCTTCCTGCATTGTAGAAAGAGTTCTCTTGTCAAGGTTATAGATAAGACCAAGACCAATGAAACCGGTAACAGCAGAAAGTAAGTAGAGGCATGCTACCATGAAAGGCATCTTGGAAGCAACTTCCCATACCTGGTCACCACCATTTTCACCAACATATCCGATAGCTAACAGAATCTGCAATGCAACTGCAGGACCAATTCCCTGTGCTAATTTACGGAAGAAGGAATGAAGTGCATAGATAGTACCTTCTTCGCGAGTGCCACATTTCCATTCATTGTAGTCGATTGCATCACCCATCATAGCCCAAGATACAGTAGAGTAGATACCCATACCAAGACTGTTGATTAACTGACAAATAACATAAATCAGAATACCTTTGCCGTCAGGACTCATAATACCGGTAAGTGCAAATATAAGCATCAGTCCACATGCAACCATCTGAGCGATTGCACCAATCACAGCTAATTCTTTTTTACCATACTTGGTTACCATCTTACGTGCAAGAGGTGTAAATGCAATAATAGGTATCATGGAGAAAAATGATACAATACCGGAAATCTGTACATTGTTAAAGTAAGACTGGAATAATACGGTAACGGCAGCGGCACCACCCTGCATACCGATGAACATACCAACTGCTGCAACAGTTGCACCAACTGCCGGACGGTTCTTTGCGAAATTCTTCATAGCAGCTAATACATTAAATTTAGGCTGGTCGTCATTACACTTAATTTCAGCTTCTTCACGAATTTCTGTATTGCGAATCATAAACTGGAAGGTAATGAATCCTAACACACCCATAATAAGTGCTGCAAGAAATACTCTTTCACCAATAAGGTTATCATTAGCATCATAAATAATCATAGGAAGGATTGCCATGGGAACCATGTTACCAATCATGGAACCGATGGAACGCCATGCGGAAAGAGAAGCACGGTCAGCAGGTTCAGCGGAGATTAATGCTAACAGGGAACCATAAGGAACATTAGCTATTGTATAGAATGCATCCCAGATAACATATCCACATATAAAGATGATAATCTGTGCCCAAATTGGAGCCTTAGGGAAAGGCAGGAAGCAAAGTGCTCCGGCAACAATCAGACCAATGGAACCGAAACTTATGTACTGTAAGAATTTGTTTCTCTTATACTGACGCTTATCTGCATCTATCATGGAACCAATAACAGGGTCATTGATTGCATCCCAAACCTGTACGACAATGAGCAATAAAGAATACCAAAGTTCCAAACCCATAAACTGAGTCCAGAAAATCATCATTGTACCTTTAAGTGCAAAACTCATGTTGCAGCCAAAGTCACCGGCAGCGTATGCAAGACAATCGCGCATGCCAAACTTGCGGTAGCCTTTAGCGTCTAATTTGACTTCTTTAGCCATAAATTTTTCCTCCTTTGTGGTTAGTCCAAACAGATAAATGGACACATAATTAACCTTGTTAATTTTAACTATATCATGCTTGTATACAAGCGTCAATCTTTATTCAACTTTTCTCTTTTTTGCACAATTTAAAACAATTTTTTTGTGTGTTTTGCTCTTTTTATTTCCATATATAGTAAAAATAGTTAAAAAATGACACAGCATATTGTTGTATACAAGTATTGACATTTATTTCCGGAAGATTATAATTTTTGTTATAATAATTTGTATTATTTGGTAGCTTTAAATGTGACTTTTTAGAAAAACAGAGGATAATCATGTACGAAAAAAAATTTCCGGGTAGTTCGGAGAATGTTTATCAAAAATTGAGAGAGAAGATACTTCATTTGGAGTTACCACCTCTTTCTTCTGTCAGCGAAATTGAAACAGCGGCGGAATATGAGGTGTCACGTACGCCGGTCAGAGATGCTTTTAAGATGTTGGAAGCAGAAGGACTTCTTGAGGTACGTCCGCATATAGGTACATTTGTAACGCAGATAGATTTAGAAATGGTTTCAGATATTTTATATATGCGTGAAAAACTGGATGCGGCCGTTTTGACGGAACTGTCAGAAAAGTTCAGTGAATCCGACAAAAAAGAAGTGATGGAAAAGCTGGATAAGCAGAAACGGTTACTTGAATCTGATATGGATATTGATGAACTTAGTCGTGCATTTATATTAGAGGATAATGAATTTCATTATATGTTATATGAAAAAGCAGGCAGAAGTAATGTTCATTTGATGTTCAGCTTTATGAATGCTCAGTATGAAAGATTCAGAACACTGCTTAATTTGTGTGGCAAAGATAATTTGGAACGATTATATAAGGACCATGTCATACTCGTGGAATGTATTGAACATGGAAATATTGTTGAACTTAACGGATTGATTTCAAAACATATATATGAAGGTTTCCGTCAATGTGAGGCTGTTAAGAAACGTTATCCGGAATACTTTAAAAAAGAAAAGGAGAAATTATAAAATTTGTGTTAATAAAAAACTTGGAAACCCTATTGTTGGTCTCCAAGTTTTTTGTAATATACTTTAAAAATTATCTTATCGTTTACTCAGATTTTACTTCTTTCCAATAATTGTTGTAAAGTTCGTCACCTTCTTCACCCAGGTAATGGAAGGTTTCCATGTTTTCGTATTGTGTAAGGTCAGGGAATGCAATTTCAGAATTGCGGATATCCTCATCCTCGATAAGCTCACGTGCAGCAACATTGGGAGTAGAGTATGTAATATACTCAAAGTTCATAAGTGCAATGTCAGCACGGCACATAAAATCGATAAATTTCTCTGCATTTTCTTTGTTTTGAGCATTCTTGGGAACTACCCATCCGTCAATCCATACGTTGCTGCCTTCCTCGGGAATTACATATTCAAGGTTGGGATTTTCGCGCTGGGTATAGATTGCTTCTCCGGAGTAAATCACACCTATAGCAGCCTCGTCGCCAATCATTTTATCTCTTACCTGGTCTACAACATATGCCTGTACAAGCGGCTTTTGAGCAATAAGGGCATCCCTTGCAGCTTCAAGCTCAGTGGTATCCATGGTATTCATGGAATAACCGTTTAATTTAAGGGCTACCATAAATGCATCACGGACAGAATCCTGCATTAAAATGTTGTCGGCATACTTTTCGTCCCAGAGAACAGACCAGCTTGTAATAGGTTCGTCTACCATGGTTTTATTGTAAAGAATACCAACAGTTCCCCAGCAGTACGGTACGCAGTACTGATTGCCGGGATCGAATTCTGATGCGGAAGCATAATACTGTGCGCCTATATTTGCTTTAGCATTGGGCATATTGTTAAAGTTTAAGGGGCTGAGTAAATCGTTATCGATCATTTTCTGGATCATGTAATCGGAGGGGCAGATAACATCATAAACAGAAGCACCGGCTTCTACCTTGGGATACATGATTTCGTTTGTCTCAAATTCTTCGTAGATAACCTTAATACCGGTTTCCTCCTCGAACATATCGATTGTGTCAGGGTCGATATATTCTCCCCAGTTGTACACATACACCTCGCCGTTTTCTCCGCCTGATGAGCCGCCACAGCCTGCCAGAAGAGAAGTAGAGAGGGCAGCTAAAAGTAATACAGTGACAAATTTTTTCATAACTTTTTCTTCTCCTTCTTTTTCTTTTCATTATTATTATCTTTTGGAATATAGTTAACAAGGAATAAAAGCACCAGAACTGCCACGAAAATTAACGTGGACAACGCATACATTTCCGGCTTGATTCCTTTTTTAACTTCTGAGTAAATTTTGGTGGACAGTGTGTCCACACCTGGTCCCTTGGTAAAGTGTGTAATAATAAAATCATCAAGTGACATGGTAAATGACATTAGAAAGCCTGACATTATACCGGGAAGTATATCAGGGAAAACCACCTTGAAAAATGCCTGTACAGGTGATGCACCCAAATCAAGAGCAGCTTCATAAGTACTTGGGTTAAGTTGCTTAAAGCGTGGCATTACGCTTAATATAACATAAGGAATATTAAAGGTAATATGTGCCAGTAAAATGGTCATAAATCCAAATTTAACACCCAATGTTATAAATAAAAGCATCAGGGAGATACCTGTTACAATTTCTGCATTAAGCATGGGTATGTTAGTAACACCAATCAATATTGTACGGCTTCTTTTATGCATTGCCTGCATGGCTATACATGCAATTGTGCCTATTACAGTAGCAATCAGTGCTGACAGGAAAGCAATCAGAAGAGTGTTACCGAGTGCAGTCAGGATAACTTCGTTTTCAAAAAGTTCTTTATACCATTTAAAGGTAAAGCCTCCCCATTTAGCTCTTGTTTTGCTGGAGTTAAAAGATAATACCATCAGAGTTAAAATGGGAGCATATAAGAAAATAAAAATTAAAGTAATATATATTTTTCTTGCTGCAGATTTCATCATAATGTATTGCCCTCCCCATCCTTGTCAAAGATAGCCGTAAGAACCATATTGACAATAATAAAGAGCATAAGAACTATGGAAAGTCCACTTCCCAAATGCCAGTTGCCGGTGGTAGTAAATTCCTGTTCAATAACATTACCGATTAAAAGAATCTTGCTGCCACCAAGAATTGTACTGATTACGAAGGTAGTAAGTGCGGGTACGAAAACCATGGTAATACCACTTATGACACCGGGTAAACTTAAGGGCAGCGTAATGCGTGAGAAGGTTTGGAAGGAGTTTGCGCCCAAATCTCTTGCAGCATTAATGACGTTAGGGTCAATTTTTGTAAGAGCATTATAAATAGGTAAAACCATAAAGGGCAGGAAGTTATAAACCATACCCAGAATAATGGCTGCCGGTGTGTTAATAATGGATAATGTGGGCAGACCTAAAAAGGTTAAAATACTGTTTATAACGCCGCTTTTTTCAAGTAATGTCTGCCATGCAAGGGTGCGGAGTAAAAAGTTCATCCACATGGGCAGAATAAAAATAAACACAATAAAACTATGCTGATTTACCTGCATTTTTGAAAGAATCATAGCAAGGGGATAAGCAAGTAATAAACAAATAATTGTACTTTCTAAAGAATATTTAATGGCAATCCACAAAGCTTTATAGTGCTCAGGTGTTGCAATTGCCATAATGTTTTCTAAGGTAAATGCTCCGGTTTTGTCTGTGAGACCATAGTAGAACACCATACAAAGGGGAATGATGATAAATGCTACGGCCCAGAACAGATAAGGAGCTGATAAAAGCTTCTTTTTATTCATTGATGCCTACAGCCTCCTCGTCCTCTGATTCAGGTTTGTTCATAATCTGAATATTGAAAGGGTCAACCTTAATTCCAACTTTGGTGCCTACCGGGAACAGTTTGGTAGAGTGTACTAGCCATTCAAAACCGTTCGCCATAACTTCCATTTCATAATGAACGCCTTTGAAAATAAGGTGGGTAACTTCACCATTGATGGTTCCCTGACCAGGTTCAACAAGCTCCACGTCCTCTGGACGGATAACAACGTCAACAGGCTTGTTATGTCCGAAGCCTTCGTCCACACAGGCAAATTTAGCACCTAGAATTTCAACGAGACGGTCTTCAACCATGGTAGAAGCTATAATATTACTTTCGCCTATAAAGTCTGCTACGAAAGCATTTTCCGGCTCGTTGTAAATCATTTCAGGAGTACCAATCTGCTGGATGTATCCCTGATTCATTACTACGATGGTGTCAGACATTGTAAGAGCTTCTTCCTGGTCGTGGGTTACATATATAAAGGTAATACCTAATTCGTTTTTTAGACGGATTAATTCATACTGCATGTCCTGACGGAGTTTTAAGTCAAGAGCACCTAAGGGCTCATCAAGAAGCAGGAGCTTAGGCTCGTTAACGATAGCACGGGCGATAGCAATACGCTGCTGCTGACCGCCGCTTAAAGAATCGGGCATACGGTTCTCGAAACCATCAAGGTTTACAAGCTTCAAAGCGTATTTGATTTTATCTTTTACATAATTTGTTGATTTGTTTTTGATTTTCAGACCAAAAGCGATATTTTCCGCAATAGTCATATGTGTGAAAAGTGCATATTTCTGGAAAACAGTATTAAGCTGTCTCTTATTTGGAGGCAGCTTGGTAATATCCTGTCCGTCAAAAATAACACGGCCGGTATCGGGAGTTTCAAAACCACCCAAAATGCGCAGGGTAGTAGTTTTACCGCAACCGCTGGGACCCAGTAAAGTTAAAAATTCATTTTCGCGTATGTAAAGATTTAAATCGTCTAAAACTAATTGTCCGTCATAGGATTTTGAAATATTCTGAAAATCAACCAGCTTTTTCATGCTAAGCACCTCGTAATGTAAATTCTATCTGTAAAATAAAATAACAAATTTTTGTTAAAAACTGGGAGGAGAACTAACCCATATTAATGTTGCACCGGCTTTCTCACTTGCTTTTATGTAATGGGTGGAACCGGGAGTGAAGTAGAAGGATTCACCTTTTTTGGCTTTATATTTTTTATTACCTATATGAATAGTAATGCTTCCTGATAAAACATAACCGAATTCTTCGCCTTCATGTGGGTTGTCCGGATAAGTGGAGCCGCCGGGCTGCAGTGTAAGGCGGATTGGTTCCATAATGTTTTTCTGGGCATTGGGAATAATCCATTCAATTTTATTACACAGATTTTCATCTGTTTTTTCAAAATAATCCGAGTCATGAAAAACAATCTGCTCGTCCTTGGTTTCTTGAAAAAATTCGTTCAAGTCCGTTCCCAGCACCTGAAGTATATCCACAAGTGTTGCAATGGAAGGTGATGTTAAATCACGCTCTAACTGGGAGATAAAGCCTTTTGAAAGCTCGGCTCTGTCGGCCAGTTCTTCCTGGGTAAGGTTCTTCATAACACGTAATTCTTTAATTTTGTGTCCGATTTTCATAAGAATGTCCTTTATTAAACCAAAAGTTTACTGTCACTAAACAAACTGTATACTATTATACTAACTCATATGTAAAAGTCAATATGTATTTCAATATAAAATTAAGGTTGAGTGAAAAGTTAAATTCCGCATGCAAAAGTAAATTCCATACTGAAGA
>CAZGSF010000013.1:0-29749 GCA_964528145.1 uncultured Lachnospiraceae bacterium | reverse complement strand
CTCTTTTCATAGAAAAATCCCGAGCAAAAACTCGGGACTTTGTCTACAGTCTGAATGGTTGCAACTAAAAATAGTTGCAACCATTTTTTATAATAATTCTCAATAATCTCTTTAGAAATTCTTTCGTTTTTTCACCATTCATTTTTCATTTCTTAATTTTATACTCATACTCGTAAAGCAATTGCAAATAAATGAAACGAGGTAGGTATAAATGACATTCGAAACAATTTCCTTTTATTTTTCCCAATATGGACTGATTGCAATTTTTGTAATCGTATTACTGGAATATTTGAATTTGCCGGGATTTCCGGCAGGCATAATTATGCCGCTTGCAGGAGTATTCGCAGCTAATGGCAGGATAAACTTCCTGATAGCATTGCTGGTAAGTGTGGCGGCAGGTCTTGTGGGAAGTTGGATTCTGTATTTCCTTGGATTAAAAGGCGGTGAAATTTTTCTGAGAGCATATCTTAAGATATTTCCCAAACATCAACCGGTGATTGAAAAGAACATGGCATTGATACGTTCCAGAGGATGTATCGGTGTATTTACGGCGAAACTGATTCCCATGGTCCGTAGTTTAAAAAATGAATTATGAAGTAATATTGAGGTTGAATGATGAAAATAGCACTTATGACAAATAATTATAAGCCGTTTATCGGTGGTGTTCCAATTTCGGTTGAGCGTTTGGCTGATGGATTAAGAAAAGAAGGACATGAGGTAACTGTTTTTGCTCCTACATACGAGGATAGTCAGATAGAAAATGATACTTGTAATGAAGTAAGATATCATTCATTAATTAAAAACGTAGCAGGTGGAATAGTTATCCCTAATCCAATTGATCCGAAAATAGAAAAAGCATTTAAAGAGGGCGATTTTGATATAATTCATGTACATCATCCCATTGCAATCGGTAATACGGCAGTTTACTTATCTAAAAAGTATAATGTTCCTCTGATTTTTACATATCATACAAGATATGAGCAGTATCTGCATTATTTAAAACCGATAATGTGGCTCGAAAAGAGCGCAGAACATGGTAACAATAAGTACAAGTATAAAATACAAAAGACAATACTTGATGTTATTCAGGAAAGACTGGTTCCCGGATATATCTGATTAATATTTGCGACCTTGATGAAGATAAAGTATCTGTTTTACCAACGGGTTTAAAAGAGGAAAGCTTTCATGGTGAATTACAAAATAGTGAAAAGATACGTGATGAATATAAAGCAAAAGATTGTCCTTTATTTATTTCGGTATCGCGGATTGCTCATGAAAAAAATATTCCGTTTCTTATAGGAGTACTCGCTTATTACAAAATTATGTATAAAAAGCCTTTCCGTATGTTGTTTGTAGGTGAGGGACCTAATCGGGCAGAGTATGAGGAAATGGTAAAAAATTTACATATGGAAAATGAAATATTTTTCACCGGTGGAATTGCTAATGAAAAGTTACCGGATTATTACCGTGCAGCAGACTTGTTTTTGTTTGCCTCAAAGACAGAAACCCAGGGAATTGTAATTATTGAAACAATGGCGGCCGAGACTCCGGTGATTGCTGTAAAAGCAACAGGTGTATCTGACATTGTTAAAGATGGAATAAATGGATATTTGACAAGGGAAGATGTGTCAGATTTTGCAAAGCATATTGAGTTAGTAATGACACGACCATCATTGTTAAAAGAACTTGAGAAAAACGCTTTTGAGACAGCATATTTATATAGTCAGGCAAAAGTAGCAAGGCGTGCTGCATTTATGTATCAAAGTATTATTGATACAAACTGTAAAGAGACAGAAATATCAATAATCAAATATGCAATGGAAGGCGCCCGTGAATATCTTGATGTTTATGAGCATGAGGATAAGGTGGAGGTTATACTTAAAAATATATCATCAACAGAATTGACTGTTAACCCGGCAGAACTTACGGAGCGTTTTGTGAGAGGAGATGCTTAAAGTCAACACCGTCTGGCATAAATAATTGCATAAACTTTTGCATTATGGAATTAGGGTTTGTACGATCTTTGACTGCGAACCCTATTTTTCTTGGGGGTATTTCATAGTTTGATGGAAATGGAATTAATGAACCGTCTGTCAGTTCTTTCTGGATAAAGTCGCTAATTACACACGCAACACCTAAACCGGCTTTTGCAAATTCAATCAATAAATCCATGGTGCTGACTTCTAAAATAGAAGAGGGAGTTAAATGATAATCAAGCAAATATTTCTCAACATACCGGCGGGTAATGTTATCTTTATCAAGGAGTAAAAGTGTTACATCTTCCAAGGTAATGGTTTGCGATTTGTTCTGCATGGACAATTGGTTAATATATTGTTCGGTAGTTACAAAAATGTCCTGTATTTCCCGAATTGGATAAAAACGGCAGGCTCCTGATTTTTCAGGTTCTCCAACAAGACCAATATCCAGTTCTTCACGTTCCAAAGCTGCCAGCGTATTGTTAGTGGACTGGCATGAAATTGATAATTTCACATAAGGATTTTCCAGAATATATTGTGGAAGTGTGGGTAGCAGGACATATTTACACAAGGTTGTACTTGCACCAATTGAGAGCTGGCCCATGCCAAACTGCAGGGATTTCTTCAAATCTTCCTCACCTTTTTCAATTGAATCGAAGGCATCCTTTAGTTGGACAAATAAAACTTCACCTTCCTGAGTCAACTTCACACCTCTGGAACTGCGTGTAAATAGAGAAACCTCCAGATTACTTTCCAATTTGCTTATAGCCTTTGAAACCGCCGGCTGACTGATGTAAAGTTTTTTAGCAGCATTTGAAATATTGCCGTTTAAAGCCGTTGTATAAAAAATATAATATAAGTTTAAATTTTCCGAGTTCATTTACGAAGGTCTCCTTATTATCCGTAGATTAAACTGTATATATAAAATCTTTTCCGTGACGGTCCTTTAAAAAACGTCGGCACTTGGATTTTTCAAATGCAATGCCGAAAAATCCTTAGTACCGTTACGTTTTTTATAGAGCGCGAGCGTGACCGGAATGGAAACTTTTATATATACAGTTTTTAATACCTATAATCCAATGTTATCCAAACTCATCCTATCATAACTACAAGGAATAGTAAATATAAATAATATGTATTTCAAGAATAGCACAATCTGTGGTACAATAGTCAAAGTTGGAAATATAATTAAAAGTCATAAAGTAAATAAAATACTCAAAGGAGACACACTTATGGGAATGACAATGACACAGAAGATTCTGGCAGCCCATGCAGGACTTGAAAAGGTTGAAGCAGGTCAGCTTATTGAAGCAGATTTGGACCTGGTGCTCGGTAATGACATTACAAGTCCCGTTGCTATTAAAGAAATGGAGAAAATGAAAGTATCCGGAGTTTTCCACAAGGATAAAATTGCCCTTGTACCGGATCATTTTGTGCCTAATAAAGATATTAAGTCAGCAGAACATTGCAAATGTGTAAGAGAATTTGCTGCACGTAATGAGATTACCAATTATTTTGAAGTTGGAGAGATGGGTATTGAGCATGCTCTTCTTCCTGAAAAAGGTCTTACCGTAGCAGGAGATGTTATTATCGGTGCCGACTCACATACTTGTACATACGGCGCTCTTGGTGCGTTTTCTACAGGTGTTGGAAGCACGGACATGGCGGCAGGTATGGCAACCGGTAAAGCTTGGTTTAAGGTTCCTTCTGCAATTAAGTTTAACATTGTTGGTAAACCGTCCAAATGGGTAAGCGGAAAAGATGTAATTCTTCACATTATCGGTATGATTGGTGTGGACGGAGCTCTTTATAAATCAATGGAATTTGTGGGAGAAGGTATTAAAAATCTTTCCATGGATGACAGATTTACTATTGCAAATATGGCAATTGAAGCAGGCGGAAAGAATGGTATTTTCCCTGTGGATGACCTTGCTGTTGAATATATGAAAGAGCATTCAAAGAGACCTTTTACTGTGTATGAAGCAGATGAAGATGCTGTTTATGATGAGGAATATACAATTGATCTTAGCACTTTAAAACCTACAATTGCATTTCCACATCTTCCTGAAAATACTAAGACAATCGATGAGATTACAGAGGATATTAAAATTGACCAGGTTGTAATCGGTTCTTGTACAAACGGACGTCTTGATGACTTAAGAGTTGCAGCTGAAGTTTTAAAAGACCGCCATGTTGCAAAAGGAATGCGTTGCATTATCATTCCTGCTACCCAGGCAATTTATATGCAGGCAATGGAGGAAGGGCTTCTTAAGATTTTCATTGAAGCCGGTGCTGTCGTAAGTACACCTACATGTGGTCCTTGTCTTGGTGGTTATATGGGAATTCTTGCAGAAGGTGAACGTTGTGTATCCACAACCAACCGTAACTTCGTAGGACGCATGGGACATGTGAAATCTGAAATTTATCTTGCCAGCCCTGCAGTAGCAGCTGCAAGCGCAGTTACCGGTAAGATTTCCTGCCCCTGTCAGTTATAATAAAAGAAAGGACTAGTGAAACATGAAAGCACATGGAACAGTTTTTAAATATGGTGATAACGTTGATACTGACGTAATTATTCCTGCAAGATATTTGAACTCCTCAGACCCGGCAGAACTTGCAACACACTGCATGGAGGATATTGATGCGGAATTTGTAAAAAAAGTAAAAAAAGGTGATATTATAGTGGCTGACAAGAACTTTGGCTGCGGTTCTTCAAGAGAACATGCTCCCATTGCTATTAAAGCCGCAGGAGTAAGCTGTGTTATAGCAGAAACCTTTGCAAGAATTTTTTATCGTAATGCAATTAATATAGGACTTCCCATAGTTGAGTGTCCCGAAGCTGCAAAAGGCATTGAAGCCGGAGACGAAGTGGAAGTGGATTTTGATTCCGGTCTGATTACAAATGTAACAAAAGGAACATCTTATCAGGGACAGGCGTTTCCTGAATTTATGCAAAGAATTATAAAAGCAGAAGGTCTTGTTAATTACATTAACAACAAATAGCGGATATTATATAATACCGAAAGGTCAGATAAAGACTTTTCGGTATTATGTATTTATTGTAAAATGGTTTTGGTTAAGATATAGATTGAGGTTAACACATGACAGAAACTATTGCAAAAGTAAAAAATAAATATGAAATGGATATGTGTAATGGTCCGTTGCTTAGTAAAATAATTATTTATTCCGTACCTCTTATATTGTCCGGTGTTTTACAGTTATTATTTAACGCCGCAGATATTGTGGTTGTGGGACGATTTGCAGGTAATCATGCGCTGGCGGCAGTAGGTTCCACAAGTTCACTTATTAATTTACTTGTGAATTTATTTATGGGTTTATCCGTTGGTGCAAATGTACTGGTAGCCCGTTATTACGGAGGTAATAAAGAAAAAGAAATAAGCGAAACCATCCATACTGCCGTGCTGACAGCGGTGTCAGGCGGAATGATTCTTGTAGTGGTAGGTTTCTTTTTGTCAAGACCTTTACTTACCATGATGGGAACGCCGGCAGATGTACTTGATCCTGCTGTTTTGTACATGCAGATATTTTTTGCAGGAATGCCGGTAATGCTTTTATATAATTACGGAAGTGCAATTCTTCGTGCAATCGGGGACACCAAACGCCCTTTGTATTATCTTCTGATTGCAGGCGTTGTAAATGTTATTCTCAATTTGATTTTTGTAATTGCTTTTCATATGGGAGTGGCAGGTGTTGCTTTGGCGACAGTACTGTCACAAATTGTATCGGCAGGTATGATAATAAGATGCCTTATGAAAACGGATGGCAGTTATAAGCTTGAATTTAAAAAATTACGGTTTAACCGGGATAAATTTGTAAAAATGATGCAGATTGGTATTCCGGCAGGACTTCAGGGATCAATTTTTTCCATTTCAAATGTGCTCATTCAATCATCGGTTAATTCCTTTGGCTCTATTGCCATGGCGGGAAATACTGCGGCCTCTAATATTGAGGGATTTGTTTATATGGCAATGAATGCACTTCATCAAACGGCACTTAGTTTTACCGGTCAGAATATGGGTGCAAAAAATTATAAACGTATTTTTAAAATAATGTGGATTTGTCTTGGACTTGTAACAGTAATAGGACTTGTTTTGGGAAATCTTGCTTATTTATTCGGAGAACAATTGGTGGGAATATATTCCCCTGATGCAGAAGTAATACATTACGGAGTTAATCGTTTATTTGTTATTTGTACAACATATTTTCTATGCGGACTTATGGATGTAATTGTAGGTGTGCTTAGAGGAATGGGATACGCAATAATGCCCATGATAGTTTCGCTTACAGGCGCATGCGGTCTGCGTGTGCTTTGGGTATTTACAGTGTTTGCGGCTAACCGTTCGCTTTTTGTGTTGTATTTGTCATATCCCGTAACATGGACTGTAACATTTGTGGCACACATGATATGCTTTATGATTATAAAGAGGAAACTCCGCTAGTTATTCCTGCCATAGACCGGAAGTTCTTTTATTGTGTTTGCCTTTTTATTTTAGCACAGATATGTTAAAATATTTATTGTGTGATATTTTATATGTAAAATGTAACTTGCCAAAAGGTGGGTATAATGAAAAACAATAAAAAGAGACGTAATGATATTATCCTGTCAACCGGTGTCGTTGTAATTGCTTTTTTTGTTCTTGTATTACAAAACTGCATGGCAGAAACCGGAGCAAAAGTAATAGTACAGTGTGATGGTGCTTTGTTGTACGAATATTCTTTAGGTGAAGACAGAACCGGTGACGATGCGATAAATATAGAAACACAAAACGGTTACAATGTCCTTGAGATTAAAGATGGCAAGGCTTATATACGTGAAGCCGATTGTCCCGACGGACTGTGTATGAAACAAAAAGATATTTCAAGGCAGGGAGAAAGTCTTATTTGTCTGCCTCATAAGCTTGTAATATCCGTTGAAGGAGCAGAAGAAGGGGAAATAGATACTTTTGCATATTAATAGATTTTTTTATAAAAACAGAGGATTTCTATGACAGATACAAAAAAGTTGGCGAAGCTTTCCATGCTTCTTGCAGTATCGCTTATTTTATCATATGTGGAATCGCTGATTCCTTTTGGATTCGGAATTCCCGGAATAAAGCTGGGACTTGCCAATATGGCGGTGTTGATATGTCTTTATTGCATTGGGACAAGGGAAGCGATAGCGATAAACGTAATGCGTATTTTGCTGGCGGGATTTTTATTTGGTAATTTATATTCCATTATTTACAGTCTTGCCGGGGGGCTTTTAAGTTTTGGTGCAATGTGGTTGGCAAAACGGTATGATATATTGTCAATTCAGGGTGCAAGCATACTGGGCGGTATATGTCATAATTTTGGACAAATACTTATAGCGGCTTTTGTGGTTGAAACAGCGGGAGTGTTTTATTATTTTCCGTATCTTTTGCTGGCAGGTGTGATTACCGGATTTGTTATAGGACTAATTAGTAAAATTTTAATTCCGTATTACAAAAGAATAGAGAGGAATTTTTTATGATTGCATATGTTAAGGGTATTTTGGCAGATGTAAGAGATGATGGAATCGTGGTGGAAGCCGGTTCTATAGGATATAATATAAACGTACCGGGGAATGTTATAGGAATGCTGCCGGGAATAGGCAGTGAAGTAAAAATCCATACATACACCCATGTCAGGGAAGATGCATTTTTGTTATATGGTTTTCTTACCAGGGACGACCTTGATATATTCAAAAAATGCATTACTGTCAGTGGAATTGGTCCAAAAGGAGCACTGGCTATTCTGTCCGTGATGGGTGCGGATGCTTTAAGGTTTGCAATTATTGCAGGAGACGCAAAGGCAATTGCAAAAGCACCGGGAGTCGGTGCACGTACAGCGGAGCGTCTTATACTCGAATTAAAGGATAAAGTAAAAATAGAAGATACATTGCCCGGTGTTGATAATGTTACCGGAAAATTTGACGGAGCCGGTGAAATAACAGGTCCTAATGCAATGAAAAAGGATGCGGTTGAAGCCCTTGTTGCATTGGGATATTCGTCTACGGAAGCATTGAAAGCGGTAAATCAGGTGGAAAATATCGAAGATATGGATTCGGAAGAAATCCTTAAAGCAGCGCTTAAGTATATATTTTAGGAGTTTGGATAATGGCACGCAGAATGATAGAAACAAATTTCATAGAAGAAGACAGTAAAATTGAGGGCTCCTTAAGACCGCAATATTTGAAAGATTATATTGGTCAGGAAAAAGCCAAGGAAATTTTAAAGATTTATATTGAAGCTGCAAAACAACGTAAAGATGCCCTGGACCACGTTCTTTTTTACGGGCCTCCCGGACTTGGCAAAACAACTCTTGCGGGAATAATTGCCAATGAAATGGGTGTGAATCTTAAGGTTACAAGCGGACCGGCAATAGAAAAGCCCGGGGAAATGGCTGCAATTCTTAACAATCTTCAGGAAGGTGATTTACTTTTTGTAGATGAGATTCACAGACTTAACCGTCAGGTGGAAGAGGTACTGTATCCTGCTATGGAGGATTATTGTATTGATATTATGATTGGAAAGGGTGCATCTGCGCGTTCAATACGCCTTGATTTACCAAAGTTTACTTTGGTAGGGGCAACTACCCGTGCAGGCTTACTTACGGCACCTCTTAGGGATCGTTTTGGTGTTATACATAAACTGGAGTTCTATTCAGTGGAGGAGCTTGCTCTTATTGTAAAACATTCGGCTAATATATTACAGGTGCCCATTGATGATGACGGTGCTGTGGAAATTGCAAGAAGAAGCCGCGGAACACCTCGTCTTGCAAATCGTATACTAAAACGTGTAAGAGATTTTGCCCAGGTTAAATATGATGGTGTAATTACTTGTGAGGTTGCAGGTACGGCACTGGATTTAATGGATGTTGATAAATTGGGGCTTGACCATGTAGACCGGAATTTATTGCTTACAATGATACATAAATTTAAGGGTGGTCCCGTGGGACTTGATACTCTTGCAGCTGCAATCGGTGAGGATGCAGGAACCATAGAGGATGTGTATGAACCATACCTGATTAAGAACGGATTAATAAACCGCACACCCAGAGGAAGGGTGGCAACTGAGAACGCTTATTTACATTTTGGACTTGAGATAATCTCTTAATATATTTTGCAATAAATCTTGTGTTTATCTATTGCACAGGTGGCATATATAGTGTACAATGGTAATAATTTCAGGTATTTATATAAAAAATTTTAAACAGCAATTTAAGGGGTGGGAGTATGGCAATAGCTAAGACAGATACCGAAGTGGTTATCGGTGGCAAGGTATTTACATTAAGCGGATACGAAAGCGTAGAGTATTTGCAGAAGGTTGCTTCATACATAAATAATAAGATTGCAGAATACAGCAGACTGGACAGTTTCAGACGTCAGCCGATGGATACTCAGAATGTTCTTCTTGAGTTAAATATTGCAGATGATTATTTTAAAGCAAAAAAACAGATTGCAATATTGGAAGAAGATATTCAGTCTAAAGAAAAAGAATTATATGATTTGAAGCATGAATTAATTGCTGCACAGATTAAACTTGAGAATTCAGAGAAGAATTTGAAAGAATTACAGATTGAATTAAATGAAAATGCTAAGAAAATGGTGCGTCTTGAGACGGAATTAAAAGAACAAAAAAAATAAGAATTCGAAGGCTGTCTTGATGCAAGGCAGCTTTTTTGATAAGGCTATTTTATAGTATTTTACGGTTACTGCCCGGGGAGAATTATATGAAAAACGAAAATATCATGAAATTTAATAAAGTCGAATTATTAGCCCCGGCAGGAAATTATGAGAGCTTTTTAGGAGCAGTTAATGCAGGCGCGGATGCTGTTTATCTGGCAGGTGAAAAGTTCGGGGCAAGGGCGTATGCTGCAAATTTCTCGGCAGATGAATTGTGCAGAGCCATAAGGTATGCTCATTTATGGGATAAAAAAGTTTATTTAACATTGAATACTCTTGTCAAAGAAAAAGAATTTGATGAAATATATGAATACCTCAAGCCTTTTTATGAAGAAGGACTGGATGGTGTTATCGTTCAGGACATGGGTGTTCTTTCTTATGTGCATGCTGTTTTTCCTGAACTGCCTATTCATATTAGTACACAGGCTATGGTTACAGGTGCAAACGGAGCTGCTTTTCTTAAGGAAATAGGAGCGGTGCGTGTTGTACCCGCAAGAGAATTGAGTCTTGAAGAAATTAAACATATTAAGATAAAAACAGGTCTTGAAATGGAGACTTTTATTCATGGTGCCATGTGTTACTGTTATTCAGGACAATGTCTTTTCAGCAGTATAGCTGGAGGCAGAAGCGGTAACAGGGGAAGATGTGCACAACCCTGCAGATTGCCTTATAAGTTGCAAATTAACGGCGAGAGTATTTTCACAAGGGATGCTTATCCACTTAGCTTGAAGGATATGTGTACTATTGAAAATATTCCCGAATTAATCAGAGGGGGAATTGATTCCTTTAAAATTGAAGGGCGAATGAAAAAGCCCGAATATGCCGCAGGCGTTACGGCTCTTTATCGTAAATATATTGATAAATATTACGATAATCCTGAAAATTTCTATAAAGTATCCCCTAAAGATATGCAAATATTATCTACGCTTTATATCAGAAGTGAAGTTGAAAACGGATACTATTTTAGACATAACGGTGCAGAAATGATAACGCTTGATTCGCCTGCATATTCCGGAAGTGATGAAAATTTACTGGAAGCAATCAGGCAAAAGTATCTTGGATATGAGAAAAAAGCGGAGGTTTCAGTTTCATTATATTGTCATATTAATGAGCCGCTTGTGCTTACAATGTATCTTAAGGATAATCCCGGGGATTGTGTCTGTGTTGAAGGCGGTATTGTTGAAGCAGCATCAAGTCGTCCTGTAGACGAGCAGACCTTGCAGGAAAAAGTATGTAAGCTTGGAAATACGTTATTTGAAGTTTCAGATTGCCAAATTGATCTTTTGGGGGCTTGTTTTGTTCCCATGAAAGTTTTAAATGATTTAAGACGTGAGGTTTCAAAGCAATTAGAGGATGCAATTTTGAAACAAAATCGCGCTAAAGTAGATAAGTCCGAAATAAAACAGCCTTTGCAGTGCAAAAGAAATGAATGTACGGCTGGTTTCAGCGTACTTGTTTCAAACATGGGACAGTTTAAAGCCGCTATAAATCATATATCCGGTATTGAACGGTTATATATCGAGAGTGAACTGATTTTAGGAAAAAATAAAAATGTAATATCTGAAATGCTTTGGGCGGTTTTGAAAGAAGAAACGACGACGGATGTCTATATAGCATTACCCTTTATTTTCAGAAAAAGGGACGAAGCTTATATTGAAGAATTAAAAAAATTCATAACTGATAATCATATTAAGGGATGTCTTATAAGAAATCCCGAAGAATTGGGAATTTTTGTTAATGGGGATTTTGAAATGCCTCAAATAGAATTAGCTCAGGATGCAGGAATGTATAATTTTCAGTCATGTGCCGTGGATTTCTTCTCCCGTTTTTCAGAATCCATAACATTGCCATATGAATTAAACAGGGCAGAAAAAAAGAATTTGCTGCAAAGGTGTAAAGGTATTCAATTTGAACAGATAATATACGGTCGAATTCCAATGATGATTACTGCAAATTGTCTTGCTAAAACAGCCGGTAAATGTAATGGAGAACAAAGAGACATTATATTGACGGACAGATATAATCATGATTTTGTTGTTCAAAATGTATGTGAACATTGCTATAATATTATTTGGAATTGCATTCCGTTATCATTACATTCAAAAACAGATGATTATAATAACTGTATTAAAAGAATTCAGTTTTCCGTAGAACAGGAACTGGAAGCTGAGAGTATTTTGAATTATTTTGTTAATAATGCAGGAGAGTTTCCTGTTAAAGAATATACCACAGGACACGAAAAACGTGGTGTGGAATAGAATTGGTGACAGTTTTTACTGCGGAGGTAGTAATGCAGGAGTATATTGTTCAATTATCTAAATATTTTATAGTTATATTTATGGCGTTATATACGTATGAAGGATTTGCCGTATTCCGTTTCAAAGATGAAAGGGCGCGGAAGGGTATTTATCTCCGCCAGAATATTATTATATTTTTTGTTCAGTTTGCAGCATTTTTAACCATATGTATTAAAAGCAAAAGTCTTGAGTATATGTTCTTTTATGCGATTGTACAGCTTTTGCTTTTCAGTGTAATAATAATGTCAAAGATGCTATATCCGCTAAGTAACCGATTATTGGTAAATAATATGTGTATGTTGCTTGGCATCGGATTTATTTTGATTTCCAGATTGAATTTTGAACAGGCCATAAAGCAATTTGCAATCACATTATTTTCGTTTATTATTGCTTTTTTTGTACCACATTTGCTTGAAAAATTTAAATTTCTTAAAGAAATACGTTGGATTTATGCGGCGGTTGGTCTTGCTGCCCTTGCAGGTGTTTTGCTGTTAGGGCAGGTTACCCATGGTTCGCTTATTTCGATAACAATAGCCGGTATAACCTTTCAGCCGTCGGAATTTGTAAAAATATTATTTGTGTTCTTTTTGGCGGCATCTCTTATGCAGGATGTATCGCTTAAAAATGTTATTATAACAACAATACTGGCAGGTATACATGTTGTTATCCTTGTTTTATCAAGGGATTTGGGAAGTGCGTTAATTTTCTTTGTGGCATTTGTTTTTGTCGTATTTGTTGCTACAAAGAATTACTGGTATTTGCTGGCAGGAGCTGTAGGAGGCTCGGTTGCGGCAGTAATTGCATATAATTTATTCAGCCATGTACGTGTGCGTGTGCAGGCATGGCGTGACCCATGGACTTATATTGACAGTCAGGGATATCAGGTAACACAATCCTTGTTTGCGGTGGGAAGCGGAAGCTGGTTCGGTATGGGACTGTATTCGGGAACACCGGAATCCATTCCTTATGTTGAAATGGACTCGATTTTTTCTGCGATATGCGAAGAGATGGGAGTGCTGGTGGGCATTTTTGTGATTTTGATATGTGTCAGCTGCTTTGTTATGATGATGGATATTTCCTTGAATTGTAAGGACAGGTTCTATCAGTTGGTCACATATGGTTTGGGTGTGACATATATATTCCAGATATTTTTAACTATAGGAGGCGGAATCAAGTTTATTCCCCTTACAGGAGTTACACTTCCTTTGGTAAGTTATGGAGGAAGTTCGGTGCTAACGACTCTTATAATGTTTTACATTGTTCAGGGACTGTATATTTTAAAACGTCAGGAGGATAAGAAACGTGCTAAACGACCCGGAAAAGGAAGTAGAAATAGAACTGAAACGGTTTATACGGAACGCAGAGTCCGAAGCGAGAACAGGGAACAGATTGGATATGACGAAGACTTCTTCCAATAAAAAGGTTAAGAAAAAACAAAAAAATATGGAAGTTATGATTACCACATATTTTTTTGTAGGATTATTTCTTGTGATGATTGGATATTTGTGCAATTTTGTTATTAAAAATGAAGAGGAAATATTTAATAACAGTTACAATTCCAGACAGGAAATATTGCTTTCACAAAATTACAGAGGCTCCATTTTTGCAAGTGGCGGCGAGACTCTTGCAACAACAATTATAGGTGAAAATGGTGAAGAAATCAGACATTATCCATATAATGAGATGTTTTCCCATGTTGTAGGTTTCTCCACTCATGGTAGAACCGGTATAGAAGCGCAGGCAAATTACTATCTTATTAACAGTAATTCCATAGTTTCTGATAAAGTGGTTAACGACATGACCGGTGTAAAAAATCCCGGGGATAGTGTGTATACTACTCTGGATGTAACAATGCAGGAAGTGGCATATAAAGCCTTGGGAGTATATGATGGTGCTGTAATTGTATCGGAACCATCTACAGGTAAAATACTTGCAATGGTTTCAAAACCTGATTTTGATCCCAATGTGGTGGATGCCATGTGGGATGAACTGACCCAGGATAATGAATCGGGACGGTTGATAAACAGAGCAACACAGGGGTTATACCCACCGGGGTCAACGTTTAAAATTGTAACAGCATTGGAGTATATAAGGCAGAATAAGGACAATTATGATAATTACAGATATCAGTGTAATGGTCATTTTGGTTTGGGTGGATATTCTGTTGAGTGTTATCACGGTGCTAACCACGGAAGCATTAATTTTGAAATGTCCCTTGCAAACTCATGTAACTCATCATTTGCCAATATTGGTGCAAGTTTGGACAAAGATGACTTCAGAAAAACCCTGGATGGGCTGCTTTTTGATAATGAAATGCCATTAAAGTTTAATTACTCCCAGAGTTCGATACAGATGGATGATTCCATGACATCGGAGGATATTATTCAAACTGCCATTGGACAGGGCAAAACCCAAATGACCCCTATTCATCTTAATATGATTACATGCGCGATTGCTAACGGTGGCGAGTTAATGCAGCCCTATGCGGTTGATTATGTAACAAATGACCGTGGAGGCATAATAAGAAAATATAAACCCACCTCACTGGGTCAGTTTATAAGTGAAAATGAAGCAGATATTTTAAAAAGAATGATGAATGCTGTAGTGGATAAGGGAAATGCAAAGACGCTTTCGAAATTGGATTATACTGTTGCCGGTAAAACCGGTTCTGCAGAGTATAACTCTAAGGGTGATTCCCATGCGTGGTTTACAGGATTTGCACCGGTGGAAGACCCGCAGGTATGTATAACATTAATAGTAGAAGGGGCAGGATCCGGTGGTGATTATGCGGTACCCCTTGCAAAAAGATTGTTTGAAGCATATTTTAAACAGTCCAATTATTCTTTAACACAAACTACCGAAGAATAATTTTGCTCAAATTTGCATAAAATTATTGCCATAGCCGGAATTTTGCAATATACTGTTCTTAAAGTATCATAAAACACACCAGTTCAGGGAGGAATTGCAATGATTGAAGCAACCAGCTGCGGCGGTGTGGTTATTTTTCGAGGCAAGATTTTACTCTTATATAAGAATTATAAGAATAAATATGAAGGGTGGGTTTTGCCGAAGGGAACTGTAGAGCAGGGCGAAGAGTACAAAGAGACCGCATTAAGAGAGGTCATGGAAGAGTCCGGTGCGAAAGCATCAATTATTAAGTATATTGGTAAGAGTGAATATTCTTTTAATGTGCCGGAGGATACAGTGGAAAAAGAAGTACATTGGTATTTGATGATGGCAGATAGCTATTACAGCAAACCACAACGTGAAGAGTATTTTGTAGACTCAGGCTTCTACAAATATCATGAAGCATATCATCTTTTGAAATTTGCTAATGAGAAGCAGATTTTAGAAAAAGCATATGCAGAGTATCTGGACCTTAAAAGAAATAATCTTTGGGGTTGCAAAAAATATTTTTAGTTAAAAATCCTGTCCTTAGAGGCAGGATTTTAATTTATATTTTGATTTTCACAAAAACGTGCTATAATATTGCAGAAGGTTAATGTATTTTAGAGGACTTGTTTATGACGCTTTGTGAACCGTTATATTTATCACCTTCGGTTAAAAGTCCGAAGAAGTTATTAAGGAAATTAAATAAAAGCAAACTGTTTTGCAATTTTTTTGTGTTAACATTGGAAAATGGTAATGACCAGCTTGCGATTTATCCGGCATATTGTCTTCAACAGGCGTTTTATCGTAAGTATCCGCCTGTAATTGTTGGACTTGCTTCGGATTATGAAGAAGCACAGGCGTTAGTTATACGTATTGTAGAGGATTCACTTGCACATACGGGTGAATGTAATCTGAAGTATTATCTTAATTCAAGATGAGGTTATGTTTATGTGGGATATTTTGTTGGATGGCGCGTTGGCCGTTCTGACATTTTTAGGTATAACTGTTCTGATTTTATTGGGAGTAGTTGTTTTAATACTTTTATTGGTATTATTTGTTCCCATAAGATATAACGGTGAAATTGTTAAAAATGCAGAGATTACGAGGGTAAGATTAAATATTGGCTGGCTGCTCAAATTGGTGAGGACGCGAATTGTTTACGAGAATGAGTTAGGCTTTAAAATATTTGTATTTTTGTTTAAAGTATATGATTCCTCCAAAACAAAAAAGACACATTCCGGGCGCATGCCAAAGTCAAAAGATGTAAAAACCCAAAAACAGGCTGACGCAAAAGAGGAAAGTGCAGAAACCTCCAAGAAAGAAGAAAGAATAAATTTTGAACAAATAGATTTTGACAAAGTTGATTTGGCGGAGATTAACAGTAAAAAATCCGAATCTAAGAATTCTGATAACGAGGCAGAACCGGTTAATTCAGAGGAAAATTCAGGAGAGAATACAGGTGAGGATGTAAAAACACGGCAAAAGCCCAAAATAACCGTCCGGGTGAGAAATCTTATCGAAAAAATTAAAAATATTGTTGCAAATATAATCTGTAAAATTAAATCTATCTGTGATAAAATTAAATTTATAGTACAAAATATTAATTATTATGTTGAAATTATAAGTGCCGAAGAAACAAAAATTGTATTCGGCCGTGTAGTAAACAGGATATTTAAGGTTTTAAAAAGTATATGTCCCCGTAAACTAAAGGCAGATATATTGGTTGGCACAGGAGCACCGGATACGACCGGTTATTTGATGGCGGCTGCGGGTATGTTATATCCATGCATTGGCAACAAGGTTAATATTACACCGGATTTTGATAATACGGTATTCGAAGGAGAAATATATTTAAAGGGCCATATCAGAGTAATTGTATTATTGATACAGGCGTTAAAGATATATTTGGATAAAGATTTGCGTGATTTAATAAGTAAGTTAAAAAGGGAGGATGCTTAAATGGCAGACAATCAATTTTCATCAGTAGTTGAATCATTATTTAAAGGAATGGATTCAGTATTATCTACCAAGACGGTAGTAGGAGAAGCGACTACTATCGGAGATACCATTATTTTACCGTTGGTTGACGTATCATTTGGAGTCGGCGCTGGTGCATCCACAAAAGATTCAAAACAAGGCGGCGGAGGCGGATTGGGCGGCAAGATGACACCCAGTGCAGTGCTTGTAATCAAAGACGGACACACTAGACTTGTTAATATAAAGAATCAGGATACCATGACCAAGCTGCTTGATATGGTTCCTGACTTGGTTGAAAGATTTACTTCCAAAAAAGAAAATGAGATTTCTGATGATGCTGCAGTGGAAATTGCATTTCCTGAGGAAGAAAAGCAATAAGTTTATCAACAAACAATGTACTGTCGCATATAATTAAGCAAGAACAACTATATGCAGGTGACAAGATGAAGAGAATGATTGGCTTGGCAATATTCATGATGGCACTCGGGATGTTGCTGATGCTGTTTATTTCTAATCGTCTTATCGGACTTATTATGTTGCTGTTGCTTTTGTTTGTCGCTTATACACTCTATATATGTAATTAAACGGCAAACCGGCAGGAGGACAATAAATATGATTGATTTGGTTAGATTGGCTTCCGCGGATAAAGAAGACGATTTGAAAGAAATGAAATTGTGGCTGTTTCAGGAAAATGTCCGCCTTCAAAATGAAAGAAAGGACCTTCAGGATGAACGCACTGAGCTTGATGAAAGCAAAAAACGTTTTATAAAGGAACGGGCACAGTTTAGGGATGAAATGAATTCTCTTAATTATCGTATGTCATTGGAACGTAAGCGTATTAAAGATGAAACGTTGTTTTTTGAAAAGAAAATGCAGATATTGCAGGATGGTTTCAGACAACTGGAAATTGACAGACGTAAATTTGAAACGGACAAGCGATTATTTGAGTCAAAGAAAAAATCTTATGAGAGAGAAGAAGGCCGTTTTGGATATAATAACCATTCTTCAAGATATTTTGAGAATGAATCGGATGTGGCGGATGTTCTTTTTTCCGGCGTGAATAATCCGTTGGGACTTAAAAAGCGATATAGAGATCTTATTAAAATTTTCCATCCTGATAATATGTGCGGAGATGCCAATGTGGTACGGATAATCAATCAGGAATATGAGAAGAAGAGAAAAGAGTAGCTTCTATGTTTAATAAAATAAGCACAAAAAAACCTGTCAAACGACAGGTTTTAGTTTTGTAATGATTATGCTCTTTCAACTAAGCCGGATTTAAGGCAGCTTGTGCAAACATGCATCTTCTTAGCTCCACCATTCACTTTACACTTAACATTCTTTACGTTAGAGTTCCAAATTCTGTTAGATCTTCTATGAGAATGGCTTACGTTGTTTCCAAAGTGAGCACCTTTACCACAAATATCACATTTAGCCATCTTCACACCTCCTTGGCGACTGGGTCGTATTTTCTCTTTTCTAACTTCATATGCCGTTCATTGATGTCCGGCATCAAACAAAACGAGCATTTGTCGCTCGCAACGTTAATATCTTAACAGATATGTATGCAGATTGCAAGTGAAAATTATTTTTTTTTAAACAAAATAATAAATTTATAATATTTTTATTTCATTTTGTTAAGAAACGGGTTATAATACAACATATATGTCAAATTTTGAAGGAGGTTTTTTGTATGAAAGGTTCTATTACGAAGGCAGCTTCGATGAAGACTTCTTCCCAGAAGTCCACTTCTATGAATACTCATATGGGAAATATCATTATTGACAATGAAGTAATTGCACAGTATGCAGGTTCTGTTGCTGTTGAATGCTTCGGTATTGTCGGAATGGCCGGTGTTAATGTGAAAGACGGTCTGGTGCGTCTGCTTAAAATGGACAATATTACCAGAGGAATTAATGTGTCAATTAATAATAATAAATTAACATTGAATTTCCATGTAATTGTTGCTTATGGAGTTAGCATTGTTGCTGTATCTGAGAATTTAATGAGTAATGTTAAATATAAAGTTGAAGAATTCACAGGTATGGAAATAGAAAAGATTAACATCTTCGTTGAAGGTGTAAGAGTTATTGATTAAGGAGGATGCAGTTGTGGCTGTAAATAAAATTGACGCGCAAATGATTGCCAAGATGTTTTTGGCAGGTGCGAAAAATTTGGAGAATAAAAAAGAATGGATTAATGAGTTAAACGTATTTCCCGTTCCCGATGGAGATACAGGTACCAATATGACTCTTACCATTATGTCTGCCGCTAAAGAAGTATCCTCGTTGGATGAACTGAATATGCTGGCTCTTGCAAAGGCAATTTCATCAGGTTCTTTACGCGGTGCGAGAGGTAACTCAGGTGTTATTTTATCACAGCTTCTTCGTGGTTTAACCAAAGGAATCCGTGATTTTGAAGAAGTAGATGTTGCGATTCTTGCAGATGCCTTTGATAAAGCGGTAGAAACAGCATATAAAGCGGTTATGAAGCCGAAGGAAGGTACAATTCTTACTGTTGCAAGAGGCGGTGCTGAGAAAGCAAGAGAACTTTATGAAGATGGTGTGGAAGATTTAGAAGAATTCTTTAGCAAAGTAATTGAGCATTGTAAATATGTACTTAGCCAGACCCCTGAAATGCTTCCTGTATTAAAGCAGGCAGGAGTTGTAGACTCAGGCGGGCAGGGACTTGTTGAAGTATTATGTGGTGCATTTGATGCTTTTCTTGGTAAAGAACTCGATCTTACCCTTCCTGAAGTTACACATGTCGCAGCGGCAACACGAATCAGTGCCGAAGCAGAGGAGGATATTAAATTTGGTTATTGTACTGAATTTATTATTCTGTTAAATAAGACATTTAACATTAAACATGAGATGGATTTTAAGGATTATCTTGAATCTATCGGTGATTCTATAGTGGTAGTTGCAGATGATGATATTGTAAAGGTACATGTACATACCAATGATCCCGGTATGGCTATTCAGAAAGCTTTAAAATATGGCGCGCTTTCCAATATGAAAATTGATAATATGCGTCTTGAACATCAGGAAAAACTGTTTAAAGAGTCTGAAAAAGCAGCAGAAGCAAGTAAAGAGTCTGCACCGGTTGCTGATGAACCCCGCAAAGAAGCAGGATTTATTGCAGTTTCCATCGGTGAAGGTATGAATGAGATTTTCAAAGGACTGGGCGTTGACTATATTATTGAAGGCGGTCAGACCATGAATCCAAGTACCGCAGATATGTTGGATGCAATAGAGAAGGTTAATGCAGATACCATCTTTATTCTGCCGAATAACAAGAATATTATTTTAGCCGCTAATCAGGCTCAGGCTATGACCGAAGATAAAAATATTGTAGTAATTCCTACAAAGACGGTTCCGCAGGGTATCACTGCAGTAATTAATTATGTTCCCGGAATGTCTGCAGAGGAAAATGAAGCGGCGATGTGTGAAGAAATCGGTAATGTTAAATCAGGTCAGGTTACTTATGCAGTACGTGACACTATGATTGATGATAAAGAAATCAAGCAGGGTGATTACATGGGTATTGGTGATGCAGGAATTCTTGCGGTAGGAACCGATATTGATGCTGTTACAATCGGAATGATTGATGAAATGATGACTGATGAGCTTGAATTAATCAGTATTTACTATGGAGCAGAAGTTGCAGAAGAGACTGCCGAAAGCTTAAGAGATGCTGTAGAAGCAAAATATCCTGATTGTGATGTAGAATTACAATATGGCGGTCAGCCTATTTATTACTATGTAGTGTCTGCTGAATAAGTATAATTTATAAACAAAGGTTTATATAATGAAAAAGGATTCCACATTCGGGAATCCTTTTTTTAATAATTAATTTTTTTAAGATGAAATTAAATTTCTTCAGTGGTATCTGAATCAGCATTTGCTTCTGCACAAGTCTCATCAGTGTCTGTGGATGATTCGGGATCCAGTTTACTGATGATTTTGAAAAGTTCTTCATACATGGCAGCTTTTTGTTCGCCGTGAGTATTGATGTTATTGATTGATTCAGAAACTTTATCATAAGATGATAAAGAATTTGAAGCGAATACTTCAATGTTACTAACTTCTTTGCGGGATTCTTCGATTGAATCACATAAAGAGGTATATACTGCGTTGATTTCACCGGCAGTTTCCTGAACCTTATCTACAAGTGTATATGTAACGTCAACGTTTGCACTACTTGTTTCAACGGCAGCTTTTGATACAAGGATTGATTCGTTAAGTTCCTCGGTGCTGCTTTCTACACTGGAGATACTTCTTTCTACATCTCCGGTTAATTTTTTGATTTCGTCAGATAACTGACGAACCTGATCTGCTACGATGGCGAATCCACGTCCTGCTTCACCTGCTCTGGCAGCTTCAATAGAAGCGTTAAGAGATAACAGGTTGGTCTGATTTGCAACTGCAATAATTCCTGACATACACTGTTTGATATCATTTACTGCATCCTGAAGAGCAACAAAGGTCTGATTCATTGTTTCGTAACTGGAAACAGCCTGCGCGGAACTGTTTTTTAAATTGTCAATTTCAGCTTTGGCTTCAGAAACGGAATTGAAGATGTCAGCTTTAACTGTTTGGAAGCTGGAGGCTATCTCAGCAGTTTTGTCGATAGACTGACCGGATGCCTGAATAATTGATGTAAGATTATCTGCATCTGATACAACTGTTGAGAAATTCTCGTGAATGCTGTTGAATTCTTCATCAATTGCACTTTCGGCCTGCTTGATATCGTTATATTTGTCAAGCATTTGTGTGGCACTTGTTTTGAGTAAACAATCTTTTTCAGCAATGATGTTTTCAAATGTAACTTCGGGTGTAACTTCTGCTTTACTTTTCTTTTTGTTAAACAAACTCATATAGTACCTCCGATTTGATACTTAATAGTAAAATTTGTAATATATAATATATTATCACTTTTTGTTGTGAAAATAAATAGTTTATTTAATAAAATTACTGAAAAATTGTAAATTTTAACAAATTTTGACAAGAGTATTACTTGAAAAAGCATTTAGTATAATGTAAATTTTATATAGAAGGGGATAAAATTAAGGTGACGGAGATTTTTTTATGGATTTGACGACCGGTATTCAAGAGTTGAAAGGCATCGGAGCAAAAAGCGCAGGCCTTTTTGAAAAATTGAATATTTACACTATCGGAGATTTACTGAAATATTATCCGAGAGGATATGAGATTTTTAGTGAACCGGTGAATGTTAAAGATGCGGCTTTGGAGGGTGTGGAGTCATTTCGTTTAACTATTGTGCGGGCGTTAACCGTGAAAAAAATCCGTAATCTTACTATACTTAGTTTTATTGCAAAAGATAATACCGGTCAGGTGGAACTGACTTTTTTTAATATGCCTTATTTGAAGAACACTTTTAAGCCGAGCATGACATATATCTTCAGGGGGAATTTGAGGGATGGCAAAATGGAACATCCCCGTTTTTATAAAGAAGAAGATTATAAGATGCTTTTGGAGAATATCCAGCCTTCATATCCGCTGACTAAAGGACTTACCAACAATAGTATTAAAAAAGCGGTTGCACAGGTTCTTAGTTTATATACTTTTCCTGATGAGCATATACCTTTATGGATTAGGGAAAGATATTCTTTGATGGGCTATGAAGAAGCTGTCCATACAATGCATTTTCCGGATAATATGGAAAAACTGATGGAAGCCAGAAAACGTCTGGTTTTTGAAGAATTCTTTTTGTTTTTATTGTTGGTACGGCGTAATAAAACACAAATAAAACATCAGAAAAGTCAATTTCCAATGATTGAAACGGCAGATGTTTACAGACTTATTCAGTCATTGCCGTATAAATTGACGGACGGTCAGAAGCAGGTTATGGAAGAAATATGCCACGATATGACGGGTGGCAATATTATGAGCAGGCTTATCCAGGGGGATGTGGGTTCCGGGAAAACCATATTGGCGGTTCTGTCTCTCCTTTTATGTGTTTCAAACGGTTATCAGGGAGCAATGATGGCACCTACCGAAGTGCTTGCAGCACAGCACTATGAAACAATATCCAAATTAACAAAAGAATTTAATCTGCCTTTTAAATGTGTTCTTTTGACAGGTTCCACAAAAGCGGGAGATAAAAGAGAAATTTATAAAGATATAAAAAATGGAGATGTAAATCTTATTATTGGTACCCATGCGTTGATTCAGGACAAGGTTGAATTTAAACAGCTTGCATTGGTAATTACCGATGAGCAGCACCGGTTTGGTGTACGTCAGAGGGAAATGCTTGCCAATAAAGGTGCAATGCCTCATATTCTTGTTATGAGTGCAACTCCTATTCCCAGAACACTTGCGCTGATTCTTTACGGAGATTTGGATATATCTGTTATTAAAGAACTTCCTTCCAAACGTTTGCCTATTAAAAACTGCGTGGTGGGAACAAAATATCGTCCTACGGCCTATAAGTTTATTGAAAAAGAAGTATCCGAAGGACGACAGGCTTATATTATTTGTCCTATGGTGGAAGAGGGAAATGATGACAGCCTTGAAAATGTGGTGGATTATACAGAAAAACTAAAGTCAGTATTGTCCACCTCGATTCAGATAGAATGTCTTCACGGTAAAATGCGTCCGGTTATGAAACAGCAGATAATGGAAGCTTTTTACAATAGGAATATCGATGTGTTAGTTTCGACAACGGTTATTGAGGTTGGTATTAATGTTCCTAATGCTACCGTTATGATGATTGAGAATGCCGAGCGTTTCGGTTTGGCACAGTTACATCAGCTAAGAGGCCGTGTAGGGAGAGGCGAACATCAAAGTTATTGTATTTTTGTCAGCTCAAACGATAAAAAAGAAACTATGGACCGCCTGGATATTCTTAATAAATCAAATGATGGTTTTTTTATAGCAAGTGAAGATTTGAGACTGCGTGGTCCGGGAGACTTGTTCGGAATAAGACAAAGCGGTGCTTTGGAATTTAAAATTGCCGATATTTACCGGGATAGCGAGGTATTAAAGGAAGCAAGTGATTGCGTGGACAACATTTATGAAGGAAAAAGTGACATTACCAAAGAAATGCTGCCTTATTTTATAAAAAATTTAGAAATGCAGGTAGGAAATATTATTGACTTCCAATCTATATAAATCTACAATAGTTATATTATTTAAGAAACTATATAAAATTAATTAATAAACGGAGTGTTTTTCATGTTAAAAACTGCGATAGTTACGGACAGTAACAGTGGTATTACACAAGAAGAAGCCGGCTCGCTGGGTGTTTTTGTTTTACCTATGCCATTTATGATTAACGAGGAAACATTTTTTGAAGATGTCAATCTGACTCAGGAACAGTTTTATAAACGTCTGGAAGAAGGCGCCTCAATCGGAACCAGTCAGCCGTCCCCGGGGAATGTGACGGAATTGTGGGATGAGCTTCTTGAAACTTACGATGATATTGTTCATATTCCCATGAGCAGCGGACTTAGTGGTTCCTGTCAGACTGCTTATATGCTTTCACAGGACTATGACGGAAGAGTACAGGTTGTAGATAATAAAAGAATATCTGTAACACAGCGTCAGTCCGTACTTGACGCAATTGAACTTGTCAAATGTGGAAAAGGTGCAGAAGAAATAAAAGAAATTCTGCAAAACGACAGTGCTAACAGCAGCATTTATATTATGTTAGATACCTTGTATTATCTTAAAAAAGGTGGCAGGATAACACCGGCTGCCGCTGCGCTTGGAACAATCCTTAAGTTAAAACCTGTGCTTACGATACAGGGAGATAAGTTAGATGCTTTTGCAAAAGCAAGAACCGTTAACCAAGGGAAAGCAGTGATGATTAATGCTATCAGAAATGATATTATTAATCGTTTTGACGGTGTGGATGACGACAAGAGCATATGGTTACAGATTGCCCATACCAATAATTATGAGGCGGCACTTGCTTTGAAAGAAGAACTGCAGGAAGCTTTTCCCGGATATCATATACACATTGATGCTTTATCACTGAGCGTTGCGTGTCATATAGGACCAGGGGCTCTTGCCATAGCCTGTTGTAAGAAAATGTCATACTAATTTTAAGACAAATAAATAAATATTTTATTTTCAGAAAAGGCATGATTAGAATCATGTCTTTTTTTATGTAATTTATCGCCATATATAGTATTTTTATCTTTTCTTACCCCAAAATATATGATATAATCAAAATGTTGTATTGTGCCATAAATGCATATAAATGTAACAGGAGAGTGAAAAAATGGCTAAAACATCAAATTATGATGCATCAAGTATAACCGTCCTTGAAGGTCTTGAAGCTGTACGTAAAAGACCGGGAATGTATATCGGTAGTGTTTCTACCAAAGGACTTAATCATCTTATATATGAAATTGTAGACAATGCAGTGGACGAGCATTTGGCGGGATTTTGTTCGAAAATAACCGTTATACTTGAGGCTGACGGTTCTGCAACTGTATCCGATAACGGCCGTGGAATTCCTGTGGGAATGCATGAAAAGGGCATGAGTGCGGAACGTCTTGTTTTTACAACGCTGCACGCCGGCGGTAAGTTTGATGATTCGGCATACAAAACCAGTGGTGGTCTTCATGGAGTTGGTTCATCGGTTGTAAATGCCCTGTCAAACAAATTGACTGTTACAGTCAAAACAGGGGGCTGCATATATGAAGACAAATATGAACGAGGAGTACCTGTAATTGAACTGGAAAACGGGTTACTTCCTGTAATAGGAAAGACAAGGGAAAGTGGTACAACCATTAATTTCCTGCCGGATGATACTATTTTTGATAAGACCCGTTTTAAAGAGGATGAAGTCAAAAGCCGTTTACATGAGACTGCATACTTAAATCCTGATTTAACAATTCGTTTTGAGGATAGGAGAAAAGCAGAGCCGGAAACCATTGAATTCCATGAATCTGAAGGAATTAAAGGCTTTATTAAGGACATGAATAAATCAAAGGAAGCTATTCATGATGTTATTTATTTTACCGGTGAAAGCGAAGGAATATCTGTTGAAGTGGCATTCCAGTATGTCAACGAATTCCATGAGAATGTGCTGGGATTTTGTAATAATATTTATAACTCAGAGGGCGGAACTCATCTTACCGGTTTTAAGGCCCAATTTACAAATGTTATCAATACATACGCAAGAGAATTAAATATACTTAAAGAGAAAGATGTTAACTTTACCGGTGCTGATGTAAGAAATGGAATGACAGCTGTTATTTCAATTAAGCATCCCGATCCCAGATTTGAAGGTCAGACCAAAACCAAGCTTGATAACCAGGATGCTTCTAAGGTTGTAAGCAAAATTACCGGTGAAGAAGTGGTGCGTTTCTTTGATCGTAATCTTGAAACTTTAAAAAGTGTTATAGGTTGTGCGGAAAAAGCAGCAAAAATCCGTAAATCCGAAGAAAAAGCTAAAACCAATATGCTTATAAAACAGAAGTTTTCCTTTGATTCTAACGGAAAACTTGCAAATTGCGAGTCAAAGGATGCTTCAAAGTGCGAAATTTTTATTGTAGAGGGTGATTCTGCAGGAGGCTCTGCAAAAACCGCAAGAAACAGAAAATACCAGGCAATTTTACCCATTCGTGGTAAAATCCTTAACGTAGAAAAAGCAAGTATTGACAAAGTGCTTGCAAATGCAGAAATAAAGGCTATGATAAATGCTTTCGGATGTGGTTTTTCCGAAGGTTACGGTAATGATTTTGATATTACCAAACTTAAATATGACAAGATTATTATTATGGCCGATGCGGACGTGGACGGCGAACATATTTCAACCCTGCTGCTTACTCTGTTTTACAGGTTTATGCCGGAACTTATTTATGAAGGCCATGTATATATTGCAATGCCTCCTCTTTATAAAGCAATGCCAAGTAAAGGTGCAGAGGAATATTTGTATGATGATAAGGCCCTGGAGAAATATAGAAAAACACATAAAGGACCTTTTACTTTACAGCGTTACAAAGGTCTTGGTGAAATGGATGCCCAGCAGTTATGGGAAACAACACTGGACCCTGAGACCAGATTTTTAAAACTTGTAGAAATCGAGGATGCACGAATGGCATCTGAGGTTACGGAAATGTTAATGGGAACAGAGGTTGCGCCCCGTAAATCATTTATTTATGAACATGCAACCGACGCAGAGCTGGATATTTAAACTACTCACAATATGTGAAAAGGACGAAGAAACATGGACGATTCAAGAATTATCAAAACAGAATATTCTGAAGTGATGCAAAAAAACTTTATCGATTATGCCATGAGTGTAATTGTTGCCCGTGCCCTCCCTGATGTGAGAGATGGTTTAAAGCCTGTACAGAGGCGTACATTATATGATATGCATGAGTTGGGAATCAAATATGATAAGCCCTATCGTAAAAGTGCCCGTATCGTTGGAGATACCATGGGTAAATATCATCCCCACGGTGACAGTTCCATTTATGAAGCGTTAGTTGTCATGACCCAGGATTTCAAGAAAGGGCTTCCTCTTGTAGACGGTCATGGTAACTTTGGTAATATCGAAGGTGACGGTGCCGCTGCAATGCGTTATACCGAAGCTAAGCTTCAAAAGATTACCCAGGAAGCTTTTCTTGCAGACTTAGACAAGGATGTTGTTGATTTTTTACCAAACTTTGATGAAACAGAGAAAGAACCTTCGGTTTTACCGGTTAAATTCCCGAATCTTTTGGTAAACGGTTCTGAAGGTATTGCGGTTGGTATGGCAACAAATATTCCGCCTCATAATCTCGGCGAGGTTATTGATGCTACTAAAGCGTATATGCTTAACGAGAACATTACCACAAAAGAATTGATGCGTCATGTTAAAGGACCTGATTTCCCTACCGGTGGTATTGTTATTAATCAGGACGATTTGCTTGAAATTTATGAGACCGGTACCGGGAAAATTAAAATCCGCGGCAAGGTAGAAATAGAAAAGGGCAAGAGCGGCAAGACAAATCTTGTTATTACAGAAATACCTTACACAATGATAGGTGCCAATATTTCCAAGTTCCTGTCAGATGTCGCCGCACTTGCTGAAACAAAAAAAACTCAGGATATTGTGGACATTTCCAATCAGTCTTCTAAAGAAGGAATACGAATCGTAATTGAACTTCGCAAGGATGCTGATGTAGAGAATTTTAAAAATATGCTCTACAAAAAAACACGTCTGGAAGACACTTTTGGCGTAAATATGCTGGCAATTTCAAACGGTCGTCCCGAAACCCTTGGACTTAAGAGGATAATAAAGGAATGTGTGGATTTTCAGTTTGAAGTAGCAACCCGTAAATATACCACACTTCTTGAAAAAGAACTTGCCAAAAAGGAAATACAGGAAGGTTTAATCAAAGCCTGCAATGTAATTGATTTAATTATTGAAATCCTTAGAGGCAGTAAAGACCGCGCCATGGCAAAAGCCTGCCTTGTGGAAGGAAAAATAGACGGTATTAAATTCAAATCAAAAGAATCAAAGATTATGGCGGCACAGCTTCAGTTTTCCGAAACACAGGCAAATGCCATTCTTGAGATGAAGTTATATAAGTTGATTGGCCTTGAAATTGAAGCACTTATCAAAGAACACGAAGACACAATGGCCAATATTTACCGCTATGAGGATATTCTTGAGCGTCGCGGTTCCATGGCACAGGTTATAATGAATGAACTGGATGCCATAAAAAAAGAATATGCCCGTAAACGCCGTACTTCAATTGAAAATGCAGAAGAAGCTGTATTTGAAGAAAAGAAGATTGAAGAGATGGAAGTTATGTTCTTAATGGACCGTTTCGGTTACGCAAAAACTGTTGATTTGCCCACATATGAGCGTAACAAAGAAGCGGCTGATTCAGAGAACCGTTTTGTGTTCCCTTGCAAGAATACAGGAAAAGTTTGTCTCTTTACAGATCAGGGACAGCTTCATACAATAAAAGTAATGGATTTACCTTTCGGTAAATTCAGGGATAAGGGTATTCCTATTGACAATGTAAGTAACTTCAGCACTGAAAAGGAAAAACTGATATTTATTACAAGCCAGTCAGAATTAAACCTTTACAGACTGTTATTTGTAACCGAAAAATCCATGATGAAAGTCGTTGACGGCGGGGAGTTTGATGTGGCAAAACGAACTGTTGCCGCAACAAAGCTTATGGATGATGATGTTGTGGTTAATGTTGCTATTTTGAAAGAGCAGAAAAACATTGTACTTCAAACAAACGAAGGTTACTTTTTGAGATTCCCTGTAGAGGAAATACCCGAAAAGAAAAAAGGTGCTATCGGTGTGCGTGGAATGAAACTTGGCGATAAAGATTATATTGAAGCGGTTTATTACACACAGAATGCAGTTGATCAAACCATTCAATATAAAAACAAGCAGCTTGAACTTAACAAATTGAAACTGGGAAAACGTGATACGAAGGGTGTTAAGGTCAGAGCATAAGTAAAGTTGTTGATTATTTTAAGAGGATAAATAGATGAGAGTTATTGCCGGAATTGCAAGGAGTTTACCTTTAAAAACACCTAAAAATATGGATACCCGTCCCACCACGGACAGAATCAAGGAAACATTATTTAATATCTTACAGCCTTATGTTGCAGATAGTGTTTTTATTGATTTGTTTGCAGGCAGCGGCGGAATAGGAATTGAAGCAATAAGCCGTGGCGCAAAGAAATGCTATTTTGTAGAGCAGGAAAAGGAAGCGGCAGCGTGTATCCAGGATAATCTTAAATTTACTAAGTTTACAGATTCCGGAGTATTGCTTAAGCAGGATGTTCTTAGTGCAATTTATCATATTTTCGAGAAGGAAGCGGATATTATTTTTATGGACCCGCCTTACGGCAAAGAATATGAAAAAAAAGTACTTGACGCATTAAAAGATGTAAAGTATGTTACAG
>CAZGSF010000012.1:0-30771 GCA_964528145.1 uncultured Lachnospiraceae bacterium | reverse complement strand
AGTATTCTTTTGCCTGGTCGGAGGTTAAACCTGAGATTCGCTCCAGTTCCTGTACCCTCTGCTCATTGAGTCTTGAAATCTCTTCTTTCATCTTGTTAAGAGTTTCTTCCTTCTGAGCAAGGTTAGCTTCCTTTTTCTCGATAGCATCAGCTTTTTTATCGATATTCTCCTCTTTCTGCTGTACACGTCTCTCGTATCTTTGAGCTTCAGCTCTGCGTTCCTTGATTTCTTTATCAAGTTCATTCTTGGTACGAATGGACTCTTCTTTAACTTCAAGCAGCGCTTCTCGCTTCTTTGTCTCAGCAGTCTTGAGTGCCTCATCGATAATCTCTCTTGCCTTATCTTCTGCGTTACCAATCTTTGCTTCAGATACTTTCTTACGATATGAAGTAACAACAACTGCTGTCACCGGAATCGCAATGGCAAGTAATACAATCGCCTCGATCACATAGATCCACATTACAGGAGCACCTCCTTATTAAATTTTCATTGTACTTGTATATGGTACATAACATCCATATACACTATCTATTATAGAATGTATGTATATCTCGGTAATCTCTATGAGAATTTAAACATTCTAAAAAAGCATTTTACAACACTCTAAATTGTAAACTGAAATACAAATTATGTCAAGTAAAACCGAACATATATCCAAACATTTGTTGTAAATGAAGAAAAAATTTGTGCATTTTAGTTATTTTTAAAATAATTCGTCGCAATTTAATACTTTACGTATATTGTCCACTGCAAATCCTTTTCTATATAAGAAGGCCATTATACGTTGCTTCTCTTTATTGTCTGCCTGATTAAGATTATATGACTTCTTATTAAGCAACTCATGTATCTGAGAAATCTCGTCAATCCTCCCACCTTCACTTTGCCATATTTCGAACGCATTTTTTATAATATTTTTACCAATTCCCTTGTTTATTAAATCCTGCTCCAGGCGCTTTACTGATTTAACACCACTGTGATAATCAATATAATCGACCGCATACTTCATATCATCAATATAGCCAAATGATTTAAAATATTCTATTGCCGTCCGAATAATATCTTCCCGGTAAAATCCCTGCTTTAACTTATCATACATCTGCTTCTCTGTATACGGACGGCTTTTCAAAAGGGACATCCCCCTTAGTTTTGCACGCTTAACCAATACTGTAGCGCATATTTCTTCATATGTACTTATATCTATTTCTTTTCCCTCGGAAATCTTATAATGACGCAATTCGCCTTTGTATAATACAAAGGCGAATTCTGTATCAATATATATTTTACTTCGGGAATTGGTTATTGGAACAATCTGTGTAACAACCACTATATCCAATCCTTTCCAACCAATTTTACATTACCCCTTACTGCTCTGATGTATCATCAGAATTATTTATAAGACCATAGTGCGCTCTTACTTTAGCTTCCACTTCTTCACATATAGCAGGATTATCCTTCAAATACTGCTTTGCATTCTCTCTTCCCTGACCTATCTTATTGCCTTCATAGGCATACCACGCACCTGACTTACTAATTATTCCTACATCCGCTGCCAAATCCAGGATGTCACCTGTAACAGAAATACCTTCTCCAAACATAATATCAAATTCTGCTTCTTTAAACGGAGGCGCTATCTTATTCTTCACAACTTTGATTCGGGTTCTGTTACCTATAACTTCTCCCCCCTGCTTTAAAGACTCAATCCTACGCACATCCATTCTTACAGAAGAATAAAATTTCAACGCACGTCCGCCGGTTGTCGTCTCAGGATTACCGAACATAACTCCAACTTTTTCACGTAACTGGTTAATAAATATAACAGAACAATTGGACTTACTTATAATTGCAGTAAGTTTCCTTAAAGCCTGTGACATAAGACGTGCCTGAAGTCCCACGTGACTGTCACCCATATCACCGTCAATCTCTGCCTTGGGAACAAGTGCTGCCACCGAGTCTACAACAACAATATCAATAGCACCGGATCTGACCATTGTCTCTGTAATCTCCAATGCCTGCTCTCCGTTATCGGGCTGTGATATGTAAAGATTATCAATATCAACACCTATATTCTTAGCGTACACAGGATCAAGTGCATGCTCCGCATCAATAAATCCGGCTATTCCGCCACGTTTCTGTACTTCAGCAATCATATGTAATGTTACAGTAGTCTTACCACTTGACTCAGGTCCGTAAATCTCTATAATTCTTCCTTTCGGAATGCCGCCAAGTCCCAATGCCACATCCAAGCTTAATGAACCGGTAGGAATAGTCTCTATATTCATCTGTGTGGAAGGGTCACCCAGTTTCATAACTGCACCCTTTCCGTACTGCTTCTCAATCTGTAATAATGCGGCATCCAATGCCTTTAATTTTTCTTCTCTTTCCATAGCTGCTCCTTCTCATCTGCGAACATCCGTTCTGACTGATTATAGAATAAAACAAACGTTCGGTTTTGTCAATGTTTATTTTTATAAATTTACAATAATATATTTTGAGTACAAAAAACTCCCCTCAATAAACATCCCTCCCTTTATTTTAATAAAAAATTTGAGAATCAAGGCGATATGCCTTATTGAAAAAAAGATATTTCAGACATAAATAATGTACCACGAACCTGAAAATAAAACAAGCCCGTGATACATTATAATTTTCTTTTTAGAATTGATTTATAACATTCCCCGAATCATTATACGTTACCGTATTCCAGCCATAATCATGATTTAATCCCACCTCAAGGCCAAGGGGAGTATAATAAACAATAAGACTGCCTTCGTCATTTAGCATCTCGGTCAATTCTTCATCAGTGTAATAATCTAAAATATCGCTCTGATTCTGCGTTCTGTCACGAAGTCTGAATTCCTCAGCAAATGCCACATCCGCCTTCACTATATCGGTATTTTTTTGGATAACTCCGCTACTGACGTCAATATTAATACAGCTAAGATATCCCATTCCGTAATCGCCCCAGGTTACATTTTCATCAAATACGATACTGAGAACATTGTCGTCCATATATGTCACATACCCGTTAATCACAGCAAAAAAATCATCTTCGTCTTCCGAAAAAAGTATATTTTCCTTGCAATACTCATAGTAGTAGAGGTATTCATCATATATAAAACCGTTGATATATTCAAGATTCGGAATATCTCCTGACAATATCGGATATCTGCAATATATGCCGTTTTGCTCATTCATATAGTATTCTTCTTCACTAAAATCAACCAAATACGCCAAATCATCACGTATGGCATCTTCCGGCCCCATGTAATATTCATCCCCGAAAAAATCCACCGCACCATAATCTTCAACGGCAATTTCTTCATCTCCTACCGTTTCAAACATCGGTAACATGTCTTCCTGCATATATGCCAGCATGAAATATGACAAATTGCCCACACCTACAATTCCAATCATTATAATCACTAAGATTGCAATCAAAGGCTTTGAAATTGTTTTTTTCTTATTATTATCAGAAGCTGATACACTCTTCCTAACACCTGTATCCGCTTTCGTTCTCGCGCCTTTGCAAACTGTACATACACCGTTTTTAGATACCGCACCGCACTTTGGACAAAAACCATATTGTGTCGACTGTTTATTTACCATAGTAATTCCTCTATTCACAACTTATCCTCTATTTTTTACCAAAAGTAACTTCATTGTAATATTTCAAAATGCATTTACGCATAAGACATAATGCTGCAGATACTGATTGCTCCCGCACTCTGTTACGTTCACCGGCAAAGCGGTATTCACACACTTCTGTTTTTCCTTTTACGCTGCACGCAATATACACAAGTCCCACAGGTTTTTCTTCTGTACCGCCGTCCGGTCCCGCAACACCTGTAATTGCAACTGTTACGTCCGCCTTTGAAACATCCATTGTTCCTTCAGCCATAGCTTTTGCTGTTTCCCTGCTTACCGCACCGTACTTATCCAATATACTCTTTTTAACACCAAGTATCTTTCTTTTTGCTTTATTGGAATATGTTATAAATCCGGACTTATAACATTCAGACACGCCCGATACGTTTATAAGTCTTGCTGAAAGCATTCCGCCGGTACATGATTCCGCAAAAGATACCGTCAGGTTATTTGCAAGCAATATATCAACAACTGCTTTTTCAAGTGTAACATCATCCTCTGTTGAATAAATGTGTTCTCCAAAACGGCTTTTTAACTCTTTTACAATGGGTTTGATGATTTTTTTTGCTTCCTTTTCATCCTCGGCACCGGCAGACACGTGCAAATGTACCTCTCCCGCTTCTGTGCATACCGAAATGGAGGGATTTTGTTGTGCCGAAAGCATATCCTCAATCATCTCAACGACCTTGTTCTCATCAATTCCGCAAATCTTCACTGTTCTTGTAATACTATTCCCCGGAATAAGCTCTTGTGTCATATTATATTCTCCATCCTCTACCATAAAAGACCTTTTATCAGCAGTTTCATTAAACCTTATCTTTCATCACGTCTTTATTTTTTACAACATAATCCACCAGCGAAATAATGGTCAGCGCAAGCGCAATCCACATACATATATCTGTAATAAATTGAATAGCTCCGATATTGGCAATCATCAGACATACCATAACCATCTGAAAGGTGGTTTTAAACTTACCCCAATAGCTTGCCGCAAGCACTCTTCCGTTATCTGATGCAATCAGGCGGAATCCGCTTATTATAAATTCACGGCTGATAATAATTATTACCACCCATGAAGGAATTCTTCCCATTTCAACAAGACAAATAAGCGCTGCACAAACAAGCAATTTATCTGCCATGGGGTCCATAAATTTACCGAAATTGGTAATAAGATTATACTTTCTTGCAATATAACCATCCAACAAATCCGTAAGACTTGCCACTATAAAAATAGCCAATGCAAGATAGTCAGCCCATCCCGCTATAGGTGCCAACCATGCAGCTCCCATGTGGTTGCATAACAACAATACAACAAAAGGTACAATTAAAATAACTCTGAAAATCGTAAGCTTATTAGGTAAATTCATGTGTAATCTCTCCTATCAAATCATATTCGTTGGAATCTGTTATAAGTACTTTTGCAAAATCTCCCGACATCAATTGTGCGCTTGTACGCAAAAACAGATAACCGTCTACATTAGGTGCATCCATATAGGTTCGTGCAACATATATATCCTCTTCCACCGCACGCCCTTCAACCATAACGGTCATCACGGAACCTATCTTTTCTTCTGCTTTTTCAAAGGCTATTGCCTGCTGGAGTTCCATCAGTTCATCTCTTCTGCTGCATTTGACCTCTTCATCAATCTGTTCATCCATAGTCGCAGCCGGAGTGTCTTCTTCCTGTGAATATGCAAAAATTCCCAATCTGTCAAATTCCATCTCATTAACAAAACGGTACAATTCCTCAAAATCTTCCTGGGTTTCTCCCGGAAAACCTGTTATCAATGTTGTCCTAAGACAAATATCCGGAATTTCCGTTCTAAGACGCTCTATTATATCTCTAAGCTGCTGCTGATTGGTTCTTCTTCCCATTCTTTTAAGAACATTATCCGCTGCATGCTGAATGGGTATATCAAGATAATTGCAAATCTTTGGCTCCTCTTTCATAATCTGAATCAAATCATCATCAATCTCCTCGGGATAGCAATAAAGAAGCCTTACCCACATAAGTCCGGGAATTTTACACAGTCTTCTCAAAAGCTCCGGCAGACTCTTTTTACCATATAAATCTTTTCCGTAAAGAGTAGTTTCCTGCGCCACCAGAATCAATTCCTTTACACCGCCCTCAACAAGCTGCTCAGCTTCTTTTACAAGGTTTTCCATGGGAACGCTTCTGTAATTACCCCTTACCTTTGGAATAATGCAATAAGTACAATGTTTATCGCAACCTTCCGCAATTTTCAAATATGCAAAATGACCTCCGGTGGTCACAACTCGCTTTTTCCCATACACAGGATTTGCATTGATATCACGATAATGGTCAGTCTTGGAATCACTTCCATCCAGTACTTCTCCAACTGCCTGCACAATCTCATCAATGGCATTGGTTCCCACTATGGCATCCACTTCAGGTATCTCTTTTTTTATTTCTTCGCGATAACGCTGTGCCAGACATCCTGTAGCTATAAGTGCTTTCACTTTAGCATTTTTTTTAAGTTCTGCCATTTCCAACAGAGTATTAATACTCTCTTCCTTGGCATCACCTATAAAGCAACAGGTATTTACCACCACAACATCCGCTTCTGTCTCATCATCCGTAAAAGAATAGCCCTGCTCACCAAGCATACCTATCATCATTTCCGAATCCACCAGGTTCTTATCACAACCAAGGGACACAAACATTATATTCATAAATAGTCCTATCTTTCTATCAATATTATGAAAAATTTCAGGAGCATAGAACACACCCCTGAAATCCCATTAAGTCATCATACATTTAGTTGCTGCCTATTCCTGCTCTTCATCTGACAGAATCTTAATTTTTCCCTGATTCAGTTCTTCTACAGCAACAGATAAAGGCTTTGCACCTGAAGCACTTTTAACTAAAGGTTTTTCACCGGAAATAATCTGTCTTGCTCTTCTTGAGGTAGCCATTACGATAGAGTATCTGCTGTTTACAACAGGTGCCTCTCCGGGTTCAACCTCACTGTTTACTACTTTCATTAAATCAGAATAAGATGGATGTAACATTATTTTTCTCCTTTCGAAAGAGCATCAAGCTCCGCTTTAATCTGCATCACAAACTCATTATTACGAATAGGTGCATTACGTGATGCATTCACAATACTGTGAATCTCTTCCACGCAGCGTTCCAAATCATCATTAATTACAAGGAAATCGTATTCTTCCATCCCTTCGGCCTCTTCACCTGCACGAAGCAAACGCTTGCGAATCACTTCCTCGCTTTCGGTTCCGCGTCCTCTTAAACGCTTCTCCAATTCATCAATACCCGGCGGTGTAACAAACAAAAGCAACGCCTCGGGGAATTTCTTCTTTATCTGGAGTGCTCCCTGAATCTCTATTTCAAGAATCACATCTTTACCATTTGCCAGCTGCTCTTCCACATACGCCTTGGGGGTTCCGTAATAGTTGCCGCAATAATTGGCATACTCAATCAGTCCGCCATCCTGTATGGTCTGCTCAAACTCTTCTTTTGTGGAAAAGAAATATTCCACACCATGCCGCTCGCCTTCACGGGGCTGCCTTGTAGTCATTGAAACCGAAAGTGCATAATTATCATAGGTTTCAAGAAGCTTCTTCATCAAAGTGCCTTTGCCTGCCCCCGAAAAACCGGATAATACCATAAGAATTCCTTTATGATTCATCGCTGCCTCCGTTTTCTGCCTGTGCCCTGCTTGCAATCGTCTCGGGAAGTAATGCCGAGAGCACCAGTTGGGAATTCTCCATTACAAGTACTGCCTTCGTCTTTCGTCCCTGAGTTGCATCAATAGCATTCCCCGCTTCTTTGGCATTCTGCACCATGCGCTTTACCGGTGCCGAATCAGGACTTACTATAGCAACAAGCTTATTAGTATTTATAATATTGCCAAAACCGATGTGTATCAGTTTATTCAAAATCTCACCGTCTTTACTCTATATTCTGAATCTGCTCACGAACCTTCTCAATCTCCGTCTTAAGTTCAATGGCACGATTTGAAATTTCTAAATCATTAGCCTTTGACAGAATCGTATTAGCCTCACGATTCATCTCCTGTGCGATAAAGTCAAGTTTACGTCCTACACTTCCGCCTTCGCTAAGAGCATTCTTGGTAGCTTCAACATGGCTTCTCAAACGTACGAGTTCTTCGTCAACACATACCTTGTCCGCGAAAATCGTCACCTCTGTAAGCAGACGGTTCTCATCAACCTGTGTATCATTAAGCATCTCATTTACTTTATCTTTAAGTTTCTGTTTGTATTCTGCAATAATCTGAGGTGAACGTGCTTCAATAAATTCCACATGAGCAAGCATGCCATTTAATTTATCGGTTAAATCATTCTTAAGATTCTCACCTTCAGTTTTCCTTGTCTCCACAAAACCTTCCGAAGCGGTATCTATTGCCTGCTTAAGAAGCTTCCAGATTTCTTCCTCATCAGGTGTCTGGTCTTCCATGGAAAGCACCTCCGGATAACGGGACAGTGTTGATACCCTTATATCATTCTCAAGTTCGAAATCTTCAGACATCTGACGTAAATATTTAAGATATTCCGCTGCAATATCTTTATTATACTTAACGGTAACATTGTTCTCGCTGAAATCCTCAAGTGAAATAAAAAGATCCACCTTACCACGCTGAATATATGCTTTCAGCTCATTGCGAATTGCAGATTCAAAGAAATTCAGTTTCTTCGGCATCTTAATATTAACATCAAGATAACGATGATTAACGGACTTCATCTCAACAGTAATTTTACGATTTTCATCACTTAGTTCACACCGGCCAAAGCCTGTCATACTTTTTATCATCTGTTCTCTCCCGTAAATTGAGCATTAAGCAACATTCTTATTATAAGTTAATTACCGGTAAGAGTCAATAATTTAGGGAAAGTTTTTCTATCCAAGGGCTGTAGAATTTGATATAATGGCTTTCATGCAGTATCAGTTTCATAAAGGAGATATAAAATATATGGCTTTCGACGGAATCACCATTGCAAATATAACAAAAGAATTAAGCGACACTCTAATCGGCGGACGTTTATATAAAATAGCGCAACCGGAAGCAGACGAACTGCTGTTGACAATCAGGACAACCAACGGACAGTATCGCCTGGTGCTGTCCGCCAACGCTTCTCTTCCGCTTTTGTATCTCACAGACAAAAACAAGCCCAGTCCCATGACTGCACCCAACTTTTGCATGCTTCTCCGCAAGCATATCCAGAACGGTCGTATTGTTTCCATTAATCAGCCGGGACTTGAGCGTATTGTAAATATAGAAATCGAGCATCTTGATGAAATGGGCGATTTATGCCGCAAATGCCTGATTATTGAACTTATGGGCAAGCACAGTAACATTATATTCTGCCATGAAAACGGCATGATTATCGACAGTATTAAGCACATTTCAGGTCTGGTCAGCTCTGTCCGCGAAGTTCTTCCCGGCAGACAATATTTTATTCCTCTAACTCAGGATAAGGCCAATGCCCTTACAGCTACTGAAGATGCTTTTTTCAATAAACTTTCCGCCAAACCCATGCCGCTTTTTAAAGCAATATATACCTCATACACCGGATTTTCACCCATAATGGCACAACAGGTTTGTTTTCTTGCCGGACTTGACGGTGAAGCTTCCACTGCAGCTTTTACAAAAAAAGATTTCACCACACTTTATGATGCTTTTTCCGGCATTGTCACTGATATACAGCAGGGTAACTTCACCCCCAATATTGTATATGCAGGTAAATCACCCGTTGAATATGCAGCCCTGCCTCTGACCCTTTACATGGATTCTACACATCAGGCAATCGAATACTCCGATATGTCTTCTTTGCTTGAAACATACTATTCACAAAAGAATACACAGACCAGAATCCGTCAGAAATCCACAGACCTTCGCAAAATCGTTCAAACCGCGCTGGAACGTAATATAAAGAAGTACGACCTGCAATTGTCCCAAATGCGTGACACAGAGAAGAAGGACAAGTACCGCATTTACGGAGAACTTCTCAACACCTATGGGTACAATATCGATCCCGGTGCAAAATCCTTAGAGGCATTAAATTATTATACCAACGAAACTATTACCATTCCGTTGGATAACACATTAACCCCGGCTCAAAATGCAAAAAAATATTTCGACAAATACCAGAAACTAAAACGCACCTACGAAGCATTGAGCCAGCTTACATTAGAGGTTAAATCAGAAATCGACCAGTTGGAATCAATCGCTACCGCCCTTGATATAGCAACCAAAGAAGAAGACCTTGTGGAAATAAAAGAAGAATTAATCCAGAGTGGCTATATTCACCGCAAAGGTTCATCAAAACAACAAAAAAAGGCCAGCAAGCCCCTTCACTACATCAACTCCGACGGTTATCATTTTTATGTAGGCAAAAACAACCTGCAAAACGATGCTTTAACATTTAAATTTGCCACAGGCGGTGACTGGTGGTTCCACGCAAAAGGTATGCCCGGCTCCCATGTAATTTTAAAAAGCGACGGAAACGAAGAATTACCTGACACAGCCTACGAAGATGCTGCACGCCTTGCAGCCTTCTACTCTAAAGGACGAGGTCAGGAAAAAGTAGAAATTGATTATATCCAGAAAAAACATGTAAAAAAACCGGCCAGCGCAAAACCCGGATTTGTGGTTTACTATACTAATTATTCCATGATGATGGATACAGATATTTCGAATCTTACTCTTGTTGAGGAATAGAGGCATGTTTTGTAATCTCAATAATAATATGCCCTGCGCAGTGAACTTATCCGCGCAGGGCATTTATTATTTGTATTTACTAAAATTTATCGCCACCACCACAAAATCGAGTTGCGTTTAATTTTAAAAGTAACCGTCTTGGTTCCGCCATAGTTACCTTTTCCTCGAAGAACTACGGTTGCATTGCCAACTGCCACATTATTTTTATAACTTACTATTTCGTAATCATCAACCGTAAGTCTGGTTGTGCCATCTTTTATGGTAATGTCGTCTGCATTCAGATAGATTGTCTTTCCGGTATATATCTGAGGCTCAATTTTAAATTTCAAATTGCCGAAGGAGGCACTTGTAATATAATATTCCGTGGCAAGCCGACCTTCATAATTCTTAATGCCCTGTACATATATACGGATATGACTGCCTACAGGTAATACGCTATTCTTGTCTATGGTGTTCTCATTACCATTTTCATCAACCAGATAATACTCATATGTCTTAGCATAATCGGTTCCTTTTGTCAGACGTTTTCCGTTTAGATCAGTTAAAACAGGTTCTACTTTATATCCATCTTTCTTAGGTGAATATTTCTTATCTGCAGCACTGATTGTAATACGTCCTTCCGCAAAATTGCTTGTATATATAGTATATGGAGCCTGAACGGTGCCTTTGAAGTTTCCTTTACCCTTTATAATGACAATTGCATTCTTTCCTGACAGTTCAGAAGTACTCTTGTTATTTTTATAGCTTAAGGTGTAATCTTTTCCTAAGGTAAGTATTTTATTTTTATACTTTACAATGGGTTTGATACAGGTTCCGCCTTTTTCATACACAACATTGTCATTTTCTAATGTGTAAGAAAATACATCTTCTTTGTCTGCAAATATGTCATACTGAGTGATTTTAAAAGTCTTCTTTACGGTTCCCGTGTATTTTCCTATACCTTTTATCTGCAACGTAGCAGTGCCCACAGTAATATTCTTACTGTAAGTCAGAGTGTAATCTGTTCCTTCAGCAAGGGGATTACCGTCAAGGTCTTTTATCTCGAGTCCGGGTTGTTTCAACGCCTGACCGGTATATACCTGATTGGTTATTCCGGTAATTTTTGCTTTACTGATAGGAGTACCCGCAATTTTGAAAGTAACTTTCTTAGTACCACTATAAGAATTAATTCCGGTAATGATTGCCGTTGCAGTTCCTATGGAAACATTATTCTGATAAGTTACTGTATAATCAGTTCCCTTTACCAGCGTTGTACCCTGATATTGCACCGTCAGCTCAGGTTCAATTGCTTCACCGGTATAACTTTGTGTCGGAATTTTCTCAACGGATGTTTTACTCATTATAGTACTTGCCGTAATAACAAAATCAGCCTGATCTTTTCCCGTTTACAGTTGCTCTGCAAATGCCTCTATGCTCTCCGCCTGCACCGCAGTTATAATCCACCGTTTTAAAATCACAACATCTTTCTCATTCATTATGTTCTCGCTCAATTTAGCAGGCACTTCTCCTTTCAGCCCTAATATATCCAAAATTGCTCCTGCTTTTCCTTTGGCCTCACCCTCTGCACGGCCCTCGGCACGCCCCTCGCTTCTTTCTTCCTCTGCCCAATCTCTTAACGCTTTACACATATCGTATCCTTCCTCCTCTTCACTTTTATACATTTCTTTATTCACAAACACTGATGGTTCTTTCACTACCACAGAAATCGCCTCCAACGTTTCCTCACTTAAATGCTTATAGTTATCGTTATCTTCTACTGTCTTCTTCATCTTTTCTTTATCTCCACGGCACCTCATCATTTCAAACAATTCCCTAATCTCCGTATGGAACACCGACAAATCATTCTTCTCATTCACACAGTAAAGTAACATTTTTCATGTACTTTTTTAAGTCACGGCTCCTTGTAACGAATGTGGATGTATTCTTGTCCTTCTTTCCATAAGGCTCCCCTTTTTCCTTATACTGCTCCGAACCCTCGGTAAGTTCCTCGGGAGTAATAACCTGCCCGCCCTTAAACAGTACACCGTTATAAAGGTCAGCAAAACGCTCTGCATCATCAAGATAACGATGCAGTACATCATTCATTTTTCCCATGTGTGATACCTCCTTTGCATAGGCAGGATTCAACATGGTAATATCCTGCCACCGTTTTTTTCTGTGAGTAAAGTGGCAGAACTGCCGGAATGTACGAATTTAGAATTGACGTATCATTGATTACTCTTGATGGGTTTATTGTATATGTGTTTTTTAGATATGTCAAGTAGGACTTTTAATATTTAAAGGGGCTTTTCACCATGGAAAATCCCCAGAGAGGGTGTACCAAAACTATGGCTTTAATCATTCATAGTTTTGGTACACCCTCTTCACTTCTACAATAACTTTATCTTCTTTGCCACTGAAAGTATCCTTCTTCCCTTGGGCAGTTTTTTAATTTCTTCTTCATTTAAAGCTCCCAGCTTTAGAACCAGAACAAAATATACCAGCACTGCAATCATTATTGCTGCTGCCAGGCAAATTATATTTGACGAAAAGACTATATTCAGCCCGTGGTATACACCATACGCTGCCGCGCCCATAAACGCTGCTGCAATAAAAGGTATAACATAGGTACGCTTCCACTCCTGCCTGTACTTAAGATATTTCTTAACAGAGTGTCCGTTTAGCAGACACATGACACCGGAATAAACCACATTTGATATTACAAGAGAATAGAGCCCTAATTCCGTAAAGAGAAGCAATACTACCAGCACCACCGTTTGTATTACAAGGGCTACCGCTGCATTTATTACCGGAATATTCACCTTGCCGATTCCCTGTAATACTGCATTTGTCAATGTGGACAATGTATAAAAAATTACAGACACCGCCAAGGCTGACAGAAGTCCTGCTGCCATATCTAAAGATTCCTTCTGTGGAAACAACACTTGTGTCACCGGTTTTGCAAGCACACAAAGTCCTACTGCGGCAGGAATGGAAATCAGCATGGTACTTTTTATAGCTTCCCCTACACTCATTCTTGCCTGTGACAATTCCTTTCTGGCGTAGGATGCAGCGATACCCGGCAACATGGCAGAAGACATCGCTGACGCGAGGGCTATGGGAATATTGGAAATAACCACCGCTTTTCCGCCGTATATTCCATAAAGTCTGTACGCTTCTGCCTCGGAAATTTCTTTTACACCCATTAAGATATTTGTATATATAGTCTGATTTAATGATGTACTGAAATTATAAATTGCAGTACTTAAAATAAAAGGCGTAACCACTGACAGAACAAGTCTCAAAATACTACCGTAAGAATCTGTTTTACCGCTTTTATCATGCTTTACTCTTCTTAGAATCATTCCACGGTTAAGCATGTATATTCCAAACATAAATAACAATGCAATAAGCACGCCTGCACCCGTTCCAAGGGCACTGCCCGCCGCACCGTACATGGCATGCTTTGTGTTCCATTCAACCTGCTCAGGTAACAAGGATGCACCTGCCTCGCTCACATATACATCCATACTTCCAAGCATTACGGTAATAAACACATACGCCGCTATTATACTTACAATAGCATTCAAAATCTGTTCTAAAATTTGCGACACCGAAGTCTGCAGCATAGTCCTGTGGGCCTGAAAATATCCCCTGAGAACTCCAAGAATTCCCGACAGAAAAATTGTGGGGGCAAATATTTTAAGTACCGGAACCGCCGCACCTTTTACAAGTAAATCACTGAACAGAAAAACAAACAGGCTGGCTATACCGCCCACCGCAATAACATACCACAAGGCGCATATAAAAATCCTATGAGCATTGCGATACTCCTTCACTGCAAGTTTCTGGGCAATAACCTTAGATACCGCTGCCGGAATACTATAGGATGAAATCAGCAGGATAATTGTATATATATTATAAGCCGAAGTGTAATATCCGTTTCCTTCATCACCGATAATGCTTGTCAGGGGTCCACGATAAAGCAGCCCGATAATTCGGCTAATCATTCCTGCTACCGCCAAAATACCTGCCTGCACAAATAAACTGCTTCCCCGATTCTTTTTACCCATATCGGATGCTTCCATAAATTCTCCCTACTTGACAACAGGCGGAAACAGTATCTACTGTCTCCGCCCAAATTTTATCCTATTAACCAATCATACATTTCCTGATATTTCTGTGCTGATACATTCCATGAGAAATCTGCTGCCATGGCACGGTCAACAATCTTGTTCCACTCACGCTTCTTATCGTAATAAATACGCTCCGCATATCTGATGCAGGATAACATCTCATGTGCATTGTAATTTGTAAACGAGAAACCTGTTCCCTTGCTCTCATATTCATTATATGGTTCAACGGTATCTTTAAGACCACCTGTTTCTCTTACAATGGGAACTGTACCGTAACGTAATGACATCAACTGGCTTAATCCACACGGTTCAAACAATGACGGCATTAAAAACGCATCGCATGAAGCATATATTTTGTGTGAAAGACCTTCTGAGTAATAAATATTGGCAGAAACCTTATTATTATACTTCCAGTCAAAGTGACGGAACATGTTCTCGTATCTTTCTTCACCTGTTCCCAGTACCACAATCTGAACATCGTCCTGACAAAGTTCATCCATAACATACGCTATAAGGTCAAAACCTTTCTGGTCTGTAAGGCGTGATACAATACCAATCATCATGCATTTGTCATCTACCGGCAATCCCAGTTCAGCCTGTAATGCACGTTTATTTTTAATCTTCTCTTTTCTGAAATTAATAGCGTTATAATTCTTAAAGATATACGAATCGGTCTCAGGATTAAACTCTTCGTAATCAATACCGTTTACAATTCCGCGTAAATCATGAGCCCTTACACGCATAAGTCCATCAAGTGCCTCACCATAAAATTCAGTCTTAATCTCTTCTGCGTATGTATTACTTACGGTAGTAATCGCATCCGCAAAAACCAGACCGCCTTTTAATAAATTAGCGTCCTTGTAAGCTTCCAGCTTATCAGGTGTGAAATAATAATCCGGTAGACCTGTAATCTCCTGAACCTTTTTAACATCCCATTTGCCCTGGAACTTAAGATTATGAATAGTCATAACTGACTTAATTCCTCTATAAAACTCGCCACCCTGGAAGCGTTCCTTAAGGTATACCGGAATCAAACCGGTCTGCCAGTCATGGCAGTGAATAAGGTCCGGTCTGAAGTCAATAACCGGCAGAATCGAAAGTGCCGCTTTGGAGAAAAACGCAAACTTTTCAATCTCATAAAGAGCATTATCTCCATAAGGCTTAGGTCCACCAAAATAGCGTTCATTATCAATAAAATAATAATGTATGCCATCTACAACAGATTCGAATATACCTACATATTCATTATTGTTATTAATATCCATATAAAAATTAGTAATGTAGTTAAGTCTGTCCTTCATCTCCTGCTTCATACAGGTGTATTTGGGAAGAATCACACGTACATCATAGTATTCCTTATCTATGCATTTGGGTAAAGAACCTACAACGTCAGCAAGACCGCCCGTTTTTATAAAAGGTACACCTTCTGATGCAACAAATAATATTTTTCTCATCCGTCATCCTCCAAACAATTATAGCTTACAGAATTTCTAAGTTATATTATACAACAATTGTTATTCGTTTGAAAGAGTTTTCGTAAAATTCCTACTATAATTATTCTCTATACAGCAAACGTATCTTATCAGATATCAATGCTATAAATTCAGAATTGGTAGGTTTTCCTTTTCCGGTGTTAATTGTATAACCAAATAACGCATCCAGAGTCTCCATTCTGCCTCTGCTCCAAGCCACTTCAATGGCGTGTCTGATTGCACGTTCCACCCTGCTTGGTGTAGTTTCATATCTTTTTGCAATTGTGGGATACAGTAATTTTGTAATGCTGTTAAGCATCTCGTTATTATTAACTGAAAGCATTATTGCCTCACGCAAATACTGATATCCTTTAATATGAGCAGGAACCCCTATTTCATGAATCATATCGGTAACATCTTTTTCCAAATCACGTACTTCACATACCGGTGTTGTTTTAGGCATAGGTACCGCCTGCACTTTTTCGTTTTGTCCGGAAGGAACCGTAATCATAATCTGAAATTCCTTATCAGCGTTCATTAACTCATTTAGCATGCGGTATACTTTTTCATTATCCTTCGTTGCACTAAAACTTAATTGTTCCATGTAAAATCCCTCCATTATTACACTTATCCCGTTTATGTACCAAAAAATAAATATAGTCGGTAAAATTTTGCGGGCAGCGTTTCGCAATAATTATAAAATAAGGGGGAATTATGGTTCAATATGTAGTTATCGCGGGCTATGGGTATAATTCGACAATACCCTTAATTCTATTCTAATTTCATATCAATTTGTATGGTATCAGTCCCTGCTTTTATATCCGCCAGACTACCTGTTATAACCGGCATCATGGGCGGAAGGTGTCCTAAGTCAACATCCATTATTATGGGAACATTATATTTTCCAAGTATACCTGTGACCGCACTATATGTATCAAGTCCCATCATATCCTGACCGTAACACATTGGTCTTCCGATAAGAAATCCTTTTGCATTTTCAAACCATCCTGCCTGTTCAAACTGCCATAGTGCACGGCGTATACTGAATACATTCAACTCACAGGACTCTAAAAACCACACAATTCCGTCATTCTCATACTTCTTAGCAAATTCAGATACCTTATCAAACCTTGTTCCCACAAGATTAGCCAGACAATCCATGCAGCCGCCCAAAAGTCTTCCGTGAAACTCAATCTCTTCATTTTCACCCGGCATCTTATCACCCATAAAACATTTAATATTTAATGGTTCGGTTACATTGTATGGGGTCAAAGGATTCTCCTCGTTTTTCAAGGATTCCTTCTCCCATTTATCATAACTGCCAAGTCTTAATTTTTCACCGGTGAGAACCTTATAAGCATCCAGGAGGGCAGGGTGCCACGGTTCCATTCCAAATGCCGGTGCACATGGCCCGTACACTGCCGCCGTGTCACAAAGCGTCGCCAGAAGAAAAGTCAGATTAGTATTATCAGAATATCCCATATACCATTTGGCAGGCTTCTCTTTTATCAACTCAAAATCAATAAAAGGAACAACCTCGCACATTAATTCACCGCCACCACAGGAAAGAATGCAATCTACATCCTCACGTCCGAAGAATTCATTTATTTCTCTGCCGCACTCTAGCGGCGTATTACTGATACCTATACCTTTCCCAACCCGGCAGTTTTGTCCCTCTATAAGTTTATGTCCTAATTCCTTAAATTTAACCTGTGCGTTATCAAATGCACTCTTGTAGGGTTCTATATTACACCCAAAAGCAGGTGCCACAAATCCGATTGTTCCATCTTTTTCCAAAAACTTAGGATATCTCATTTTGCGCTCCTTTTCATTTTTTTATATGTTTATTGTGCCTACTTGCCATAAAAAAGTCAAGACCAAGCCCACGCTTCACCTTGTGCTTTTCAAAGTTTTTAGATATAATTAATATCAGTTTTCGACAAAAAATGTATCTGTACGACAGAAATGAGAGGTTATAAAAATTTATGTTTAAAACAGAAATAAATGAAATCAAGAAGCTATTCACCCAAAGAAAGTGCTCAATCACGCGTATCTGCGGATGCTATGTTGATGGTGAAAAGAACAAAAAGAGTGAACTTAAGGAGGCTTTCCTTGCACTTCCTGACGAGGATATGTTTAAGTATTTTGAAATACTAAGAAAAACACTTTCAGGTACTCTTGGCAAGAACCTCCTTAACATGGAATTTCCCCTTGAAAGTGAAGCTTACGGCGGTACGCAAGAGTTTCTGTTACGCCTCAGGGACAGTAAATTAAAAGATGATGCTTTGCTTGATGCTTTTTATGATAAAGTAATTGAATCCTACGATTATCCCGGCAATTACCTTATTCTCTTAATTCATGACGTTTATGACATTCCCGGGAAAACCACAGACGGAATTACCATGGAGGATGCTTCCGATGAAGTATACGAGTATATACTCTGCTGTATATGTCCCGTGAATCTTTCTAAGCCCGGCCTCTCCTACAACAGTGTTACCAACACCTTCCAGAACCGTATTCGTGACTGGATTGTTGATATGCCGGAAGTAGGCTTTTTATTCCCTGCGTTTAACGACCGCAGCTGCGATATTCACAGTACACTCTTATATTCAAAGGATGCTAATGATTTGCATGACAGTTTTGTAGACTATGTGCTGGGATGTACCCTTCCCCTTACTGCAGGAAGCCAGAAAGAAACCTTCCAGGTATTAATCGAGGAAACACTGGGTGACGAATGCGAATATGAAGTCGTAAAAAATATCCACGAGAAATTAAATGAGATGGTTGAGGAGCACAAGGATGTGCCCGAACCCCTTTCTTTAAATAAACAAGAAGTAAAATCCCTCCTGGTAAGCAGTGGCGTTGAAGAAGAAAAACTTGAATTCTTTGACCAGTATTACGACTCCACCGCCGGAGAAAAAACTTCACTTATGGTTAATAACGTTTTCAACACAAGAGCTTTTGAAGTAAAGACTCCTAACGTATCCATAAAAGTTTCCCCTGAACGTCTTGACTTAGTGGAAACCCGTATAATAAACGGACGCCCCTGCATTGTCATTGAGATAAATGACCAGGTGGAAGTAAACGGAATCCCTGTAAGAAGTACTCCCCACGATTCTGATGATTTCGAATAATATCACAAAAAAGCTGAGGAATTAAAAACTCCTCAGCTTATCTTTACTGTCATCATTTGTCTTATCAATTTTTAATACTTTTACATAGTATCCGTACTCTGAATTAACCTCCACATATGCTCTTTCGCCTGCTTTTTTACCAAGGAGTGCCTTGCCGAGCGGGGATTCCGTACTGATTAGTCCTTCCAGCGAATTACCTCTCACAGTGGTAACAAGCCTGTAGTTTTCCACAGAATTATCTTCTTCTATCAGTACTTCAACAGAATTATTCATTCCAACCTCGTCATCCTTGGAGGTGTCATCAATAATCTGCGCCGTTTTTATCATTCTTTCCAGATACCTGATTCTGCCTTCGTTACGGTTTTTCTCTCTTTTGGCTGCATAGTATTCAAAATTCTCGCTCAAGTCCCCCTGAGCCCTTGCATCCTTTACCGCCTCCAGAAGTTCCTTGCGTACTACAATTTTCCGATGTTCAATTTCTGCTTCCATCTTTTGTATATCACTTAATGTCAACTGATTATTCATGAAAGCTGCTCCTTAAACAATAATACTTATTTCTTTACCGCGTTCTGTACACTTTTATTAAAATCTTCTATAGGTACTGCCGGGCTATATAAATATCCCTGATACAGGCAGCAATTAATATCTTCCAATGCTTTTCTTTGTTCTTCGTTCTCAACGTATTCTGCCAATACGCTTATTCCAAAGTTCTTTGTCAGTCCTGTTATGGAAGAAATAATTTCTTTACTTCGCGGATTGATAAGTACATCTTTACTTAACGAGCCATCCAGCTTAAGCAATCCAAACACACTTGTCTGTAAATATTTTATGGATGTGCTTCCCATAGAAAAATCATCAATAGCCAGTGAATATCCCATTTGATAAATCCTTGTCAGTCTGTCCGATAACTCATCGTTAAACTTAAGTGCGGTCTGTTCTGTAATCTCAATACAGATTTTATCTGTCCATTGAGGATATTCACTTTTAAGATTTTTAAGGAAATTCTCAAATTCCTCTGTCTGAATGGTAATTCCTGTCACATTGACAGAAATCTTAGAATAATCAGTCAAGGATTCCATAAGGGTTGGCATATCATTAATAACTGCCCTGAATACGCCTTCTTCTAATTTGCCAAGAAGTCCCGCTTCCGTTGCCACTTTAACAACAAGCGGTGGGAATAACATGCCATAACTGGAATGCTCCCAGCGAAGCAATGCTTCGGCACCAATGCAATTTCCCCTATTATCAAACTGTGGCTGATAATAAAGCCTTGGCAATTCTTTTTCAAGTCTGTATTGCATATCTTCCGCAATTGCCTTTGCAACCTCTCCCGATGAACCTTTTAGACTTAATAAATCAATGGGCTTATCTTCTGATTCATTTCTGTTCATGGTATTAATAAGTCTGTCCATTCGCTTCTTTGCATCACGACCCATTTCGGTATCGTACATCTTAACAAAAGGACGGTATATTAACACACCTATTATTATATTTACAATCTGTAAAACAGAGCCCGATATTGAACCTGTAGCTATGTACCCGCTAAAAATTGCCGGTGTAATCCAAGTAACTGATTGATATGGTACGGGAACCAAACCACACTGAATGGCAGCCGTACTTACCAATATCAAAACAACCGGTGTCAGGATATAAGGAATAACCATTATTGGATTAAATACAATGGGCATTCCGAATACCAATATCTCATTAACATTAAACAACATGGGCACCGCCGCATAACCTGCCAGCTTTTTATTCGCTCTTCTTTTACTGAACAGTAAAATAGCGATAACAAGACTTATGGTATTACCACAACCACCCATCAATGAAAAGACATCATAAAAAGTTTTTGTATAAATTTCCGTTGCTGCCTGTCCGTTTGCAACCAGTTCCTGATTAACATCCATTGCAGTCACAAACAAATTCTGGCAAACAGGTTCCAACACATTATTACCATGGATTCCGAAGGACCACATTAAATTAACCAAAACAGTAAACATAAGCATACTTCCCAGAGAATTCCCCATATTCGCAAACAGTTTACTTGCTGTAACGGAAAAAAACATCTGGAAACCTGTAACTTCAAATAATTCCACCACTATAAAATTAAGAAGCGCAAATACCCCCACCGCTACAATCATGGGAACGGTCATTGACATAGCATGATTAAAATCTTCATCGGCGCCACTGGCATATACCCTGAATCTGCGTCTGACACTTCTTTCTATTCTGCAATAAATCGCAGACGCACCAAGGGCACTTACTATCGCAGTGAATACACCCTGTGCTCCCAGAACTTCACTATTAAATCCATCATCAAACATTCCGCTGAAAATGAAAAAGCATATCAGCGAAGTTATCGCAGGACCATAGCTAAAGTTCCTGCCAACCATAAATTGCTTTGAAAAACTGAGTGAAATTGCAAAAGTTAAATATACCGACAACACACCTATGGTTGCCTTATTTACATACTCAAAAAGAACACGGAAAATTCCGCCTCCAAAATCACTGATAAAATTCTGATATGCATCTATGGGCATTGAAACAAGCACAACCGAAAATGAACCAATTAAAAGTATTGGCACGATTGTTACCAGACCATTTCTGATACACTGTAATAACCTGGAATTTTCAAAAAAACTATATACTCTTTCAATCCAACGGTTTGATTGAATATTGTCCATACACATGTACCACCTTTTACCAAAATCCCATTAAATATTTTATCATTTTGGCTCATAATAGTCAATCTTACGCCCTATAACAATGCCCTTATTCTGTTAATTTTTAAAGAATGCCACAACTACAGCGCCCGGACCGACATGGGTTCCTATAACACTTCCGACAGTTGTATAACGAACTTCATCAAGATTGCCTTCCCAGATATGACGGCTGTCTTCTATGTATTTTAAGAGTAAGGCGTCTGAAATGCCGCTGTATCCAAGTAAAACAGGCTTTGTAAAATCAATTCCGCCAGCTTTATCAATTTCCTGAACAAGCAGATTATTTCCCATTTTTGATCCTCGCGCCTTGCCGAGCATACTAATTTCTCCATCTTTCACTGAAAGAACCGGTTTAATGTTAAGTACGGCACCGGCAAATGCAACAGTAGATGATACTCTGCCACCTTTTTTTAAGTACTCAAGGGTATCTACCAAAGCCACTATAACTATTTTTTTCTTTTCTTCTTCAAGTATCCGTGCGATTTCTTCTGCATTTTTTCCTTCATCCATAAGTTTGATTGCCAGCTCCACCAAAATACCGCTACCCATAGCCGCACTGCTGCTGTCCACCACATAGATATTCTCATAATCCTCTGCCGCAATCATTGCACTTTGGTATGTACCTGAAAATTTAGAAGCCAAGGTTATAACAACAGCACTTTCACCTGCTTCTTTTGCCTTATCAAATTCCTTCATAAACACTCTGGGAGTTGCCTGGCTTGTTGTTGGTAACACATCGCTCTCAATGAGTTTTTCGTAAAACGTTTTATGGTCTATGGTAACTCCATCAATATATTCTTCCTCTCCAAAGCAAACCGTAAGAGGTACAATATGTACACGTTCTTTAATTTCAGGTACTAAATCAGCAGTTGAATCTACAATAATTCTTGTTTTCATAATAATCTTCTCCTAATATAATATAAATTTTTTATTTCAAAAATATATGTAACAACTTTTCATATAGCTTACTCTTGTAAGGTTGATAGCGCATGGGCAAATCAATCCAGGTTTTTTTATCAACAATTGATTTATAATGTGAAAACGCATCAAAACCGGATCTGCCATGATAATTACCCATGCCACTTTCACCAACGCCGCCAAATCCCATTTCGCTGGTTGCAAGGTGAATGACAACATCATTGATACATCCCCCACCATAAGCAAGTTCAGAAGTAATTCTTTTGATATTCTTTTTGTTGCCTGAAAAGATGTATAATGCGAGAGGTTTATCCTTATCTTTCAATTCGTCAATCATTGAATCAAAATCCTCATAGGTCAAAACCGGCATAATGGGTCCGAAGATTTCCTCACCCATAACCAAATCATCATAAGTTACATTATCCATTACAGTAGGTGCAATCTGACATGTTTCAGCATTCACATTTCCACCGAGAACAACTTTTTTCATGTCTATCAGGCCACAAAGACGTTCGAAATGTTTTTGGTTGATAATCTTTCCGTAATCTTTGTTTTCTAAAGGTTCATCACCGTATTGTTTTTTAATTTCCGAAACAACAGCTTTTACAAATTCGTCCCTGACCGATGCATCACATAAAATATAATCAGGGGCAACACAAGTCTGTCCGCAATTTAAGTATTTTCCAAACACAATGCGTTTAGCTGCTAATTTAATATTCGCACTCGAATCCACTATGCATGGACTTTTTCCGCCAAGTTCCAAGACGGCGGGTGTAAGGTGTTCTGCAGTATGCCTAAGCACCTCTTTTCCTATCGCCTGACTTCCCGTAAAAAACACAAAATCAAATTTCTGTTCAAGCAATGCTGAATTTTCTGCTCTACCGCCTGTTACAACCGCAACATATTCAGGTCTGAAGCACTCCGAAATAATTTTTTCAATAAGCCTGCTTGTTGCCGGAGAGTAAGCACTTGGTTTTACTATTGCGGTATTTCCTGCGGCAATGGCATCTGCCAGAGGATCAATCGCCAATAAAAATGGATAATTCCAAGGACTGATTATAAGAGTATTTCCATAAGGAACAGGCTGCATGAAACTATGGGAAGCAAACTGTGCAAGAGGCGTATTTACAGTTTTTTTCTTTGAAAATTTCTTTGTGTGCCGTATCATATATGAAATTTCAGCAAGCACCAATCCACTCTCACACATAAAGCCCTCATAATGACTTTTACCAAGATCTGTTTTAAGAGCTTCGTTTATATTAGTTTCATATTTTTTAACAGCGGCATACAGTTTCTTTAATTGTTCAATTCGGAACGAAACAGGAATTGTCGCACCGCTTTTATAATACGTCCTTTGTTTTTCCAGTATATTTTGTATCTCGTTACTTGTCATAAATTTAACTCCAATCTGCGATTTTGTAATAAAAACATTCTAATTCTTTTTTAGTCATCAGCTTGGGCACGGGATATAATGGATTAGCTTCCTTCTCCGCATACTTTGCCATTACACCAACATCTTCCTTTTTTATTCCGGAAAGTTTGTCCGGAATACCCAGTTTATCATTTAGTTCTTTTATTGCCGCTATGAATTTCTTTGCACCAATCTTGTGACTGTCAGCTGTAGAACAAACCCCGGCAGCAATCCCCAGTTTATGTAGTTTTTTATACACACTTTCTCCATAGGCTTCCAAAACATACGGCATAATTACGGCATTTGCAAGACCATGCGGCGTTCCATACTGACCGCCAAGCGAATGTGCTATTGCATGAATATAGCCCACATATGATTTTGAAAAGGATATACCTGCCTTATATGCCGCGTGAAGCATATTTTCTCTCGCCTCATGATTAGTTCCGTCTTTATAGGCAGCTTCGATATTGTCAAAAACAAGTTTTGTTGCTTCCAGTGCCAGCCTTCTTGTTTCCCCAGTAGTGGAACGACCTATATATGCCTCAACCGCATGAGTAAGCGCATCCACTCCGGTTGTTGCAGTAAGATGCGGAGGTAGCGAATAAGTAAGTGTCGCATCAAGGACCGCATAGTGTGGAATAAGAGGAAAACTCATAATCGCATATTTGTGCTGGGAGCAGGAATCTGTTATCAGAGCTGCTACTGTCGTCTCACTTCCTGTACCTGCAGTTGTAGGGATTGCAATCAATGTTGGTAATCTTCGCACCACCTTTAACATTCCACCAAGTTGATTTACCGTCCTTTTGGGATACACGACTCTGGAACCAACAGCCTTAGCACAATCCATTGCAGAACCGCCACCCACGGCAATGATAGCATTACAGTTATTTTTCTTATACAGTTTTAAAGCAGCTTCAACATTTTCAACTGTTGGATTTGACATAGTATCATCATATACAACATGCAAAACACCATTATCCCTTAAAACTTTTTCAACAGGATTTAGCAAATTATTACTAACAATCCCTTTATCAGTTACAACAAGTACCGACTCTATATTTTCTTTTTTAAACACATTACCAAGTTCCGAGCAGGCGTTGACTATTTCCGGTTCTCTGTACGGAAGCACCGGCAGTGCTAATCTGAATGCCGCCTGAAATATCCGGCAAAAAAGTGATTTGGCAAAAAACATAATTTACCCTCTCCTTAATATTTATTTGCAACTGCATCAAGACTCTTACTGATAATTGAAAGGCTGCGGTAAAAAGCAATTCTCTCTTCTTCTGTTAAACCAACGCTGATTTCCTCAAGAACGCCCTCAATTTTATCTGATATTTTCTTTCCGATACAAATCCCCTTATCAGTTAAGATAAGCGGGCTTTTATAACGCTTTGCACTTTTGGATTCACATATTAAATATTCATTGCCTTCAAGGTAATCAAGCGCACGTGAAACAGTTGCCTTATCTTCCTCACATTTTTCGCAAAGTTCTGTAGCAGTTAAGCCTTTTGACATGTATAAATAATACAGGCATGAAATATGTGCACTTCTGAGCCCATACTCAGCCATCTCCTGATTTTTTATTTTACGGATATTACGGCTTATTCTGTTAATAAGTACTGTGAAAGTTTCAAATCTCTCGTTCATAACACACCTCCTGACTTGTTGATATTTCAACAAGCAAAAGAATACCACACGCTTGTTGAAATGTCAACAAGTGTGTGGTATTCTTTTTTGATCCATTCACATAAAAAAGAGAGCCCCTATATCAAGCATATTTTTATGCCTGACCTACAAGGACTCTCATTTTATTTTTTAACTTAATGTTCTGAATGGTTATGAAGTAATTTGTGTTCTTTACCTTTTAACATTCCATTATATAACATTGTGATAAACGGATTCTCACTGGAAAGCTTAATCTGAGAAGCCTTATCAATATTATAGATGCCTTCCATACGGGCTTTCTTGGTACGTGGTCCAAGTGGTGTCGGCTGTCCGCCGCCTGTAATACAGCCACGTTTACAAGCCATTACTTCCACAAAGTCATAATATACTTCGCCGGCTTTCATCTTCTTTAATAATTCATCAGCCGAACCTAATCCGTTGACGATTGCAATCTTCACCTCACGTTCTCCAACCATAATTGAAGTTTCTTTGATACTCTCATCACCGCGAACACCCATAAAACTGATTTCTTCTAAGTCTTCCGAACGGTTGCTGTTAACAATTCTACGAAGAACCGCTTCTGTTACACCACCCGTTACTCCAAAAATCGCACCGGATCCTGATGCAAGACCAAAAGGCATATCCAATGATTCTGACGGAACCTGTGCCAAATCAATACCGGCTTCGCGAATCATACGTGTTACCTCTACCGTTGTGAGTACATAGTCTACATCCTGAACTCCATCTGTAAAATGTTCCGGACGCACGATTTCATTTTTCTTTGCAGTACATGGCATAATGGAAACCACAATAGTTTCTCTTGGATCCTCTGTACGCATACGTCCATCTTCTTTCAAAAGTGCACCGAACATCTGCTGAGGTGAGCGACAGGTAGAAATATTCTTTCTAAACTCCGGATATTTGTTCTCACAGAATTTCACCCAGCCGGGACAGCAAGATGTAAACAACGGTAAATTCTCACCTGTTTCCAGTCTTTCGAGGAACTCTTTCGACTCTTCAATCACAGTAAGATCCGCAGCAAAATTGGTGTCATAAATTTCCTCAAATCCCATTCTTCTTAATGCTGCCACTAATTTTCCTAAGGAATTTTTTCCCTTAGGAATACCGAATTCATCACCGATTGCAACACGGACTGCCGGTGCAATCTGAACTACAACCCTTTTATTTTTATCTGCCAATGCATTCCATACTTCATGTACATTTGACTTAATCGTAATCGCTCCGGTGGGGCACACTGCACGACACTGACCACATCCTACACAATCGGTCTCCGCCATCGGTTTATTAAATGCAGGCATAACACACATCTCTGAACCACGATTGGCGAAATTCAATATACCAAGTCCCTGAATTTCTTCACAGGTACGTACACAATCACCGCAAAGAATACATTTATTGGGGTCAATTACAATACAGTTTGATGAATCATCTAAGGGCCTCATTTCCTTTGTGTTCTGGAAACGAATGTAATTCACACCAAGCTGCTGTGCCAAGGTCTGAAGCTCGCAGCTTCCGTTCTTTCGACAGGTTGTACAATCTCTGCAATGGGATGCCAGCAACAATTCCAGAATCATCTTTCTATGATGCTGTAACTTAGGAGTATTGGTATAAATTACCATTCCGTCCCTTGGTTCTTCAGAACAGGAAGCCATAACTCTTCCTCTTTCATCCTCTACCACGCACATACGACACGCACCATATGTAGAAAGTTCTGAATGATAACAAAATGTAGGCAAATCAATTCCCGCCTTACGAATAACGGTCAATAGATTTTTTTCATCCTCAAATGGTACTTTTCTATTATTAACTGTAATATATTTCATCCTAAACCCTCTTAACTTTCTGCATGTATTGCGCCAAACGGACATGCGCTTTCACAAGCTCCACATTTAATACATACGGAGCTGTCAATTGTAAATGGCTCTTTAATCTGGCCCGAAATAGCACCTACTGGACAGTTTCTTGCACACTTCGAACAGCCTTTACATTTTTCAGGGTCGATTACAAAACGGCGGAGTGCGCTGCAGGTACCGGTCTTACATTTCTTATCAACCACATGCTCTAAATATTCGTCTCTGAACAATTTCAATGTACTCATGACAGGAAGTGCAGCACTCTTACCCAAACCACACAAAGCAGTATCGGTAATCATTGTTGCAAGTTCTTCTAAAAGGTCTAAATCTTCCACGGTTCCATTTCCGGCAACAATACGTTCAAGAATTTCCAACATGCGTTTAGTACCTTCACGGCAGGGAACACATTTACCACAGCTTTCATTCTGGGTAAAGTTCATAAAGAATCGTGCCACCTCAACCATACAGGTATTATTATCCATAACTACAAGACCGCCGGAACCAATCATGGCTCCCATCTTCTTTAAAGAGTCAAAGTCAAGACTCACATCAAGATGTGGTGTAATCAGACATCCGCCGGATGGACCACCAATCTGGACTGCCTTAAATTCGCCGTCGCCTTTAATACCGCCACCGATTTCATAAATAACTTCATGTAATGTTGTACCCATGGGTACTTCAATCAGACCGGTATTTTTCACACTTCCGGTAAGGGCAAACGCCTTTGTACCCGGACTGTTTTCAGGTCCGATTCCCTTATACCATTCTGCTCCTTTTAAAATAATTGCAGGGACATTGGCATAAGTTTCAACATTATTCAACACTGTAGGTTTTTCAAACAAACCTTTTTCAACGGTACGGGGAGGTTTTACACGTGGCATACCTCTGTTACCTTCAATGGATGCGGTTAAGGCACTTCCTTCACCACAAACGAATGCACCCGCGCCTCTGTTAATATGTAACCGGAAACTAAAATCTGTTCCCATAATATTCTCGCCTAACAATCCGGCTTCTTCTGCATCCTGAATAGCTTTTCTCAAACGGCTGATTGCCAAGGGATACTCTGCACGCACATAAATATAGCCTTCCTGCGCACCTACTGCATAAGCGGCAATCATCATACCTTCAATCATCTTATGAGGGTCACCTTCCATGATACTTCTGTCCATGAATGCTCCCGGATCACCTTCATCACCATTACAAACCACGTAACGGATTGTCTCCTGCTGTCTGGCTACCTGCTTCCATTTATAGCCGGTCTGAAAACCACCGCCACCACGGCCGCGGAGATTGGATTCTAATACTACATCTATTACTTCTGCCGGAGTCATCTCAAACAATGCTTTTGCCAAAGCCTGATATCCGTCATTGGCAAAAGATTCTCCGATATTTTCTGCTTCGATATGACCACAATTCTCTAATACAAGACGTGTCTGCTTCTTGTAGAAGGGAATTTCTTCCTGTTTAGGATATTCCACACCATTCTGTGTATAGATAAGACGTTCAATCATCTCACCTTTCTGAATGGTTCTTTCAAAAATCTCTTCGCAGTCTTCCAATTTCACCTTTGTATATAAAACACCCATGGGTTCTATTCTCATCAAAGGTCCCATTTCACAGAAACCATGACATCCGCTTTTCTTAACTTCCATGGGACCATCGCCATGTGCAATTTCCGGTCCGAAATGTACTTCCACATCCGGATTGTTACCAATCAATTCACACATTTTCTCATAAATGTCTCCTGAACCGCCGGCAAGACATCCCGTACCTGCACAAATCAAAACTCTGCATTTACTATTTTCAATTCGCTCCTTATTAGCATCGCGGAGCTGGTTTAACATTTCTTTATTATTTATCTTTTGCATATGTTCCTCCGTTCCAACGATTATAATTCAACTTTACCGTCTCGCAAATCGCGAATTAGTTCCGAAGCAGCATCCGGACTCATTGACGGAAATACTTTATCATTTACTGTAAGTACCGGTGCCAATCCGCAAGCTCCAAGACAGGATACTGTTTCTAATGTAAAAAGCATATCATCCGTGGTTACTTTTTCTTTTGACAAGCCAAGTTCCGTATATAAACGCTCTAATATGGGGATAGATTTCCTAACGTGACAGGCTGTTCCGTCACACACTTTAATTACATATTTCCCCTTCGGTTCAAAGGAAAAATTCTCATAAAAAGTAGCAACACTATATGCCTTGCCTTCTGTAATCCCAATCTGATTTGCAACATAAACCAAAAGTTCTGCCGGCAAATAACGGTATTCACTCTGAATATCCTGTATAATAGGAATCAAAGACTCCGGTTTTGCCCCATATACTGCTATAATCTCATCTGTTTTTGCATAATAGCTTTTATCTAGCATTGTATTCTCCTTTTTTATTTTTTTGAATCGTTATAATATATACATTATATTCCATTTTCAACCTTTCATCAACTAATATATAAAATAAAGCAGCTAATACAATTGCCTTGTAAGCCTTTTAAAATCTGCTTATTTCTTAACTGTGCTCTAACATATTCTCTTTTAAAAAATTCAGTGTGTCAAGGAAGAAAAATATTCTTACCATCCCAGTTCCAACAGCCAGTTATTTAATAGTCTCTCTCTATCCTTCTCTTTTATTTCTAAGTCTTTAGGACTTATATACTCGCCCTTAATGTTACCATCTACAATATATAACACTCTGGAACACTTTGCAGCTATCTTTGCATCATGGGTTACCATCATAATCGTTGTTCCTTCTTTATTTAACTTTACCAGTTCCTCCATTACCTCGTTTGACGCAGTTCTGTTCAGCGCTCCCGTAGGTTCATCCGCAAATAAAACCTTAGGTCTGTTAATCATACTTCTACAGATGCAGGCTCTCTGAAGCTGACCTCCCGAAACCTCATTGATGTCGTTATCGGCAATGTCAATAATACCAAGCTTACGCATTAAGTCCTGTCCACGCCCAACCGTTTCCTTACGTGTTTCGGTATTCTTATTAGATTGTACCGCAGGAAGAATAATATTGTCCAGAACGGTCAGATTTTTAAGCATATACATCTGCTGAAAAATAAAGCCCATTTCATCAAGACGTAAGTCT
>CAZGSF010000011.1:0-30816 GCA_964528145.1 uncultured Lachnospiraceae bacterium | reverse complement strand
TCTTTTCATAGAAAAATCCCGAGCAAAAACTCGGGACTTTGTCTACAGTCTGAAACCCTCTGCATAGCGTTATGCAGAGGGTTTTATGTTTTGTGCTATTTGAAAGATAATTCTTCCAGTTGTTTTTTGAGGGTTTCAATTTCGGATGCCATGGCATCAATAAGAGTATCTTTCTCGCCGATGATAGAATCTTTCTCGCCGATGATAGAATCTTTCTCATCAATGGTATTCTCTAATTTCTCGATCTTTGCATATAAATTATCGATTGGAAGGTCTAAAGATTCATCAATCATCATAGTGATATCCTCCAATTCTTCAAAATGTGCATAGATATGTCTATACAGTTTTTGAATCATAATGTGTAGTATATTAGCGTCTTCTGCGGAAATATTACCTATATCCAGATTCTTTTGGATACTATTTACTATATCATGCTCAATTAAATGCTTCAAGGCTTTTTTGTTTTCTTCTGAACGGCTTTGCGTTAATGTGCTTCTGAGTTTAAGAAGGAAGAACGGTATAAGAATAATCATTTTCCTATTGGTTAGTTCTGCAGAAGTCATACTATGTAATATTGTAACCGGTGCGTTGTATGTAAAGCGGCCCTGTTTTCCAAAATCCAATTCAACAGAGTAGACTTCGGGGACTTTTTCTATATCATTTTCGCTTAGGTAAATGATTTTTGGCTCCGGAAAGGGGAGAAGTTCACGGCCTTTTTCACAGACACGGTTCTTATAAGCGTGTCCGAATCCGTATTCTATTACTCGGAATATAATTTCTTCATCTATAGTCATTTGGATTTCCAGATGGTAGGAATATTTATTGTTGATAGTAATAATCGTATCAGCCAAAGTCCTTTTAAGTTTTGTATCTTCAAATTCTGTCCAGTTGTATGTAATGGAACTGTCAGTAGGGTAATCAGTTCCATACAGGCCATTAATTAAGTTGATAACTGATTTTGAAGAAAGCGTAAGAATGCGCTTACAGATTTTGTCATAGATGTGAACAATAGATTTTGCCATAAGACATGATTCCTTTCTTGTATATGTTATTTAGTTTTAGAAAGATAGAAGTATTATGTAAAAATACACATATAAATAATTATTCAATCATTGGCATCACCACACATTCAAATATAAGTAAAATGGGAAAATGGTCGAACGACCGTTACATGAATTAGATAGTATTTCCACGCTGAAATACTTGTGATAAAAAGATTAGCATAACGCATAATTTTTTACAATAGAAAAATTAGGGTATCCTAGCTATTTAGATAATAAAAAAGTAAAAAATTTACATACATTTTACATTTAAACGATTATGGATTTTACATACATTATGTAATATAATAATTGTATATGTAAAAAATTCTTACCAAGGAGCAGATTATGGACATTTTTGGAATTTTGACAATGATAGGTGGATTAGCACTTTTCTTATTTGGTATGAATACCATGGGAGACGGTTTATCCAAGGTTTCAGGCGGACGTCTTGAGAAGATTTTGGAGAAGCTTACAAGCAATCCTATTAAAGCGGTTTTAGTAGGCTGTGGTGTTACCGCGGTTATTCAGTCTTCATCAGCAACGACAGTAATGGTAGTCGGTTTTGTTAACTCAGGGATTATGAAATTATCCCAGGCAGTGGGTATTATCATGGGTGCCAATATCGGTACTACGGTGACATCATGGATTCTTAGTTTGTCGGGAATTGAAAGTGATAACTTTTTCATTCAATTATTGAAACCATCATCTTTTTCACCGATTCTTGCAATTATAGGTATAGCATTTATCATGTTTTCAAAGAAAGAGAAAAAGCGTGATATAGGTCTTATTATGATTGGTTTTGCAGTACTTATGACAGGTATGGATATTATGAGCGGTGCGGTAAAACCTTTAGCGAATGTACCTGAATTTACAAGTATTCTTACAATGTTCAGCAATCCTATTCTTGGACTGTTGGCAGGTGCGATTCTTACAGCGATTATTCAGAGTTCATCTGCATCGGTAGGTATTCTGCAGGCACTTTGTGTAACAGGTTCTGTAAGCTATGGTGCAGCTATTCCGATTATTATGGGACAGAATATCGGTACATGTGTGACTGCGATGCTTTCCGGTATCGGTGCTTCTAAAAATGCTAAGAGAGCGGCACTTGTACATTTATATTTTAACATTATCGGTACTACACTTTTTATGGTGGTATTTTATAGTATTAATGCCTTTATGGATTTTGCATTCTTAAATGATGCGGCAAATGGGGCGGGAATTGCAGTAATTCACAGTTTATTTAACGTGGCTGCAACGTTAGTATTACTGCCGTTCTCGAAAGGTTTAGAGAAATTAGCGTGTCTGACTGTAAAAGATTCACCGGAGGATGCACAGATTTCCGAAACAGCCAGAGAACTTCAGCTTTTGGATACACGTTTTATTGAAACGCCCGGTCTTGCAATGGAACATTGCAGAAAGGTAAGTGTTACTATGGCGAAGCTTGCTAAGAAGGCGATGCTTGATGCTATGGATTTAATCCAGAATTATGATGAAAAGAAAGCAGAAGAAGTTATACGTTTGGAAGAAGAAGTTGATCAGTTTGAGGACCAGCTTGGAAGCTATATGGTAAAAGTAAGCTCCCGTGACCTTTCAGAAAAAGATAGCCACAGCTTAAATGTTCTTCTGCATTGTATAGGCGATATAGAAAGAATATCCGACCATGCGGTAAATCTTGTTGCAGCAGCCAGAGAGATGCATGATAAGGATGTGTGCTTTTCTAATAAGGCAACAGAAGAACTTGCTGTATATACAAATGCTATTCGTGACATTTTAAACACTACCGTAGAAGTGTTTGAAAAAGAGGACAAGGTTCTTGCAAGTCTGGTTGAACCTATGGAAGAAGTGGTGGACGAGCTTAATGTAGAAGTTAAGCGTCGTCATGTAAAGAGACTTCGTAAAGGTAAATGTACAATTGAATTGGGATTTATTCTTTCTGATATTACCAACAATTACGAGAGAGTTTCGGATCATTGTTCTAATATTGCAATTAATATTTTGCAGGGAAATGAAGAAGTATATGATCCCCATGAATATCTTGAAACTATCCGTAATGAGAATAATATTGATTTCAAAGGTAAAGTACTTGCGTATAGAGAGAAATATATGCTTCCTGAATAAGGGGATTGGTTAAATGGCATTAATTTATATTGTTGAAGACGATAAAAACATTCTTGAAATAGAAACTTTTGCACTTAAAAATGCCGGATATGAGGTTGAAGGATTTTGGTGTGCCGGGGAATTCTATCAAAGGCTGGATGAAAAACTTCCGGCACTTATATTGCTGGATGTTATGCTTCCTGATGAAGATGGTCTTGAAATAGTGAAGAAGTTACGGGTACGTTCAGGATGTAAGCAGATACCGATTCTTATGGTGACCGCCAAAACCACAGAACTTGATAAGGTTAAGGGCCTGGATATCGGTGCGGATGATTATATGACAAAGCCTTTTGGTGTAATGGAGCTTATATCCAGAGTAAAGGCACTTTTAAGAAGAAGCGTTGGGAATTTGGAAAATGAGAAGTTTTTATCATTAGGAAGCGTTTATCTGGATCATGAAAAACATGCAGTCTATGTGAATGAAGAACCATGTGAACTGACATATAAAGAATATCAGTTATTAAAACTTTTAATGACCAATGCGGGAATAGTTACCACCAGGGATCAAATTCTTGAAAAGGTCTGGGGAACGGATTTTGAAGGTGAATCCAGAACCTTGGATATGCATATAAAAACTTTGAGACAAAAGTTAAAAGATGCAGGAAGCATGATAAAAACCGTACGTAATGTTGGTTATATTATGAGTAAGGAAATATAAATATAAAATGATTAGAACTTGAGCAGCGGTAGCTGTGGAGAGAAAAATATGAAAAAGAAAATTAATTTAAGATTAATGAGTATTGCCGCACTAGCCATAATTACTACACTGATTCTGGTCAGTGCGGTTTTTTATGACCTGTTTCAAAAACAGATTTTTTCTGATTTAAAATCGTATTGCAGAATTATTGTCAGTAGTGAACAAATTTATTCGGAACTTGGATTGAATTTGTCAGAGAAAGAACAGATTAAGCAGCTTGAAGTCTATGACGGTTCCGTGGCAGAGCTACGCATCACGGTGGTGGATGCGGATGGAACTGTACAATATGATACTGATGCAGACGTGAAAAGCATGGATAATCACATGGCTCGCCCTGAGATACAGTCAGCATTTGAAAATGGAGAAGGAAGTATTGTCAGACGTTCTGATACATTGGACAGAAACACATTTTATTATGCATATTGTATGTCTGACGGAAGAGTGATTAGAGTTGCAAGAGAGGCAGACAGTCTGTTTAGTGTGATGGGAAGCGCGATACCTACAATTTTCTTTGTAACAGCAGTACTGTTATTGATTTGCATGGTGGTTTCACATTTGTTGACCCAAAGTTTTCTTAAACCAATTGAACAGCTGGCGGAGAAGATGGACAGTAATGAAGAGATTAAGGCATATGAGGAATTGGTTCCGTTGATTCAGACCATTAAAAATCAACATGAAGATATTGTTCGTAACGCTAAAATACGACAGGAGTTTACTGCAAATGTGTCTCATGAATTAAAAACGCCTCTTACATCTATCTCAGGATATTCCGAATTGATTGAGAACAGAATGGCTACAGAAGAGGATATGGTAAGATTTGGGTCAGAGATTCATAAGAATGCAAACCGTCTGTTGACATTGATTAATGATATTATAAAACTGTCAGAACTGGACTCTAATACAATGGAAATGGTATATGAGGATGTAAATCTTTATGAATTGGCAGAAACCTGCGTGGAAATGCTTCAATTAAATGCGGGAAAGCATGGAATTATACTTAGTATGGATAAGAATAATGAAGATAAATCATCCGTCGAGAATTCATATTTTGTAAAAGCAGATAAACAGATGATTGAAGAGGTTCTATATAATCTTTGTGATAATGCTATACGCTATAATAATGAGGGCGGTTATGTGAATGTAAATGTGTCATTACACAATGATGAGGTTGTTTTATGCGTGAAGGACTCCGGGATAGGAATTTCTAAAGAACATCAGGAGCGGATTTTTGAACGTTTCTATCGTGTGGATAAGAGCCGTTCAAAATCTACAGGTGGAACCGGTCTTGGACTTGCTATAGTGAAGCATATTGTGGCACAGCACGAGGCTGATATGGAGCTGGAAAGTGATTTGGGTAAGGGAACAAAGATTACCATACGTTTTCCAAAACCGGATATTATATAAAGAAAGCCCCACCCCGGTTACATAAAAGTAACACATAAGGGTGGGGTGTATATTAGTCTGTAGTATTTTCAGAATTGTTTGATTTAGCCTCTGTAGAATCTTCGGATTCTTCAGTGATTTCTTCGGGAAGAGTCATAAGTACTTTGGTTATACGGTTCTGGTCAATACCTTCAACTTTAAGAATTGTTCCGTCTGAAAGAGCAACGGCCTCTCCATCAATAGGCAGACGATCCAAACGTTCAATTATTATTCCTCCAATGGAATCATAATCTTCAGAATCTAATTCGGTATCCAGAGCATTATTGATATCATCAAGTTTCATGCTTCCTTCTAAAAGATATTGACGCTCGCCAACTTCCTGAATAAATTCTTTTTCGTCTTCGTCATATTCATCACGGATTTCACCGACAATTTCTTCAAGCAGATCTTCTAAGGTAATCATACCTACGGTTGCACCGTACTCGTTTAGAACAAATGCAACATTGGTGGTCTTTTCACGCATTTCAATCATCAGGTCAGCGGTTTTCTTATATTCATAAGTATAATGTGCCTCACGCATGATATCGCTAATACGAAAATTGTCATGGTCTGTTACCAGGATGAAATCCTTGACATTTACAAGTCCGATAATATTATCTTTATCGTCTTCGTAAACAGGAATTCGGGTATACATGGATGCGCGGAAAATTTTAAGCAAATCTTCATATGAATCTTCAACACTGGCTGTTACCATATTGATTCGTGGGATCATAATGTCTTTAGCAAGTGCATCGGAAAAATCGAACACATTGTAAATCATTTCGCGTTCTTCGCTTTCGATAACGCCTTCTTCGTGGCTTACGTCAACGTAGGTTTTCAGTTCGTTTTCGGTAATAGTAGTTTTTTTACTGCTATCTATATGTAATAATCGTAATATTCCACTTGAAATTAAATCTACAAGAAAAATTACAGGTGTTAATATGGTCATTAATCCGTAAATGATACGGCTGTATGCAAGGGAGATTTTCTCAGAATTATACATTGCCCAGGTTTTGGGAACGATTTCCCCAAACATCAGAACCACAAGTGTAAGAATACCGGTCGCAATTCCTATGTATGCATTTCCCCATTGGTTTATTGTTAATGAAGTTGCAAGAGAAGATGCGGAAATATTTACTATATTGTTACCTATTAAGATGGTACTTAGCATTTTGCCGTAGTTGTCCAAAACCTTATCTATGGTCATGGCCTTTTTGTTACCTTCTTCGATAAGTGAACGTATGCGAACCTTATTTACAGTGGTAAGAGCAGTTTCAGCAGAAGAGAAAAATGCAGAAAGTGCTACGAGAATAAAAATCACAATAAGTTGTATGACACCAGAGGTATCCAAAATAAAATCACTCCTTATAAAAATGGTATAGTTTGCGCCCTTGGGGCATAGTTTATTATACGAAATATTACTATAGCATATGTGTGATTGTCAAGGTAATCAGTTATGTTTATAGGAGATTTAACATTTTTTTACTAATAATTTATTAAGGTAAAGGGGGATTTATGGAAAGAATGGGAAGAAAAGATGATGCGCGCGAAAATGATAAGATTGTACATATTTTAAAAGCGTTACTTGCCGCATATGTTTTGACGGGGGGCCTGCTGATATTATTGGCATTATTGCTCTACAGGTTTATGCTTTCGGAAAGTATTGTATCTATAAGTATAATTGCAATTTATGTGGTGGCTTCGTTTGTGGCGGGAACGCTTGTGGGTGGCAAAGCGGAATCCAGAAAGTTTCTGTGGGGATTAATTATGGGAATCCTGTATTTTGTGGTTCTTGCGCTGGTGTCGCTTTTGGTAAATCATAGTTTGAAAGATGTTGCAAATAATTTCTTCTCTGTGTTTATGCTGTGTGCCGGAGGGGGAATGATGGGAGGCATGTATTGTAACCTTAGGCGTAATAAAGAAGTGCATTAAAAAAAGTACTTTCCTTTTGCAAATATTTATGTTATAATTCAAAAAGTTAAGTAGTCTGAATGTGGACGCAGAACATAAGGAGGCTTTATGATGAAACATATCAAGACATTAAATACAAGAGACTTAAAGGAAACTATGAAAAAAGGCGGATGTGGTGAGTGCCAGACATCTTGTCAGTCAGCTTGTAAAACATCTTGTACCGTTGGTAATCAGAGTTGCGAGAAGATTAAATAGTAAAAGAGTAATTTTTGTAAGCAGCGATATGAATCGCTGCTTATTATTCGTTTAAGTATAAAATTTGTGTTAAAAAGAATTTAAGAGGAGATTTGTTGTGATACATCAGTATAAAAACAATGGTTACAACATCGTCATGGATATTAACAGTGGTTCGGTCCATGTAGTAGACGATATTGTATATGAGATGATTCCGATCATTGAACCTTTGTATACGGAAGGAATAAGAGATAAGGATACAATCAAGGCAGCCGTACTTAATCTGGTTAAAATAGACAGTAGTGCCGGGGAAATTGAGGAGGCTGTTGAAGAAGTGCTATATCTGGCAAAAGAGGGACAACTTTTTGCTGAGGATATTTATGAGAATTATGTGATTGATTTTAAGAAGAGACAGACTGTTGTAAAAGCACTGTGTCTGCATATTGCACATGATTGTAATCTGGCGTGTAAATATTGTTTTGCGGAAGAAGGCGAATACCACGGAAGAAGAGCTCTTATGAGTTTTGAAGTGGGTAAAGCTGCACTTGATTTTCTTGTTGCCAACTCCGGTAACAGGATTAATCTTGAGGTTGATTTTTTCGGCGGAGAGCCGCTTATGAACTGGCAGGTGGTAAAGGATCTGGTAGAGTATGGAAGAAGCCTTGAAGAACCTAACAATAAGAAATTCCGTTTTACGCTTACTACTAATGGTGTGCTTCTTAATGATGATATATTGGAATTTGCCAATAAAGAGATGAGTAATATTGTTTTAAGTATAGATGGCCGTAAGGAAATTAATGACCTGATGCGCCCTTTCAGAGGTGGACAGGGAAGCTATGACCTGATTGTGCCGAAGTTTAAAAAGGTGGCAGAGAGCAGGGACCAGATGAATTATTATGTGCGTGGTACATTTACCCGTAATAATCTGGATTTTTCAAAGGATGTACTGCATCTTGCAGATATGGGATTTAAGCAGATTTCGGTAGAGCCGGTTGTGGCAGAGCCCACAGATGATTACGCAATTGGGGAAGAAGATTTGCAGGTGCTCAAAGATGAGTATGATAAACTGGCAGTTGAGATGATTAAGAGAAGAAAAGAAGGAAATGCTTTTAATTTCTTCCACTTCATGATTGACTTGGAAGGTGGTCCCTGTGTTGCAAAGAGACTTTCGGGATGCGGATCGGGAACAGAATATCTGGCGGTAACACCTTGGGGAGATTTATATCCCTGCCATCAGTTTGTAGGAAAAGAAGAATTCCTTATGGGAAATGTTACTGACGGAATTACCCGTACGGATACTCAGGATGAATTCAAATGCTGTAATGTATATGCAAAGGATAAGTGTAAGAAGTGCTTTGCCAAGTTCTACTGTAGTGGCGGTTGTGCGGCTAATTCTTATAATTTCCACGGCAATATTAATGATGCTTATGACGTGGGATGTGAACTGCAGCGTAAAAGAGTTGAATGTGCTATTATGTTAAAAGCAGCGACGGCTGAAGAATAAAGGAGAGAATTACAATGAAGAAAAGTAAAGGTGTTGCGATACTTATTGCCATGATTTTGTCAATTGTGGCTTTAGGATATGTTGCAATAAACGGTGTAGGAGCAAATAAGACAGGTTCTGCTTCAAGTATTAATCTTGGTCTTGACCTGGCAGGTGGTGTCAGTATTACATATCAGGTTGTAGGTGAGGAAAAGCCTGATAAAAATGATATGGATGATACAATTTACAAACTTCAGAAACGTGTGGAAGAATACAGTACTGAGGCTATTGTGTACCGGGAAGGTGATGACCGAATTAATATTGAGATTCCGGGTGTGACGGATGCCAATAAGATTCTTGAAGATTTAGGCAGACCGGGAGCTTTATATTTTATTCATGAAACAGGCAGTGATGGTTCTTTAAATTATTCATATGATGCAGAAGCCGGCACATATGTTCTTAATAAAACCATTGAGGAAATTGAGGCAGACGGTTCAATCGCATTGGTTGGAACTGATGTGGGTAATGCAGAAGGAGCATATTCAAATGATGCCAGCGGAAGCCAGATAATTGCGGTTCATTTGGAATTAAATAAAACCGGAACAGAGAAATTTGCCGAGGCTACAAGCAAAGCTTATTCAAAAGGTGAAACGATTGCTATTTATTATGATGGAAACTTTGTAAGCGTACCCATGGTAAATTCAGTAATTACCGGCGGTATGGCGGAAATTACCGGAATGAGCAGTATTGAAGAAGCAAAGCAGATTGCTTCAACCATCAGAATCGGTGGACTTAAACTGGAACTTGAAGAATTACATTCCAAGGTAGTAGGTGCACAGCTTGGAACTGAAGCAATAAATACAAGCTTAAAAGCAGCAGTTGTAGGTTTGATTATTGTTATTGTATTTATGGTTGCTGTGTATTTCCTTCCCGGATTTGTTGCGTCAATTGCATTATGTTTATATACCGTGCTTATTGTAATATTGTTGGATGGATTTGATATAACCCTTACACTTCCGGGTATTGCAGGTATCATCCTGTCAATTGGTATGGCAGTGGATGCTAACGTTATTATCTTTGCTCGTATCAGAGAGGAACTTGCAACAGGAAAAACAGTTAAGTCAGCTGTTAAAATCGGATTTGATAAAGCGTTATCAGCGATTATTGATGGTAATATTACTACTTTGATTGCTGCATTTGTTTTACTTGCACTTGGAACCGGTACAGTAAAAGGTTTTGCACAGACACTTTGCATTGGTATTGTGTTATCTATGTTTACGGCACTTGCAATTACAAAACTTTTACTTAATGCCTTTTATGCAATCGGATTTAAGAGTGAAAAATGGTATGGAATAGGAAAAGAAAGAAAAGCAATTGATTTCTTAAGTAAAAAGGCAATATTTATTGCAGTTTCAGTTGTAGTTATTTTGGCAGGCTTTGTATTTATGGGTGTGCACAAAGCGAGCGGTAATAATGCTTTGAATTACAGCTTGGAATTTATAGGCGGAGCTTCCACAAATGTTGAATTCCCGAGTGATATCAGTATTGCGGACTTAGATTCAGAAGTTGTTCCCATGATTGAGGGTATTACAGGTGACGGTAATGTTCAGTCACAGAAGGTGCAGGGAACCAATGAAGTAATATTTAAGACGCGTACATTAACAGTTGATGAGCGCGAAACCATGAAGAATGTTCTTGTGGATAATTTTGGAGTGGGTGAAGACAGTATTACCGTAGAAAATATCAGTTCAACAATCAGTGATGAGATGAAGCGTGATACACTTATTGCGGTGGCAATTGCGGTAGTGCTTATGCTTGTTTATATCAGAATACGATTCAGTGATATCAGATTCGGTATCAGTAGTGTCGTGGCACTTATCCATGACGTATTGGTAGTACTTGCATTCTATGCAGCGGCAAGGGTTTCAGTGGGAAGTACATTTATTGCGTGTCTCCTTACTCTTGTGGGATATTCAATTAACGCGACCATTGTTATATTCGACCGTATCCGTGAGAACATGGCAGGCGGAATTGGTAAAGATGGATTAAAAGCACTTGTGAATGACAGTATTACCCAGACTCTTTCAAGAAGTATATTTACTTCTTTGACAACCTTTATTATGATTGCGGCACTTTATGTGTTTGGTGTAACCTCCATCAGAGAATTTGCATTACCTCTTATGGTAGGTATCGTATGCGGAACTTATTCATCAGTGTGCCTTGCCGGTGCTATATGGTATATTATGCGTAACAAATTTGTTCCGAAAAAGAAAGAAAATTAATTTTATACGGAATGAACTGTTCAGGGAGTGTCTTTTAGATGCTCCCTGTTTATGTTATAATGTCTTTAATTAGTTGATATTGATATGAATAGGATTTGATAGGAAATGGATAAGTGGTTTGTTACTGCTAAAAAGGCAGATTTTAATAAAATTGCACAGGATTTTGGAATCAGTCCTGTAATAGCAAGGATTATTCGTAACAGAGATGTGGAAGGCGATGAAAATATACGCAAATTCTTGTACGGAAGCAAAAAGGATTTATATTCTCCCATGCTGTTAAAAGACATGGACAGGGCCATAGAAATACTTATTGCGGGCATTAGTCAAAATAAGAAAATACGTGTAATCGGTGATTATGACGTTGATGGTATATGTGCAACCCAGATTTTGCGTAAGGGTTTAATTGAAGCTGGAGGCTGCGTTGATGTGGCTATTCCTCATCGTATGAAAGATGGCTACGGACTTAACGATAGTTTGATAGAAGATGCAGCAAATGAAGGTGTAGAACTGATTATTACCTGTGATAACGGAATTGCGGCTGCTTCTCAGATTGAACTTGCAAAATCCATGGGAATTGACGTTATTGTAACAGACCATCATGAAGTACCTTTTGTGGAAAAAGATGATATGCGCGAAGAAATCCTTCCAAAAGCAGATGCGGTTATAGATCCGCATCAAAAGGAGTGTATGTATCCGTTTAAGGGGATTTGCGGAGCAGTGGTAGCTATGAAGGTAGTACAGGCATTGTTTAACAGTATGGCTCCTGATAAAGAGGCGTGGATACTTGAGGAGTTACTTCCTTTTGCGGCACTGGCAACGGTTTGTGATGTAATGGAGCTTTTGGATGAGAACCGTATTATAGTAAAAGAAGGCTTGAAATTAATGAAAATAAAACCTTGCATGGGTCTGAGTGCGCTTATCAAGGTCAACGGGCTTGAGCCGGCAAAGATAAATTCCTATCATCTGGGATTTGTAATCGGTCCCTGCATAAATGCTACAGGCCGTCTTGATAGTGCCACAAGGGCTTTGGAGTTGTTTAGTACATCTGAATTGAAGGATGCCATGACTTATGCTTCTGAGCTTAAGGAATTAAATGACAGCCGTAAAACAATGACGGCTAAAGGCGTTGAAGAAGCACATTTGATTATAAAAAGGGAAGGCCTTAACCAGGATAAGGTGCTGATAATATATTTGCCTGACTGTCATGAAAGTCTGGCGGGAATTATAGCCGGCAGACTTAGAGAGGTTTACTGTAAACCTGTTTTTGTATTGACTGATTCAGAAGAGGGGATAAAAGGGTCAGGACGTTCTATAGATGCATATCATATGTATGAAGAGATGGTAAAATGCAGGGATTGTTTTACTAAATTCGGTGGGCATAAGCTGGCGGCAGGATTATCAATAAGCCGCGAGTTATATGAAAAAAATGGTCAGATGCAAGGGCTTCGCAGCCGGTTTAATAATAGCTGCATGCTTAATGCGGAGGATTTTGTCCGTAAGATACACATTGATGTACCCATGCCTGTTTCCTATGCCAATTTGGATTTGGCAGGGCAGATGGAATTGTTGGAACCCTTTGGTGTGGGCAACCCTAAGCCGTTGTTTGCCCACAAGGATTTGAAGTTTGTAAGCGGTAAAAAAATGGGGGCAAATCAAAACTTTGCAAAATACAGGGTGATTGACGATCAGGGGAAAAATAAAGAAGTGGTATTCTTCGGAGATTTGGAAAAATTTCATAAATTTCTGGAAGACAAATATGGAGAGAGTGCATTGGATATATATATAAAGCCTCAGGATAATATAACGGTAAGCATTACATATCAGTTGGGGATTAATGCTTTTAGAGGTAATGAAAGTGTACAAATGATTATGCAGGATTACTCCTGATAAACGCAAAAAAACCGGATTACTCCGGTTTTTTCGCGATTTTCTTATGAGGGGGGAGATAGTGAGTTCATCAACTATCCTAAAAATACTATAACGATAATTTGTGTTTAAAGTGTGTCTAAAATATGATGATTTTATAAAGAAAAAATAAAACTGAAAGAAAGCACTTATGATGTGGGTAAAGTTGAAAAAGAAGTCTGCATGTGCTATCTTAGTAAGGTAACATATAAGCAGCAAAGCATTAATTTTTAATAGGGGTGTGCCTATGAAGCTTTGTGAATTGTTACATGAAATTAAAGAGAAGAATATATATGGCAATATACATGCCGAGGTTACAAAAGTCAGTCATGATTCAAGAACTGTTGAAAAAGGAAGTCTGTTTGTATGCATAAAGGGAACAGGTTATGACGGACATGATTTTTTGGCAAATGCTATAGAGGCAGGTGCGGTAGGAGTAGTAATAGAAGACGGTTATGAACCTGACATACATATACAGGAAAAGATACTGAAGAATGACGGTGCTGTCATAAAGGTTCCGGATACCAGATACGCATTGGCGTATATATCTGCTGCTTTTTATAAGAATCCTGCTAAATATATTACCACAATTGGTATTACGGGGACAAAAGGAAAAACCACCACAGCATATTTGATAAGGAATATTTTACAACAGTCGGGACTCAAAGTAGGTCTTATCGGTACTATAGAGACTATAATCGGAGATGAACATATAAATTCTGAGAATACTACGCCAGAGTCGCTACTTTTACAGGAATATCTGAATCGCATGGTGAATGCCGGTATGGATGCGGTAGTGATGGAGGTGTCATCACAAGGATTAAAAATGCACAGGACCGAAGGGTTTGTTTTTGACTATGGGATTTTTACCAATTTTGGAGAGGATCACATAGGCCCCAATGAACACGCAGATTTAGGGGAATATCTTGAATGTAAAAGCAGATTGTTTAAACAGTGCCGCGTTGGTATTGTTAACTGTGATGACCCTAATTGGCAGAATATTATATCAGGACATAATTGTAAAATAGAAACATATGGTTTTTCAAAGGATTCAGATTACAGAGTAACGGATACTGGACTGATAAATGAGGCAGGACGGCTTTCGGTGGAATTTACATTGAAGGTAAATGGCGAGAATGATAGTGTGATGTATCAAACAGCCACCCCCGGTAAATTCAGTATATATAACAGTGTTGCTGCTATAGTGTTGAGCAGGCATTTTGGAATAGATACAGAAGGGATACGTGCAGCTCTTAAACTGTCAAAGGTAAAGGGGCGTATGGAGGTAGTTGATGTGGAAGGGGACTATACTTTGATAATAGATTATGCCCATAATGCAATGAGTCTTGAAAGTATCCTGCACACCTTGAGGGAATATGAGCCGGGCAGGCTTATCTGCCTGTTTGGATGTGGCGGTAACCGGTCAAAGGTGAGAAGAATAGAGATGGGCCAGGTAAGTGGGAAACTTGCTGACCTGACAATAGTAACATCCGATAATCCCAGATATGAAGAACCAGAGGCAATAATTGAAGATATAAAATCAGGACTTCTTCCAACTGGAGGAAAGTTTGTGGAGATATGTGACAGGAGAGAAGCGATAGCTTACGGAATGTCAATTGCAGGTAAGGGTGATATCCTGATACTTGCAGGCAAGGGTCATGAGACATATCAGGAAATCCGTGGGAAAAAGTATCCCATGGATGAAAGAAATATTATAAAAGAGATTCTAAAGAAGGAGTGTACATGACAGGTAAATATGCAAATGTAATTGTGGAAATATCCCATGAAAAATTAGACAGACCTTTTCAGTACATTATACCTGACAAATTACAAGGAAAAATAGCACCGGGGGTCTGTGTTATGATCCCTTTTGGTGCTGCCAATAAATTAATACGCGGATATGTGACGGAGGTAACGGATAAGGCAGAATTTGATGTGACACGCATGAAAGCAATTGCAGGCAGGGCCGATGGCAACCTTGCCGTAGAAGAAAAACTTATCTGCCTTGCAGCGTGGATGAAAGAATCTTATGGTTCAACCATGATACAGTCATTAAAAACAGTGCTTCCGGTTAAGAAAAAGGTACGCAATCTGGAGAAACGGGAAATATCCTTTAATATTAGCAAGGAAGAAGCAAAAGAGTTTTATCTTGAATGTGTAAGAAAGAAGCAGACGGCAAGAGTGAGGCTGCTGGAGGAAATGCTAAGATGCACAACCTTACCTTATGAACTGGTTACAGGGAAGCTTAATGTATCCGGCAGTGTAATCAAGGGTCTGGAGGAAAAAGGTATACTTAAGATTACAACAGACCGGGTATACCGAAATCCTTTTGAGAGAGAAACAAAGAGCGGTGAAATCAAGCAATTAAGCAGTGAGCAGGCAGACATTGTCAAAGAGGTTATAAGTGATTATGATGCTGGTAAAAAGGGGACTTATCTTATTCATGGGATAACAGGCAGCGGTAAAACGGAAGTTTATATGGAAATGATTGCAAGAATGATTGAACGGGGCAAACAGTCAATTGTTCTTATTCCTGAAATTGCGCTTACATACCAGACTGTTCTTAGATTTTATAAAAGGTTTGTAGACAGAGTTTCTGTTATAAACTCAACTCTTTCCCAGGGTGAAAAATTTGACCAGTGTGAAAGGGCAAAAAAAGGAGAACTTGATGTAATCATAGGTCCAAGGTCTGCTCTTTTTGTGCCGTTTCCCAATTTGGGACTGATAATAATAGATGAAGAGCATGAGAATAGTTATAAAAGTGAGGTTATGCCCAGATACCATGCCAGGGAAACAGCAGAGAAACTGGCAGAACTTCACGGAGCAAGCCTTGTGCTGGGTTCGGCAACACCTTCCCTTGAAGCTTATTCCAGGGCAGAAGCGGGTAATTACCGTAAGTTTGAGTTGAACAGAAGACTTACCGGTGGATTTTTGCCAAAGGTTTATACAGTGGATTTGAGGGAAGAATTAAGAGAGGGTAACCGCTCAATATTTAGCAGAAAACTGCAGGAACTGCTTGAAGAGCGTTTAAATAAAGGCGAACAGGCAATGCTTTTTCTTAACAGGCGCGGCTACGCGGGATTTATTTCCTGCCGAAGCTGTGGTCATGTTATGAAATGTCCTCATTGTGATGTATCTTTAAGCGAGCATAAAAATGATAAATTGGTTTGTCATTATTGCGGATATATAACAAAAAGTGTTAAAATATGTCCCGAGTGCGGTTCCAAATATATTTCAGGTTTCAGGGCAGGTACACAGCAGATAGAAGAAAAACTGAAGCAGTTATATCCAAGTGCCCGCATACTTCGTATGGATGCGGATACTACCCGCAGTAAAGAAAGTTATGAGGAAATTTTATCGGCATTTGCCAATGGAGAGGCTGATGTGTTGATTGGTACGCAGATGATTGTTAAAGGTCACGATTTTCCCAATGTGACTTTAATGGGGATTCTTGCGGCGGACATGTCGCTTTCTGCGGGAGATTACAGATGTGCCGAGCGGACCTTCCAGCTGCTTACACAGGCAGCAGGCCGGGCAGGAAGAGGTGCGAAACCGGGAGAAGTGGTTATACAAACCTATCAGCCCGAGCATTATGCCATAGTGCATGCGGCAAGTCAGGACTATAAGGCATTTTATGCCGAGGAAATGTTATATAGGGAATTAATGCAATATCCCCCTGCATGCCATTTGGTTGCAGTACTTGTAAGCGGTAAGAATGAAGATGGTGCAGTACAGCTTTCGGAAGAACTGGCAGGACTTGCCCGTAAGGATAATAGCGCGCAGGTTATCGGACCGGCACCGGCATTTATAGGAAAAATGAACGATATCTATCGTCAGGTTTTTTATGTAAAATGTAAAGAGTATACGGTATTAACCCGTATAAAGGATGAACTGGAAAAGTTTCTTAATGATGGTTGTAAGCGGGCAGAAATGGTACAGTTTGATTTTGACCCTATGAATATGTTTTAATTATTATTTTTATAAAAATATTTATGAAACAAAAGGAAGGTAGAAAAATGGCTATTCGTAATATCAGAGAAATGGGAGACGAGGTATTAAATAAAAGGTGCAAGGAAGTTACAGCTATGACTGAACGCACCCGGGAACTGATTGAAGATATGTTGGAAACCATGTATGAAGCAAACGGAGTGGGACTTGCAGCTCCTCAGGTAGGAATTTTAAAGCGTATTGTGGTAATAGATGTGACAGGAGAAGATCCATATGTTTTAATTAATCCCAGCATTGTTGAAACCAGTGGAGAACAGGTGGGGCAAGAGGGCTGTTTAAGTGTTCCGGGAAAAAGCGGTGAGGTTACAAGGCCTAATTATGTAAAAGCGGTTGCACTTGATATTAATATGCAGCCAATAGAAGTTGAGGGCACAGAACTGCTGGCAAGAGCAATATGCCATGAACTTGATCATCTGGATGGTCATTTGTATGTGGAAAAGGTTAACGGTCCCTTACTTGATGTCAGTGAAATAGAAGAAGAGGAAGAATAATATGAAAGTTGTTTTTATGGGAACTCCTGATTTCGCAGAAGGTGCCCTTAGGGCAATTGTAGATGCGGGACATGAGGTAACTGCGGTTGTAACACAGCCGGACAAGCCAAAGGGTAGAAGTAAGGAATTACAATTTCCGCCGGTGAAGGAATATGCAATAAGCAAAGGAATCCCGGTATTTCAGCCTGTAAGGATTAAAACGGCCGAATCCGTGGAAGAATTAAAGAAGTATGAAGCAGATGTATACGTTGTTGCAGCATTTGGTCAACTTCTTTCCAAAGAAATATTGGAGCTTCCCCAATATGGCTGCTTAAATATACATGCATCCTTGCTTCCTAAATACAGAGGAGCAGCGCCCATCGCATGGTCCATTCTTAACGGTGATGAGAAAACCGGTGTGACCATTATGCAGATGGATGAGGGACTTGACACCGGTGATATACTTCTTCAGAAGGAAATTACAATAGCCGGAGATGAAACCACGGACAGTTTGTTTGATAAGTTGATGGAACTTGGTGGGGAAGCTATTGTAGAGGTTTTATCCCTTCTTGGAACGGATGCAATAAAGCCCGTTAAACAGGATGAAACGCTTGCTACCCATGTGGGCAAATTTGATAAAAACTTCGGGGAAATCAATTGGATTGAAGGTGCGGATGTAATTGAAAGAAAAGTTCGTGGCCTTAATTCCTGGCCAAGTGCGTATACTTTTTTTCGGGGTAAACGCATGAAAATATGGGAAAGCGAAGTTATTGAGCAGTTAAAGGCAGCCGAAATTAAAAATACTAATACATCGGGAACCATAGTGGAGGTTACAAAGGATGCTTTTTATGTTCAGACCGGTGAAAATGTACTCAAGATTACAGATGTACAGTTAGAGGGTAAAAAAAGAATGAATGTAAAAGATTTTCTTCTGGGATATCAGATTAATCCCGGAGAAATTTTGGGAAAGATGGAGGAAAAATAGTATGTACTATGGATTGGGTTCATATTTAGATCCCACCTACTTATTGGTATTGGTGGGAGCAATTTTGAGCATGGCAGCCAGTGCAATGGTAAACAGCACCTATAAAAAGTATGCCAAATATGCAAGTATGAGCGGAATGACGGGTGCCCAGACCGCAGCCAGAATTTTAAGCTACAGTGGAATAAATGATGTTACTATAGAACATGTAAGAGGTGAACTTACAGACCATTTCGATCCAAAGAATAAGGTGGTTCGTTTATCTGACTCTACGTATAATTCGACCTCAATTGCGGCCATAAGTGTAGCGGCACATGAATGTGGTCATGTATTACAGCACCATGAGGACTATGGGCCAATTAAAATCCGTACGGCTCTTGTTCCTGCGGCAAATATCGGAAGTAAACTGGGATTGCCCATTGTTCTGCTTGGAGTTGTTTTAAGCTGGAATCAATTACTGATTCAGATTGGTATATGGACTTTTGCGTTGGCAGTTCTTTTCCAGTTGGTAACATTACCTGTTGAATTTAATGCTTCAAGCCGTGCGCTTGTTGCAGTACAGCAGTTTGGAATTTTAAGCGAGGATGAAATCGGAAGTGGCAAAAAGGTTCTTAAGGCAGCAGCGATGACATATGTAGCTGCCGCTGCTTCAAGTATTTTACAGTTGTTACGATTAGTGCTGTTATTCGGAAACAGAGGCGGTCGCAGCAGAGATTAGGGAAGAGAACAGTGGCGATGAGTACGGGTGTTAACAGTAGGGAATTAATAGTAAATATACTTCTTGAAATCAGCGCAGGGGAGGAATATTCCCATGTGCTGATTCGTAGCGTTTTGGAGAAATATAATTATCTGGACGGAAAAGAAAAGGCGTTTATAAAATGCGTGACAGAGGGGTGTCTTGAACGAAGGATTGAACTTGATTATGTGATAGACGGTTTTTCAAAGACACCGGTAAAAAAGATGAAGCCTTTTATACGCGAACTCATCAGAATGAGTGCGTATCAGATTCTTTACATGTCAAGAGTGCCGGATTCAGCGGCTATTAATGAGGCTGTTAAACTTGCGAAAAAGCGTGGCTTCACAGGCCTTTCGGGATTTGTTAACGGTGTGCTTAGAAGTATTGCCAAAGGTGGCAGTGAATATCCTTTACCGGATTATAGTAAGACACCCATAAAGCATTTAAGTGTGAAATATTCAATGCCGGAATGGATTGTTGAAAAGTTTGTAAGGCAATGGGGAATGAAAAAAACATGCAGTGTTTTGGAAGGCCTTTTATCAATCCGGCCCTTAACGGTCCGTTTTGTAAAGACAGTCTCTGATGATGATAAAAATGAATTGTTAAATAAAATGGCCGACAGTGGAGTTGTGATAAAGAAGCATCCTTATTTACAGGAGGCATATTGCCTTGACAATGTAGAAGGTGTTGCTAATCTGCCCGGTTTTGAAGAAGGTAAGCTGGCGGTTCAGGATATCAGTTCCATGCTGGCTGTGGAAGCGGCTGGAATAACGTGTGGTGATGCGGTGCTTGATGTATGTGCAGCACCCGGTGGAAAAACCGCATATGCAGCCATGCTTACAGGTAAAACAGGCAGTGTGGTTGCGGGAGATATATCGGAATATAAGACTTCCATGATACAGGAAAACTGTGACAGATTGGGACTTGATAATGTATCCGTGATGATACGGGACGCTTCCATAGAGGATGACAATTGCAAAGAGCGGTTTGACGTGGTGATTGCAGATGTGCCATGTCTGGGGCTCGGTGTAGTGGGGCGTAAAAAGGAAATTAAGTATCGTATTAAGGAAACCGATATTGAATCTATAACTTCATTACAAAAGAGTATAGTAAAAGCTGCGGTTAAATGTGTAAAACCCGGAGGAATTCTTTTGTATAGTACATGTTCAATGACTTATGAAGAAAATGACGCTATGATTTGCTGGTTGGAAAATGAACTTACAAAAGAGACGGGATTAAATATAAAACCCGAAAGTATGGCTGATGTATTACCCAGGGAATTTATAGCAGCTATCAAAGAAAAAGGTATGAAGGAAGAATTGGAGCACATAGAAAAGGGAAGCCTGCAATTGCTTCCCAGAGTACATGAATCAGACGGATTCTTTTTTGCAAGGATGAGAATAAACAATGGATAAAACCGATATCAAATCGTTAGATTTAAATGAACTTACGGAAGTATTAGAGAATATGGGAGAAAAGCCTTTCCGTGCAAAACAGATGTATGAGTGGATGCATGTTAAGCTGGCAAGGGATTTCTCGGAAATGACCAATATATCAAAGGCTATGCAGGAAAAGTGCAGGGAAATATTTGAATATACCGCACTTAAGACCATAAGGGTACAGGAGTCCAAAATAGACGGAACAAAGAAGTTTCTTTTTGGTCTTAGTGACGGCAATCTTATTGAAAGTGTCTGGATGAAGTATAAGCATGGCAATTCTGTATGCGTATCTTCCCAGGTGGGCTGCCGCATGGGATGCAGGTTTTGTGCTTCAACAATAGACGGACTGGAACGCTCACTTACTCCTTCTGAAATGCTGGACCAGATATATGCCATTTCATGTATCACGGGAGAGAGAGTATCCAATGTGGTGGTAATGGGTTCAGGTGAGCCACTGGATAATTATGATAATGTACTTAAGTTTGTAAGACTTTTGTCAGATGAAAAAGGTCTTAATATAAGTCAGAGAAATATAACCGTGTCCACTTGCGGAATTGTTCCGAAAATGATGGAGCTGGCAGAGGAAGATTTGCAGATTACATTGGCTATTTCACTGCATGCATCCTCAGATGAAAAAAGAAAAAAACTCATGCCCATCGCCAATAAATATTCAATGGAGGAACTATTGGATGCCTGCAGGTTCTATTTTGACAAGACGGGAAGAAGACTGACTTTTGAATACAGTCTTGTGGGTGGTGTGAACGATACCGACCGGGATGCCGCAGAACTTTGTGAACTGCTTAGAGGACTTAACTGTCATGTTAATCTGATTCCTGTAAACCCCATAAAAGAGAGGGATTTTGTGGAATCTGAGGCGGCAAGAATACATGAGTTTAAAAATAAACTTGAAAAAAACAAAATAAACGTTACAATAAGAAGAGAAATGGGAAGAGATATTGATGGTGCCTGCGGACAGCTTAGACGCAGTCACATCAAGGGTGAGGAGGACAAATAGGTGTTAAAGACGTTTTCCATAACTGATATTGGAAAAAAAAGACAACTTAATCAGGATTATGTATATACATCAGAGATGCCTATAGGTAACTTGCCGAATGTATTTATTGTTGCAGATGGTATGGGAGGACATAAAGCAGGAGATTATGCTTCCAAATATACGGTGGAAACAATTATACGTGAGATATCCCAGGCTCAGGATGATAATCCGGTTACAATAATTAAAAATGCCATTGGCATTGCTAATGAACATATCAGACAGAAGGCAGAAGCCGAAGAGAAACTTCATGGAATGGGAACTACCCTGGTGGTGGCTACATGCATGGGGAATATGCTGCAGGTAGCAAACGTAGGTGACAGTCGTCTTTATGTTGTAAATGATAAAATCACACAGATAACAAGGGACCATTCTTTAGTTGAAGAAATGATAAGAATGGGCGGAATAGACAGAGAAGCGGCAAGAATCCACCCGGATAAGAATATAATTACCAGGGCGATTGGTGCCAGTGAGACTGTTAAGGTAGATTTTTTTACCGTTAAGCTGCAAAAGGGAGATATTGTGCTCATGTGCTCCGACGGCTTAACCAATATGCTGGAAGATGAAGAGATACGGATGATTTTAAACGGTCAGCGTGACATCGTAGAAAAAGCAGAAGAGTTGGTAAGAGCCGCCAATAATAACGGAGGCAATGACAACATTGCGGTAGTATTAATTGAGCCGTTTGCAGATTAAGAATCAAGGAGTAAAAGTATGATTAAAATAGGAATGATGATCGGGGAGCGTTACGAGATACTGGAAAAAATCGGTACCGGCGGAATGTCCGATGTCTATAAAGCAAAGGACCATAAACTTAACAGGTTTGTTGCGGTTAAAGTACTTAAGCAGGAATTTGGGGAAAATGCAAATTTTGTATCCAAATTCAGAGTGGAGGCGCAGGCGGCAGCAGGCCTTATGCATTCTAACATTGTGAATGTATATGATGTTGGTGAAGAGAATGAAATTCACTATATCGTAATGGAACTTGTTGAAGGTATTACCCTTAAGAAATATATTGAGAAAAAGGCAAGACTTTCTGTAAAAGAGGCTATCAGCATTGCCATACAGGTTGCCATGGGAATAGAGGCAGCCCATAATAACAATATTATTCACAGGGATATTAAGCCTCAAAATGTCATCATTTCAAAGGACGGCAAGGTTAAAGTAACTGATTTCGGTATTGCTAAGGCTGCGACAAGCAATACTATTACATCTAATGTAATGGGAAGTGTTCATTATACTTCTCCCGAACAGGCAAGAGGCGGTTACAGTGATGAAAAGAGTGATGTATATTCTTTGGGAATTACTTTATTCGAGATGCTTACCGGCCGTGTGCCGTTTAACGGTGAAACTACAGTTGCAATAGCAATTAAACATATTCAGGAAGAACTTCCTTCGCCCAGGGATTATGTGTCAGAGATACCTGTAAGCGTTGAACAGATAGTAAGTAAATGCTGTCAGAAAAGTCCGGACAGAAGATATCAGTCCATGTCGGAACTGATTCAGGATTTGAAACAATCTTTAATTAATCCGGACAGTGATTTTGTGAAAATCAATGATCCTGACGAAGAAGCTTCCACCAGAATGATTTCTCCATCGGAAATGGCGCAGATTAAACGTCAGACCGAAAGAAGAGATTCCATGGACGACAGCTTACGTCTGCGCCGTGATGTCAGATATAATGACGAATATACCGAAGAGGAAGAATATAACGGCGAAGATTACGGTGAAGACGAAGAATTCGAAGAAGAATATGATAATAAAATGGAAAAAGTAACCACAATACTTGCAATTGTGGCCGGAGTACTGATTTGTTGTATTATTATTTTCCTTGTGGGAAGGATTTTCGGAGCATTTAATTTTGGCTCCAATGACAGGGGTGATAATAGTGAACAGATACAAAATGAGGAAATGCAGCCTGTGGAGATGATTGCGGTTGCAGGAAAAAATGTAGAAGAAGCAAAAAGAGAACTTGTGGCGTTAGGATTAAATCCTGAAGTGCAGTATATTGAATCGGATGTATATGAAGAGGGCATTGTTATAAGTGCGGATATTTCTAAGGGTGCATTGGTACAGCCGGGAACTACGGTTGTTCTTACCGCAAGTTCAGGAATGTCAGGAAAGATTGTACCGGAGACAATGGGGCTTAGTTATGCGGAAGCACTTCACAAGCTGGAGAATGCAGGATTTAAAGTTAGCAAAAACGAGGTGTATTCTTCAGAAGTTCAGAAGGATTATGTTATTTCACAGAATCCCGAATCAGGAACAACGGCACCGGTTGGTTCAGTAGTAACATTGCGGGTAAGTCTTGGAGAAGAAGATACAAAGGTAAGAGTTCCGGGTGTTATCGGATATACAGAGATGGATGCAATTGTAATGCTTACAGAGGCAGGACTTGCGGTGGGTACAGTCACACCTGAATACAGTACCCAGGTGAAAGAAGGCCTTGTATGTTACCAGAGTTATTCTGTAGGTTCATATGTTGAAGAAGGCACCTTGATTGATATTAAGATTAGTCAGGGTGAAAAACCTAAGACCTATAGATTTAACGAAAATATTTCAGCACCTACTGTTGATGAAGATCCTTTATATAGTGCCGGAATATCGATTAGAGTTGTAATTACAGCAGATGGTGACACAAATCCTATTTTTGAAACGACTACATCTAATTTCCCTACAGCAGTTAATATTTATGGTATTAAGTCTGCTACAGGTGTAATTACTATGACTTACACTGTTACTACGGAAGGAACAACTGAGATAGACCCGGAAACCGGCGAAGAGATTGTAACGCCGGGAACTTCAGAAGAAAAAAAGGTAGTACGTTCCGTAACATTTGTTGAGGAATAAGAAACGGACAGGATTCTTAATGCAGGGAAAGATTATAAAAGGAATTGCCGGATTTTATTATGTATACACCGATGAATACGGTGTACTGGAATGTAAGGCAAAGGGTATTTTCAGAAAAGAGAATAAAAAGCCTCTTGTAGGTGATGATGTAGAATTGGAACTTTTGTCGGAGGAAGAGTGTACCGGCAATATAACGCAAATTCTTCCTCGTAGAAATGAATTGATTCGTCCGGCGGTTGCCAATATTGATCAGGCACTGGTTATTTTCTCAATTACACATCCGGAACCTAATCTTAATTTGCTTGATCGTTTTCTTCTTATGATGCAGACTCAGGAGTTGCCTGTGGTTATATGTTTTAGCAAGCAGGATATCGCAAGTTCAGGGCAACAGGAAGAATTGCAGCGTATATATGGCAATATAGGTTACAAAGTGATGTTTATCAGTGCTAAGGAAGAGATAGGCGTGGAGGAAGTAATGTCTATACTTCGCGGTAAAACTACGACGGTAGCCGGACCCAGCGGTGTGGGCAAATCTACCTTGATTAACCGTATCTGTCCCGAGGCATTAATGGAAACGGGTGATATCAGCCGTAAGATTGAGCGAGGCAAGCATACAACCAGACATTCTGAGCTTTTTCATGTGTGTAAAAATACTTTTATTATGGATACGCCGGGCTTTAGTTCTCTTGGAATTTTTGATTTGGAAAAAGAGGAACTAAAAGATTATTATCCGGATTTTGTAAAAGTAGAAGATGGGTGCCGCTTCAGAGGCTGTGTTCATATGGAAGAGCCCGATTGTGCCGTTAAGACTGCGGTAGAGCGTGGAGACATCAGCAAAGAACGGTACGAGAACTATAGGCTGCTTTATGAGGAATTAAAGAGGAAGAAGAAATATTAGTGTCTTTTATGGTAAGGAGGTTTATAATGCTTAAGGCTATAATGGTTGTAAGAAAATCAAATCAGACAAAGACTGTACTCTATGCAACACATAACATGTTTTAGCAGCGATTCAATGCATAGAGCGATTGTAGAATCGCATAGGAATATGAGATGTGTTGCACTCTAAGGTTATTATAAAAAACATTTCATACTTAGAGGAGTAATATACATGTCATATGTAAACGGAAAAGAAATATTACCTGATAGCATATTATCTGAAATTCACAAATATTATAGTGGTGGATTAATTTATATTCCATTGCAGGGAAAAGAAAGATGTAAATGGGGTGCAAGAACATCCACAAAAAAGCATCTGGAAAAAAGAAATCAGGAAATATGTGATAGAAAAAAGAATGGATTAACTATAGAAGAGTTGATGGAAGAGTATCATCTTGCGTATGATACAATTAAAAAAATAATCTATTCTTAGAAAGTAAAAGGCTGTTACGTGAGTGACAGCCTTTTGTGCATAATTTTTTTAAAATAATTTGTGGTATAGTTATTGGCAGTCAATTTGGGTATGATGTATACAAATGCTATATTAACATAAGGAGATGATAAAAAATGAAGTACATAGAAGAGAATAGTAAAATATGGGATGAACGATCTGAAAATAATGATATTTGGTCGATACCGGTAACAAGCGAAATGATTAAGCTTGCCAGAGAAGGTAAATGGAATAGAGGAACAAATCCAAGGTCAGATTGATGCCGGATTTGCAATTGTTGGTTTCTATGAAGATATTGGTGGAACTGCATTGGATAACTATATTAATTCTTCTATCGCTACGAGAGCGATAAAATACAATGTCGGGGAGTCTGACTCTTTATAAAATTAAAATAAGGTGTAAAGTCTTAACAAATTAATAAGACTTTACACCTTGTTTATAATAGTAAAGATTGTTTAATGCTGTCTCGTTCGTCCACTAACATCAATTAGATAAAACTTAGAATGTCCGATTGCAGTAAATACCGGATATTATTGTGAGAAATATATAATTATGCTACAATCAGATTACGTAGAACCGTGTCAGCAAGCTTTGGACTACATAAGCACGCTAATGATAATGAATTTTATGTGATTTTAAGCAGTGAAGGTGTATATCAGGAGAATGGTGTAGAAGTAAAGGTTAAAAAGGGAGATATTATAATGAATTCTATGTATGGTGAACACGGTATCAAGAATACCGGTGATACGGATATGGAAGTGCTTGTATTTGAGGTTTATAAGGAGGAAAATATATCACAGGATGATATAGTAGAATTTGCGCCTGCTAAGATAGACGTCGCATTAACAAATCCTTATATGGGATGGGTTCCGTTAGCGACACAGACGGGCTATGAACAGCCCCATTCCATGGTGTATGCGGCATTGTTATGGTCGGATTTAGAGCCGGATGCAAAGGGTGAATATGATTGGGAAGGCTTTGAAAGGCGTAATAATTTCGATTATTGGAAGAGTAAAGGAGTTAGAATTAATATTCGTTTTTATATGGATTTGCCTACCTCTGTTTCTCATATGGACATTCCTCAGTGGTTATATGATGCAATGGGAGATGATAAAGGAAATTATTATGAGTGTTGCGTAGGTAAAGGATTTAGCCCCAACTATTCAGATGAGTTACTTATAGCAGAACATGAGAGAGTTATTGCGGCACTTGCAGAACGTTATAATAATGACTCTGATATTGCATTCATCCAATTGGGAAGTCTGGGACATTGGGGCGAATGGCATTGCTGGCCATATGCAGAAGAAGAAAGCGGCCCCAGCGGAGTATTCCCTGAGCTTAGCGTTTCAGACAGATTTGTTTCCCATTATGTGAAATATTTTTCTGCTGATAAGCTTACCATGAGAAGACCTACACAAATGGGTAAAAATTGCGGAATGGGACTTTTCAATGATATGTTTGGCGAGGTTCCTTCTACTGAGGCAGAAGAATGGGGATGGCTGTGGTGGATTAATAACGGATACACCGATGACTTAGGACAGCAGCAGCCTGAAATGTCTGATTTCTGGAAGAAAAATGTGTCCGGTGGAGAGTTTGCCAACGGCAATGCGGCATTATATTTAACAGATAATACCATCGGTGAAACAATCCGTTTGGCCAAGGTGAGTCACAGCAGCTGGATGGGACCCTGCTGTCCGGCAGGTCTTGAGTATAACGGCGGTTACCAGAAGCATATAGATGCACTGTTAAAGAACATGGGATACAGATTTGTTATTGAAGGTGTAAAGCATGTAAAAGAAGCTTCCTCCGGCACTAAGCTTTCTGTTAATATGACGTGGAAGAATGAAGGTGTTGCACCGTTTTATTTCAATTGGCCTATAGCAGTAGGACTGGCTGATGAAAACGGTGTGGTTACATACAATACCGTGTCAGGAGATATAAGAGAATGGATACCGGGAAGCTATGAGGTTGATACGAAGCTTATTATTCCTAAGAACATTGAGGCGGGAGAATATACTCTTGTGGCATCAATTATTGACCCTGCCACAAATAAGCCCGGAATTAAGCTGGCGATTGAGGGCCAACGTGAGGATGGCTGGTATGGGCTTGATAAGGTTGTAGTGAGGGGATAAAAATAGGGAGAAGATTATACTATGTTTCATATTCTGGTGGTAGAGGATGACAAGCATACGTGCATGCTTTTTAAAGCAATTTTAGAGTCGGATGGTTATACGGTATTTGTGGCAGCTAACGGGCAAGGTGCCTTAGGCGTGCTGGAGCATGAACATATAGAGTTTTTTGTATTAAATCAAAAGTTTCGTTTCAGTTTATTTTTATAATATAAATTTTATATAAGATGGGTGTATATGCTTTAGTGAAAGGATAGAAAAGGAGTTGTATCGGCATTGAAAGCTGAAGGATCATTTTTGTTTAAGATAATAAAAGAAACGGTACGTTTATGTTATGGCAAAATGGAGGTGGAAGGGATTGAAAATCTGCCGGTTGACAATGCAGTTATTGTAGGAAATCATACACAAATGAACGGACCTATTGCAGGAGAGTTGTTTTTGCCAAAAAACTGCTATACATGGTGTGCCGGACAGATGATGAATTTGAAGGAGGTTCCGGAATATGCGTTTGAGGATTTCTGGTCCGGGAAAAAGAAATATGCACAGCCTTTTTACAAATGTCTGTCGTATTTGATTGCACCTTTATCGGTGTGTATTTTTAATAATGCAAGGACAATTCCTGTTTATCGGGATACAAGAATAATTAGGACATTTAAGGAAAGTATAAAATTGTTAAAAGAAGGGGCAAATCTAGTGATTTTCCCGGAAAAGGATGAAAAGTATAATAATGTGATATATCAGTTTCAGGAAAATTTTGTGGATGTAGCGTCATATTATTATAAAAAAACAGGAATAGAGCTTACATTTGTGCCACTGTATATTGCACCTCGCTTGAAAAAAATGTATATAGGGAAAGGAATTATTTATAACCACAGTAATGCAATTGAGGAAGAGCGTAAGCGCATAATAGAGTATTTGATGGCGGAAATAACGAATACGGCAAGGGATTTGCCGGACCACATTGTGGTGCCATATAGGAATATTCCGAAGAAATATTATTTGTCCAATAAGGATGTAACGGAGGTGCCAAATGAAAAAGCCGGTAGTTGATTACAGGACATTCCGGTTTTCAAAAATAAGAGAGCCGCAATTTAGACATTTATTATATTTGTTGGGATGGATTGGATATTTTATTTTATATTTTCTTACAGAAAATCTGATACCTGCGGAAAAATGCTATCCGGTGCATTGTGCAGTGGATGATTTGATTCCGTTTTGTGAATATTTTGTAATTCCATACGTGGGATGGTATTTGCTGATTGTATTGTCGCTTTTGTATTTTGCACTGTATAACCCGGAAAGTTTTAAACGGATGATGAAATTTATCATTGTTACCCAAATAGTGGCAATGGCAATCTATATTATTTTCCCCAACAGGCAGGATTTAAGACCGATATCATTTGAACGGGATAATATTTTTACGGAGATTGTGAAAATATTGTATGCGTTTGATACTAATACAAATGTATGTCCTTCTCTGCATGTGGCGTATTCAATTGGAATTGCATCTACATGGTTAAAGGAACCGGATGCATCTGTAAAGTGTAAAACATTCATTACAATGTTTTGTGTTCTGGTATGTATATCGGTTGTATTTGTTAAACAACATTCGGTGGTGGATATTGTTGTTGCATTTTTTATTTGTTTGCCGGCAGAATGGGTTGCGTTTGGAAAAGATTATTGGAAGCTAAGAAAGGTGGAAGAAACGTGAAAGGATTGTTGTTGATAGTAAATCCGGTGGCCGGAACGAAAAAGACAATAAAATTTCTTGCAGAAATAATCAGTGTGTTTAATCGTGCAGACTTTGATGTGCATGTATATATTACAGATGTAAAGCATGACGCATCTTCGGCGGTAAGACTATATGGCGATAAAGCAGATTTGATTGTATGTTGTGGTGGCGATGGAACGTTAAATGAAACAATAAACGGTGTGATGCAGACGGGTGTTCAGATTCCGATTGGATATATTCCGGCAGGTTCAACCAATGATTTTGCAAGCTCGTTAGGTTTACCCGGGGATGTTGTTGAAGCGGCACTTCAAATTGTAAATGGTGAACCGAGAGCATATGATATCGGATTATTTAACTCGCGATACTTTTCATATGTGGCATCCTTTGGGGCGTTTACAAAAACGAGTTATAATACTCCTCAAAATATCAAAAATATGCTGGGACATATGGCATATTTGTTGGAAGGTATTCAGGAATTATCAAAAATTAAAAAAGAACATATCTGTCTGGAAACCGAGAAAGACATGTTGGAAGATGATTATCTGTTTGGCGCGGTCTGCAATTCGACAAGTATTGGCGGAATTCTTACGCTCAGGCAGGAATTAGTGGATTTGGGTGATGGAAAATTTGAAATTCTTCTGGTGCGGGCACCTAAGAGTATTCAAGAAGTACATGAATGTGTACTTGCACTCAAAAGTCAGGAATATAATTGTGGAATGATAACATTTTGTAGTGCAAGCACCATATCCGTAACTTCTGATTCAGAAATGATTTGGTCATTGGATGGTGAAAGGATGGAAGCCGGAAATAAGATATTAATTGAAAATATGCATAAGAGGATAACGTTAATTCATTAAATGATAAAACACAACAGAGGAGTGACTTTATGTTTGGAAAA
>CAZGSF010000010.1:0-31873 GCA_964528145.1 uncultured Lachnospiraceae bacterium | reverse complement strand
AGCATTCATAAAACACTTGATTTCCATATCCATATGCCTCAAATGCACTATGATGGGTGATACATGCATCGGGAAATAAATTCGAAGCTATCTGATAACGAGAAAGCACCGGCTGTTTTGTCTCTAAGCTGATTACCACATAAAAATCTCTTTTTACTTTTTCAATAAGACCTTTTGTCTGATAAGTATAAATAACTCTATTAGCTGCATCTGCCGTTCCTACAATTTCTATCAATTGCTCTCTCGAAAAACATCCCTTATCCAATAAATTTTCGTAATGCTTCATTCTACACCGCCTCGTTTTTTCTTTTTTTGCGTAAAGTATTATCTTTTTGTACCATTTTGTGCATTTTCAGAAATCTTCTTTTTGATTTTAACTCAAAGTAGTACAAAAAGCAACTACTTTGTGCAATTTTAAAAACGTCGAAATGTAGACACAGTATATAAAAATTAAAGGACCGGCTAAAAAGCCGGCCCTCAAACAAACACCTTATGTGCCTATTTTAACTATCGTTTTACTTTTACTTTAATATTAACAGTTGTATCTTTGGTTACACCGTCGCGTCCTTCTACCATAACAGTAACAGGAATAGTATAGGTTTTACCTTTTGCAGTTGCAACCACAGCGTCGCGGTCATTGATTCTTACAGTAACTGAACTACCGCCTCCTGATACCTGAATATCAGACACGCCATCTTTATTACAGTCATATCCGCCGTATGCACTTACAATATCATAATAATCTGATGTTGAAAGATAATATGTTCTTGATGTATCATCTGCGCCTGCATATAAGGTCTGATTATTGTTATACACGTAAACTTTAACCTTGGACTGTTTAGGCTTAATAGTGAAAGTATTACTTGTTACAGTATATGTATCACCATTTTCATTTCTCACTGTACACTCGATTGCCAGCTTATATGCCTGTCCTGCTTTAAGTTTTCCGAGATAACTGCTATTAGCTCTAATATAACGATGTCCCGAATAATATCCTAAATAGAAATAATCACTGTACTCACCTACCAGTTTATAAGAAACTATAGATTCATTAGTTGTCATATTAGCAAACTTAGGATCTACCCATACGCAATTGGTCTTACCATATACGTAATAATTACTTCCATTTGCCAAATCGATACTTCCCTTAGGAGTAACTTTCATCGTTATATCTTTATTAATAACATTAATAGTAAGATTTACTGTGTTCAGAGCTTTCTTATCACCTGTATTGACATCGGTGTAGTAAGGAGTAAGTTTGTACTTATATGAGCCTGTTGCAATGCTCTTACCCATGATAGCAGCATCACTTTGCATAACACCAACTTGATTATCCCAACTAACAAGCATAAGCAAGTCGTTATCCATCAACGCCTGTGCTTTAGCGTTTGCTCCCTTTATGGCAATATCAGTAAACTCCACTCCATATCCTTCGCCGGTATATAAATATGTGTACAAGCTATCTGATCCCGATTCATTATTTCTAAAGGTCAAAGTGCTGTTTTCAATATATACCTTAGGATTCTTAATCTTAATAGTATGGGTCGCAGTCAGAGATTCACGCCACATAGCAGAATCCAGTGTCAGTGTTATCTTACTATTGTTCTTGGTGCCATAGTAAGCATAATTAACATAATAACTGTATGGATCTAATTCCACATCATCCAAATCACAAGTGATTTCATCATAATCATAATATGCATCTGCACTTTCATCATAATATAATGTATGCTTATTGGTCTTATCATACAGTCTGAACCAATTGTAAATATTTCCCATGGAAGGTGCTACGTTTGTAGAAGAACTCTTGGAAACTATGGACGGTTTCTTATACTGATACTTAATTGCAAAATTGTTGATTGTATAAGTATCTTTGTATCCGTAAAGTTTTACGGTAAGAGTACCTGTTGCCACTGCTTCATCCTGCAGTTTGCCATTTACTACAGCAAGGTTTTCCTGCTGGGATACATACAATCTATTATCATAGCTGTATGATATGCCTACATTGAAGCCGTTGTTCACACCCTCTGCGGCATCTTCCCAAATAACGCTATCAACACGTGCACCCTTTGTAACCTTTAAGTTAAAGGTTGTCGATGTTCCTGTGTAGAATAAGTTAAGCTTACTGCTCATTTTTGCAGTTACAGCAGGCTTATCATTCTTAACTGTTACAGTCAGAGGATATTCATAAGTATTTCCTGCAGATGTAGTAACACTAATTAAGCAATTGTGTTTACCTGTCTTAACATCATCTTTAGCAGGAATAACCATATAATATGAAGTATTATCTAAAATGTAATTTATTAAACCAAAATCTTGTGATACAGTCTTACTTTCTTTATCCAACACCTGAATATTGTTTATCCATTCACCGTAAACAGGAACAACCTCTACAAGTCCCGCTGAACTTGCCAATGACTTTCCTTGGTAACTGCTATAATCATAAGCCATGTTTACAGTCGCTTTGTTAGTACTGATACGAGGCTGATGATTCTGAATCTCCACATCAAGCTGTAACTGGAATCCGCGCTTATCTTGGGCCGTTACAGTAATCACTGCATGTCCTTCACCCTTTGCAGTTACTTTTGCAACATGTGAATCCGTCTTATCTGCTGCTACTGTTGCAACTGATTTGTCGGATGTCTTCCATGCTAATTTTGTAGCAATCTCATCACCTGCGCTGTCTTTTACAACTGCATTGAGATTAAAGTCCTTCTTTGCATCTACAGTTTCAAAGATAATCTTATTACCTGAAATTTCAACACCTTGGGTATCTGTTGTAAGCTTAATTGATGCAACCTGTTTCTCTGTCACTGCGTTAATTACATATTTACCTGTTGCAAGAACGGTATCACCTGCTTTTACAACAGGAGTGATTGTATATTTGCCTGCTGCAGATGCAGTTATATCATAGTACCCTGCATTATTTTTTGTAATTGTAAGTCCCTCAACCTCAGGAATCTCAATTGTATAAGAGGAACTAGAAACAGTACCCTGTTTGATTATATTAACAGCAAGCTCAATGCTGTCTGTTCCTCCAACTTCTACAACTCCGGCATGCTCTCCGTATTCATAAGCATACACACCTGTAATTTTACCTATATAAACCGGGATTGTTGCTTCTTTGTAATATGTATCATCGCCGTTATTAACAGCTATAAAGTTATATGATGAAGTATTTACACCATTAGTAACAAGAGGAGTATCCGGATATTTCCAGCTCCATCCTGCCCATGTCTCAGGAAGCTCAACATCACCTATCTTACTATCTACATTTGCTAAAGCATACACTGCAGCAGTAGCGCCTGTAGCAGGTAATCCTTTAACTACCAGTTCAACCTTTACTTCATCCTGAATATACTGTGTTACTTCGTTATTCTTAGGAGTTACTGTAAGAGTTACTTTACCCGGAGCAACAGGAGTAATCTGACCATTAGAATCCACTGTTACTACATCATTCCCTGAAACACTCCAGTTAAATTCAGTAGGATTAAAATATTCATACGGACTCAGTTCACCTTCAGCAGTATAAGTAACACCACTTAAATGTACCAGCGTATAGCTTCCGTCTTCATTCTTAACAGCCGGATAATTACTGTTTGAACTGCTAATTCCTACAATTCCGTAACCTACGGGTCTGGAATAAGAATAAACATTAAAACGTGTTGTGTATCCGTCCTTTTCAAATTCAACTACTGTTTCGCCTACACCAATTGCTGTCAGTTTTCCATTACTCCATACAACAACATTAGATTTAACAGGAGTAACCTTGTAATCTGTCAGAAGTGTTGCATTACCTTCTGCATCAACTTCGTAATATCCCAAGCCTTCAATCGACTCTGTCTTATAACGGTAATAATAATCACCATATCCTACAAACTGAACAACACCATTTTCATCGGTATATCCTACCCTGTAATCCTTAACAGTTACCTTGCAGGTATCTTTAACTGCATCATTATGCGCAGATGCTACTGTAACCACGGTTTCACCTACACCACGTGCAGATACAAGACCCCATGAGTATACACTTGCAACATCATTATCAGAAACGCTATATACCAGTTCGTCCGATGCAGTTGCAGGATTTACTGTTGCCTGTATCTCTTCCTGATAATCGCCACTCAAATTAAGGTGTATCTCTTCCTGCTGCAGAACAATTTCTGTAGGGGCAACTGCTTCCTTAGTGGTAAATGTGTATTCATAAGCTTTCTCGCCTATTTCAACAACACTGCCATCTTCTACAACTGAAAACTCTGCCTTGCTAATTGTATATACTGTTGAACCTGAGAGTCCTGTAAAAGTAACATCTTTAACATATTCATTGCTACGTTTCAATGTAACCTTTTGTTCATCCACCGTACCATTAGCATTACTTAATGTTAATACGACATTAACATTACTGTCATTCTGGCTTCCTGTAGCCTTAACGGAAACTACAGCCTTATCAAAAGTACTCTTTTCTTCGTTATACGAAAATTCAAGGTCATATTCATTTACTTTTGTAGTAAACTGACCGGTTGCTTTAAGGTTTGCCTTGGTAACATCATCAGGAGTGTTGAATGTATAACGATCTGCAACTACAACCGCATAATCATATGTCACACCGGATGTAAGACCTGAAATTGACATACTAAACGTTTCATTTGCATTATATACCCCTTTATATCCAGCCTTTGTCCATGCTTCTTCATTGCTTTTCTTATAAAAGCAATGAATATATGCGTACGTACTACCTGAATTTGCTGACCATGTAATCTGCACATCAGCACTTGCATATCCTGCTGCCACATCTGCTGTTACAGTTCTGGTGTCTTTAGCTGTTTTGAATTCACCTTCAACCACCTTCACCAAGGAATCCATTGAGGAATCATAATCATCACCAAAACCGATTTTATATTCATAAGTTGTATCTTCTTTTAACTGTGCATTATTATACGAACCGATGTAGAACTGGGATGAACGGGTAGCAGAATTATCAAAATAGTTATAATCGCAATTTTCCCACGCGTCTTCTGTACCTTTCTCTCTGATATACAGATGAACATACGAATAATCCACAACATTCATATTAGTCATTGTATAATACAAATAAACATAACTCATCGATGGTTCTACAGATGTTACGGTAAGTGTTCTTGTATCCGTAGCGGTTGTAAATGTAGTAGTCATATACTCTACACCATTACTGTTACGCAGAGACATTTTATAATTTGTTCCAGACTCTAATCCGGTAATTGTAAGCGTATCACAGTAATCATTGTAAGAATACAAATCTAAATATCCACACTGTCTATAAGTATCCTCATCCTGTTTGCTTACATATGCATACAGATATTCATAGAAGTTGGAGAAATTCGCAATACTGTCTTTATCCAATGTTACCGTATAATTCTGTCCATTAACAAGACTCTTTGCATCAGACAACGTAATGGGTAACTCTTTGGTTTTAATCGTTTCATATACAGTGTACATGGGATTTCCATAAGAGCTTGTAGCCAAGGTCCATTTAAGCTTATATTCTGTATTTGGAATCAATTTACCTGACGATGCTGTTTTTACCTCTAACTGATATTCATTATCAGCATTTAAGGTTTGATAACTCACCAACTGTATCCATTCGGTGTTTTCTTCCGTCATATAATACAGTCTAAGATAATAATTTCCGGTCAATTCCTCTGTACTTTCCACTTTAAAAGTGCGCACAAAGTCAAACGCATTAATCTGCGCATCACCCACAGCAGTTAACTTAGTAGTTGCTGTTCCGATAGTCGCAGTAGTCTCTTTCATCACACCGTTTACTATCAAAATATATTTATATTCAAGGCCTGCCTGATGACCAGAAAGTATACCTGTATATTCATTTACACCTTCACTTGTTGTAAACGAAGCAAATCTATAGTTATTAGCACTGTCATCTGCCGGCTTATAGTATATATATCCTTTACCGTTCAAACCTTCAGCATTAACCGTATAATCAGCATTACCCGCTGTTTCACTTGAAGCTACAGAAAAAGTAATGTCACTTGCCTGAACAATTGCTGCTGGAATTGTAATAGTTTTCACAGACTTGGCATATTCTGCACCATCTATTTCAACCCTAAGGGTAATCTCATACTCTGTACCTGCAAGCATTGCCACATCCACGGTCGTGTTCCCACTAAAAGTCTTGCTTCCTTCGCCCTGATTTCCATTAGAATTTAAATATAATATTTTTGACTGTTCCAAATCCAAAGCATCCACATAAGTGCAATATAAGGTTGCAGATGTTGCTTCACCATTATAATTAGACACTTCCGCATTAACTGTTAATGCAGAACCATCCTCAGATAATACCGCATTCATATTAACAACTGCTTCGGTAGCCTTAGTAGATACAATTTCTCTTCCTAAAACATTACCATTGCCATCTACAAATTCAAAATAATATTCCGTACCCGGTTTTAAATAATTAAATTCATATTCCTCCCAGGTACTATTCAAATACATGCTTTTTTCTTCGTCTGAACCATCTGTCGGCGCATAATAAATGGTTCCGTAATGAAGCGATTCCATATCAAAAGTAATACTAGTCTCTGTTGTAGCAGTATTAAGAATTACATAGGAATCATTCGTAGTTTTAGTAGTTAATAATAAATCTCCCGCTATAACTGCTATAAGCGCACCTGTGCTATCATCACTTATAACAAAATATACATTATACTCACTACCTTGTGATGCCGACACTTCAACAGTTTTTATGTAATCATAATAATTTGCTAATGAGCTCTCAGTACGATTTATTGATTTTGTATCAGTATTCCTAGCTCTAACATCAACATCATAATATCTTGCTAACGTTACATCTTCCTTGGCAGTCATACTTATCTCACCACGTATGACTTGGTATCCTGCCTCCATATCAGCTGTAAATGTGAAATCATCCGTTGTTGCCGAATAACTTCCATCCTCCTGCTTAACAAGATTATATGATGCAACCTTCTCTACATTCATAACCACAGTAGATGCATAATCACTGTCAGAATAAAAGCTTATGTAAACAGTCTCACCTGCTTGCATATAATCTGTAAGTACATTAAATCTTTCATTAGATGAGTTAGCATAGTCCCCTGTAATATTATCCCACTCACTTGTATACAGATTCATATATGCATAAATATTGTCTTCTGTACTACTCGTTAATAAATCTGAAGTAAAATTATAAAAACCGCTTTCCGGTGCTGTGAATGAATAATATATATCCCCTTCAGCATCTGTCGGTATAGTCACTGTTGTAGGAGCAGTTGCGCTAAGTGCAGGATAATCCTCTTCCTCTGCAACTTCCATATCACCAACAATAACCTCTTCGGTTACCTCTTCCTCAGTTACATTCTCAGTTACTTCTTCGATAACAGTTTCTGTCACAACCGCTTCCGATGTTATCTCTTCTTCGGAAGTCACTTCTTCCTCTTCTGTAACATCGCCGGAGCTGACATCTTCTGTTTCCGGTACAGTTTCCTCTTCGTCAACTGTCTCTTCAACTGTTCCTGTTTCTTCAGGAACTGTTTCCTCACCTATCACGTTTTCCGAAACTATTTCTTCTGCAACTGTCGTATCGCCGGAAACTGTTTCTTCTGCATTGTAGTCTGCTATTACTTCTGTCTGAGTGGTTGCAGCAAAAGCTGTCATAGACACCGAATCAAACATCATGCAGGCAGCTAATGCAAAACCCAAAATTCTTCTAAACATGATATTTCTTCCTCCTTCATTTCGTTATATTCACCATTTCGTAGAATTAAGTATTCAGTGAAATATACAGCATTAATTTTAGTACTCTCTTGATTGTTTGTCAATAATATTGCCCCTGTCGCAATATTATTAGTATATTTTCCGAATATTTATACAGCACAAAGGTTTTTCGTTCTAACACACCATGGAGCGTTTACGAATTGCCAACCAACGCTATGCATAAATCTCCTTATTTAAATAGGGGCCGATGCTTTGAAACATCAGCCCCATAACTACCTCTAAAAAGTTTGTTTACCCTTTTGAATCGCAACCTTTAACATTATTCCAAATGTAATTTCAATACTTCTCTTCCAATCTATGTTGTAATTTTTTCTTTTTAGACTTTAACACTAAAACAATACAAACAAATAGTATTATAGCCACTGCCATACCCGCGATTCCACCGAAAAAAAGCAATTTCCCTAATGTCATCTAATTATCCTCTCATTTTTTTAATTTGCCAATAATTTTAAATCTTCCATCATATTTTCAAGTATCTGCATCTTTGTATCAACTTTTCCGCCTGTATTTAAATAACGTTGATATAATACATCCGCTTTTTCATAATTTTCAAATACAGCCTCATAGTTGCGATTTTCAACAGATATTTTATCCTGAATTTCAGAATATAATAATGTTAAATTCATAAATCCCGTATAATCTTCCGGATACATCTCAATCATATAAATGAATGTTTTTTCTGCCTCTTCATAATTTCCCAACGTTTGGTTAATAAACGCAATATTTTGTAATATATGAACATTTCTATAGCCATTCTTTAAAATGTCATTGAAATATACCAAAGCCTTTTCATAGTATCTTTTAGCTTGATTCTCATTCTCTACAGTATCGGCCAGTTCATAATAAACCTCCGCTAACTGCTCTGACAAACTTAGACCATAACTACTATCTAATCTTTCAATAGCAGTTTCCAGAAGACTTTTTTTCATTTCTACAGCATTATCTATTACATTAGCGCCGTCATTATAAATTTGCACTCCTGTAAGATATGCATGGTATGACAAATCATCATCCTCCGACATTTCTAATACTTTATAAATAAGTTCTTCTGCTTCCACATATTTTTTCTCACTTAATAGTATTTCAGCTTTGGTTAAATAAACTGCCGCATCGGAAATTCCTTTTTGCAAAGCATCTTCCAAGAACTTTTCAGCGCTTTGCTTATCACCTTCACGAGCCAAAGCAATTGCACATCTGGTATAATAACTACCTTCTTTGGGCTGATATTTTAATGCCATCTTATAACTGTCCGTAGCTAAGTTAAACTCTTCCAGTCCCATATAGCACTCGCCTTCCAAAAACTTCAACATTGCATACTGACTCCGTATTTTTTGATCAGTTTCATTTTCATTAATATCTATTTGCTGTATTACAGATATTCCTTCAGCATAATAATTCCACATATAATAGATATTAACCAACTCAATATAAGCATCTAAATCCTGAGGACGCATTTCAATTGCACGTTTACAAGCTTCACTTGCCTCACTCATTTCTCCTTGAAGGTACAATTCGTTCGCAGTTTCTATTTGGGCTACATAAGCATTATATTCCTCTGCCTGCATCTTCCGATATCCTAATACCATACACACCGCACTCACACAGGCAATTGCAATTGCCACTCCTGTCAACACATCTCTTTGCACTGAATACAATATGTACTCTCGGTCCAACTTACGGATATTAACAAACGCATTTTTCATCTTATCTGCTGTCTGATAACGCTTAGCCGGATTTTGCTGCATGGCCTTTTCAATAATATGAATAAGTCCATCACTTACTTTTGCATCACAATCACTAAGTGGTGTTACATGTTCGGTTGCCTTTTCCGGACGTCGTTGTGTAATAATATGATATAAAGTAGCACCCAGACTATAAATGTCAGACCTTTCATCTGCCTTAGGTAATACTTCATATTTTTGTGCAACATTACTTGCATACGACAAAGACTTATTAGGAGCAACTGAATCTGTCAAAAGAATACTTTTTCCACTACGGTTATGATTAATGCTGCTTTCAAATACAGAATCAACTACATCTGTTGCATCCATATCTGTATGATCTTCAAAGTTGTCATCCACAATTTCCGTTGCAATATCTGCTGCGATTTCCGTTGCAATTTCTGTACGGTCATCCAATGAATTTTGTGGCATCAAATCATCTGGTACGATATCTGTCAAATCATCAAATGTCTGTTTTGATTTTTTCTTCTTATTTTCCTTAATTTTCTTCTTATCGTTTTCTTCTTTCTTTATTCCATATTGTTCCCTTGGTGAATATCCATCCGTATGTGCAATTATACCTTTTGTTTTATCTTGTTCCAAGGATACATTAAAATCTATAAGGCACACATTTCCCTTCGGAGTTAACATTATATTAGAAGGTTTAATATCCCTATGAATAATAGGTGGTGTCTGACTGTGTAAATATGCCACAACTTCCGACAATTGTGTACCCCATTTTATAATATCTTTTGTAGTAAATTTAGTACCTTTTTTTAAAAGTTGCTGAAAGTTTTCTCCTTCTATATACTCCATAACAGTATAAACCTGATTATTTTCAATAAAATAGTCATATACCTGGGGTAAATAAGGATGATTTAACTTTTTTAAAATATCAGCCTCTCCTCTACTCTCTATAACACCACGCACTCTATCTTTAATCTTTTTAATTATTACAGGTTTCTCCAATCGTAAATGGTCGGCAAGATATATTTCTCCGCCTCCGCCTGCTCCGATTGTTTCCACAATTCTATATGTATTATCCAGAATAGTACCTTGTTGTATCATTGTTATCCTTCCTATGTATGCCATTTATTTTTTATTCTACTTCTACTCCCTGTGCCGATTCTGTTGCATCTTCAGGCGTTGGTGTCGGCGTTGGCGTCGGTGTCGGCGTCGGCGTTGGCGTCGGCGTCGGTGTCGGCGTCGGTGTCGGCGTTGGTTCCGGCGTTGGTTCCGGCGTCGGCGTTGGTGTCGGCGTCGGCGTCGGTGTTGGTGTCGGCGTCGGTGTCGGTGTCGGTGTCGGGGTCGGCGTCGGTGTCGGTGTCGGTGTCGGTGTCGGCGTCGGTGTCGGTGTTGGTGTCGGGGTTGGCGTCGGTGTTGGCGTCGGCGTCGGTTCCGTTTCGCCCGGAGTACCGGTCACCGGAAGATTTCCTTGTTGTCCCGAATCTTTTCTCGAATCATCCTGCCCCCTATTTCCGGTACCTTGATTTGAATCGTCATTAGAATCCTCATTATTAATATTATTCTCTTCCAAAATTTGAGGTATAATGGCTTCCGGCACTTCCAATTCTTCAACTATAACATCATTATTTGTCTTTAACAAAGATTTCTCTCTTAACCTACTGTCACCGGTAATTTCATATCCTTTCCTTCTCACCTTCTCTGCATCGTTATCCTGACCTGACACTTTGTAAATATTTATAAGCTGCAAATATAACTCAACATTATCCGAATATAATTCTGTCGCCAAAAGATTTATTTCTATCGCTTTCTCCACATCACCAGTTTCAAAAAGTTTTTCTACAACATAAAGATATTCTTCTGCCGTCATAATTTCTCCATCAATAATCTTTTGATAGGACAGAATTACTTCTTCAAAACCATAATTCATATAATATTTATGTGCTACATTAACTTTCTGCTGATAAGTATCTGTCATACTAACTTTTTCAGCATTAGCAATTATCACACTACCGGAAATCAAAATACCACTTATGGCGGTGACAGCAATTTTATAACTATTTCTAATAAAACGCTTAATCTTTTTACTAAGTCTCATAATCAAATCCTTATCCTTCGGTCCATTATTTTACCTGAATCAGAAGTTCTCTTTTAATTGGGGCACTGTTTTTTGCTGAAGATTTAAACTTTACAGTGTAACTAATCTTATATTTACCGGCTTTAACAGACTCATCGTCAATCCGAACCCTTAACTTTCCATCTACACCGCCGGCGGATATGCCCTTTGGTACGCTTGTAATTGTTATATCCGTATCATATAAGTTTAGTGTGGATGGTGCATCTATGGTAAGCTTATAATCTACAATCTTACCTATCCTATCTTTATACATAATTAAGGGTTGCTGTTTTCCCCACTTAACCTTAGATTCATTTAACGTTACATTTACAGTTTTTCTAAGCACCATGCCATTGTCCAAATATATATTTAGAATTATAGCCTGCTTTTTGTTTGAAATGTCAGCATTACTACTTAAAGTTAAAATAAATTGTTCATTTTCCTTATCATAGATAGTGCTGAAATCACTTCTTTCTGATATCACATCGGTTATCTTGCAAGAAGAATTACTAATTGTCAGTTTTCCCGTCATATAAGTATCTACTCTGTCATGCAAATCAATTTTACCACTCAGCTTTACTTTGACATTCGGAGCCTTATCTACAACAACAATACTAATCTTCTTTTGATATATTTTCTGTTCAGACTGTACTGTTATCATGGCTTGATATTTACCTGGCAAACAATTATCCTTCGCCATAAACTTTAAGGCATATCCTTTACTATTAGCTTCTTGAACCCATGCTATATCACTATATAACTTATTTTTAGAATCCAAAATAGTAACTTCTTCTACCCTACTGATACTCAAATTACTTTGTTTCATAAATACATTTACCGTAGGACTGTCATTTTGTATTCTTTTATTTATGGTAATTTTTTTTGTATCTGCTTCAAGCGAAATTTTATTCTCATTTTCTATAGTAACAGGTACCGTAACATTCACTTCGCCATTCCATAATATTGGATTAGTCACAGACAACACTATTTTTTTCTTACCAAAATAATTCAATTCATTCATTACGATATCTTGTCCGGTAATAGTTCCACCTTTACTAATTGCATATCCATCACCTACGTTTATCATAATACCTTCTGTAACATTTAAAACACTTAACGTAGGGGATACCGATACATTTTCCGGCTTATACATAAATAAACTACCGGGGGTTGCTTGTAATTGAGGCTTTGTAATTATTGCCTTTATATTACATTTTACCGAAACAGGATTTATGTAATCTTTTAAATATACATCAAACACTGCCTGATATGTTCCCTTTTTATCAGTATTTGCCTGTAGCCATACACCCATACTATCACTATAAACACTAAAAGACTTTGTGACGGAATTATCTTTATAATCACTTAAAACAATATCCGTTATCTCTTCGCTTGTTGTCAAGCCAATTTTTGTCTCCGCATTCTTATAAAACACATTAATGTTAGGAATTTTTATCTTCACTTTAGGCTGTTGGTCAATTACTTTTATGCGAAGTTTTGTTGTTGTTATAATCTCTTCCTGACCATGATACAATGCTTTTAATTTATCACCTGCATCTGAGGAAGGGGACTTTACAAAACTCACTTTCGATTTCAAGGTAACAACATAATTTCCTTTTTTCAAATTTTCCGGCTCATAACTTAATTTACATATTTGATTAAGGGAATTATATGAAATATTGAAACCTTCCGTTTGAATTGATTTATCCTTTTCAATATATGCTATACTAATATCTTCAATATTAACCCCGTCTACAACATGTTTTGGAATGGTTATTTGTTCTTCTTTTTGTAAATTCACCGTTATGTTATCAACTTCAAAAACAGGAGTTACATCCAGTACATATACAGGTATTGAAATCGTATTCTTTTTCTTATCCTGTACGGTACACGTTAATGTAGTATTTCCACTTCCCGCAACCTTTAAAGTTACAGAATCGTTACCGGGTTCTTTAACTGATATAACTTTTTTATCAGAAACATTCCATTTAAGTTTTACGTCAGCAATATAATTTCCTTCTCTATCTATTGCATATGCCTGTAAAGGAATCTCTTGGCCTTCATTCCAAGCCAAATATAAAGGATTTTCCGTGTTGATTTCCTGTTCTCCTAAAGGAGTCTTTGCTATGACCCTAATATCAGCTATCTGCTTTTCACTTACAATTGTTACCTTAAAAGATACTTTACGTCCCTGCAAATCATCTTTTAATTTTGCTGTAATTGTACAAGTTCCACTATTTGCACCTAATGCCGGTCTTACAAGCCCTTTCTCATCAACAACACAAATATTTGTATTATTACTTGTAAATTCACAAGCATCAGTATAGTTTTTTCCATCACTTCCATATACAACTACCTGATATTGAGAGTCAGGATTTACCCAAAGATTCTCTAATATCTGATTATCCACCTTAGATAATTTTACCTGTGATGCAATAGGCAAAACTTTTATTTCACATTTTGCACTTTTTTTATCATCCATAGATTCTGCAATTATAAATGTTTTACCATAACCTTTCGCGGTAACATAACCACTTTCATCTACCGTCGCTATTGTCTCATCCATAGATTTCCAAGTAATTTCGTTAAAGTCCGTAATATTTTCCGGAAGAACGGTGGCAATTAATTTTATCTTAGAATCAGAATTTAAATTTAATTCTACTTTGCTGTGATTTAACTCAACAGATTTTATTCCCGCGTTAACTTTACGCACCTCAACATCTACATACGTCTTTACGTTGCTACCATCTGTGGCCACTACTTTGATTCTTGCCGTGCCTTCTTTAATACCTGTAACAACTCCGTTTTCGTCAATTTGCGCAATGTCGGGATTTTCACTGTAATAATCAAAAATCTGGCTTACACCCTGACTTTCGTTAAAACTGAAAGCTTCTGCCGTAAGAAGCGCAGTAGAATCTTCCTTCCCTTTTGTATTAATATATTTTTTATCTAATTTTGCTCTAATATGATGAGTATTCTTTTCGACAACATTTATAGTTAATATTTCTTCAATACCATCCCGTGAGCTAAACACTATTTGTGTTTCACCTAATACTTCACCTGTAATTTCTAATATCCCATATGATTCAAAATATTGGCAAGAAACAATTCCTCCTGATGGTAACAACACAAATAAGTCTTGATTATTAGCATCCTCAGGCAAAACATGATATTCCAACGCAACAGAATTTCCCAGTGCAATTTCTATATAATTTCTTTTTAAATATATGTCTTCTACCTTAACAACAGATTGCAACACAATTTCTGTATAATTTTGGGGATTATATTTATCTGTAGCAATAATGGTTGCTGATCCTTTTCCTACTCCAAGTACATATCCATCTGACGAAATCTTTATAACATTTTCATCTGATGTTTCCCAATAGAAATTATCTGCTGTCTGCTCAATATCATCTGCAAAAATAGTAATTTTCTTATCTTCTTTAACCGCTATACTATTTTTATCTACGCTAAGTAAAAGCTGTTTATCATCATATTGACTGGTAATTGTTAATGTTACCATCGAAGTAAATCCATCTTTTGTTTTTGCCGTAATATATACTGTTCCAACCTGCCTGGGCGTTATTTCTCCTTTACTTGTAACAGTAGCAATAGAGTTGTTGCTGGAACTGTAAAATATAAGCTCATTATCCATATCTACCGGTTCATTGTTTACATAAGTATACAATGACACTGTTTTATCATCAATCAAAGGAACAACTATAGTTTTATCCGATAAAATCTCATTTTCCGAAAAACTCAAATCAAAACTATTTATAGTTTTTCCTACTTTAACATAACAACTGCTCTTTGTCCCATCACACTCTGCATACAACTTAACTTCTGATAGTTGAGATGACAAGCCATCTCCTGCTGTTAATGTCAAGGTTTCTTCATCAAAATTTACGACATCATTAGTAAGGCCTAAATCGTTACCTTCCAAGTCACAAATAGACCACACAATTCTTTCGCTATTCATTTCTTCAGGAAAAATTTGAGCACTAATTCTTTTGTTCTCATTTGGCATTAAGTAAATATAGCCATCACTTAATACAATTTGAGACACTCTGTTTTTTACATTAATTGTCACACTTTTTTGTACAGTCGGATTATCTTCCGAAAATGCAGAAATAACAGCTGTTCCCGGCTGACGTGTATACACTTTTCCATCTTTTGAAACATATGCTATTGATGTATCGGAAGACTTCCAATTAATATCCGAAATCGCATTTGTTGGTTCCGTGATAACAACACCTAACTGTAACTGCTCCAATATTTTTACATCATAACTTTCAAAAGTTGCCCCTTCATCATTTACAATATAAAAATCTTTTGGGACCTGATAACAACGAACCGATATTTGCCTTTGTACAATATCAAAGTCATCTCTTATCACCATAGTCACAACAATATTTTCTTTTGTTCCCGATGTTGATTTAGCTGTAATTACACCCGTGCTATCCACATATACATAATCTTCATCATCTGCAGATATTGAATATTCTATGCTAACCGGTTCGTATTCTTTAGGGTAGAATGTAGGTATAATTTGTGCCTTTCTTTTCTCCAAATTTATACTATTTGAAATAAGTTGAAGTTCCTGCTGATATTCAACATCTTTCACCATTATTTGTACAGTATCACTACCATAATTTTCAGATACAACTGTCACATTTACATATCCGGCTACATGAGATTGAAGCGTTCCATCCGCTGTAACTGTAGCAATCTGTTCATTATCTACAGACCACTGTAAGACCTCCGTGTTGCCGGCATAATTTTCTGTCAAATTAGTACTTAAGTTTAAAGTTTTACCTACCCATACTTCTTTCCCCTCATTAGCTATAATTGCTATGTTTTCTTTTGTATGAGCCTTGATTCTAATATTTGCACCTTTATACTGCGGATAATTTTCCCATGCAGGCGCATCCTGACCAAAGTCAATCCACTTTCTTCCGTTCCATATATAACTTTGACCTCTAGATGCATTGTCCACAGTACATTGTGGTTCAACAGCATTCATTCCATCTATCCAAAATGATTTAATATCATTTTGGATAAAGTTCTTTCCTGCAACAATTTCAACTTCAACAGCATAATATTGATTAGCATCAGTGCTACTGATATATGGTTGGCATTTAAATAATTCCTCATATTGAGATAAATCTATTGTGTAATATCCCCAGTTAGAATATTCCATTTCGGTTTCGATTGGTTTTTCAAAAAGCGGTGTATTCAATATCAAACTTGAATTATTCTCACTCACCGGTTCCGCATTCAGATAAACCTGTATTTTATACTTTGCATTTCTCGTATATGTACCAAAAGAAATTTCTTCTATAATTTCATTTAAATTAGCTTTTGGAAAAACATTAACAGCCTTTGTATATCCAGTAACGCCATACATAAAATAAGAACTGCCACCATCATACTGATATGTGTGGCTATAATCATCAACCTTTTCTATATCAAAAGAATAGCAAAATACACCTCCGTTATTTTGAAGATTTTCATTTTTAAATGCAAAATCTTCATAAGAAATCCAATAATAATATTCTCCATTATATCCAAGTGCATCTTTTACCAGCCATGCGCCATTTTGCTCTATCTTACCGGCACTATTCTTGAACATCTCCTTATCATAATTATCGTCCCACCCTATAATTGATACGGTATGTTCTACGACTCCAGTGCCTATGGGTTTTTCAGGATAAAAATATGATGTTTTATATTCAGATGTACTTATTTCATTTATTTGAAAATAAGCATCATCCATATCTCTATATATAGAAGTTACCACTTCACCTCTATTCTTTATAGCTGCTTTAATTTGATTCCATTCCATTCCCTGATATAAATAAATATTATTTAATCTAAATTTCTGTTGCGGTGAAACAGTATCTTTTACAGCATACCCTGACGCTACAGCCCACATAGCAGTATGTACATTTCCCTTCATTTTATCCTCTCCGGAAGGAATCACTAAATCAGTAGATATTTTTCCATATTTGTCATTATCTACATCTTTATCACTACTATACAAATAGTCAATCAGAGCATTAATATCAATGTCTACATTTTCACCCTGATTCTTCATTTTAAGATTTGATTCCAAAGCACTACAAAGTGCATATGCCCAATCTGGTTGTGTTCTGTCATCTACTGTTATCGTTCCCAACTTATCCTCTTCTAAGATATATGATGCTTCAAAAAAGCCTTCACCACTGGTAGAAAAATTCGGTTTCATAACATCACCATTTACCGGAATCGTATCTCCTTTTAACGAGAGTTCATCTACTTCTCCAGTCAACACCTCTGAAACACTATTTTCTTGGGGTTCTACCGTACTTTCAGTTGTATTAACATTTGAAGGTTCTATATTAATTTCGTTAATATTTACATCCAAATCACCTTCACTCACACTGAAATAAGTGTCATCTTCTTCATTCATACTCACAGAAGAAAATGCCACTTCTTCATTAACGCTGACAGACTCGTCTGCAATTTCAACAAAGTCGTTGGAGCTCACAGTACTCGCGTAAACCTCCGGCACCGGAATACTTGTCAGTAATATTATTGCCGCAACAACTGTACTCCATATTCTTCTTTTCTGCCAAATTTTTTTACTCATTTCATTCTACCTCTTTAGTTTTCTTGACTTTTCTATTTTTCAGAAATATAATTTATTCATCCAAATCAAACTTTAATTTATAAAAATAAAGGATTATGATATGACTCTTTTTCAAACAATTTTTTTATATATTACAACCATCTTTTTTGCAGCAATTATGGGCGCTTATTATGGAACTATTGACTATCGAATCAAACATGATCTTCCTTTAATCACTTCCCACTGCTATTGTCCAAACTGCAATCACAAACTAAAACTCACCCATCAAATTCCTATTTTAAGCTGGGTATTTCTTAGGGGCAGGTGCGCCTATTGCAATAATACAATTTCCTTTCGCTATCCTATGATAGAGGGAATTTTTATTATTTTTTATAGTATCTCATACATTATCTTTTTTAAATTACCCCTAATTGCAATTTCCTTATGGTTTCTTTTTTATACAACTATACTCGTGCTACGATGCAATAAGCACTACCTTTCAATGCTAAAAGGCTTCTTTATTATGACTTTATACCACTTGATTTATTCCGGCTTAATCATGATAATACACGCTACAACTTAGCCTGCAAAAACTTTATACACAAGGTTTAAAAAAAAATTTCTTGGCTTTTCAATACTCACAATTGCACACGAAATATTGTCTTTCTCGTTTCTTCCCAATACCGTTTTTATTAATTTGTAACATGCTTTTTCTGTCAACTTATTTCCAATTATTTTTTTTGAAATTCCTTGAATATCTTCACCTTTCAGGGTTTTAAATAAGCCGTCCGAACCCAATACAAATATATCGCCGTCTTCTGCAATACCTTTTAATTTACTATATTGCATCACTTTACTTCTGCCTACATAATTAGTTAGCAAGGTTTTAACCTGCCCTCTGATTTTTTTATGCATCACTTCATCTTTTGTTATTTGTACAAAAGAATTTCTAAAACAGTAAATTCTACTATCACCAACATGGAAAATATAATAATCATAGTTGATGAAAAAAATCACTGACATTGTACAACCAATATCAATACCATTTTTTTCACGATACTCACATATCAGCTCATTTAGTTCCTGTATTGTAACCTCTAAATCTTCAATCAAGTCATCTTTTCTCATCGTTACAGGATATAAATTTACAATTCCCGAAAACCATCTTTCGATTCCTGTGGTAATTATTTCTGCAGCTATTTCACTATTTTGGAAACTGCCTATGCCATCACAAACACAAGCAATCGCAATTAAATCTTCTCCTACTTCTTTGCTACAGCACATTACTCTGTCCTGATTTTTACTCCTATAATTCCCCTTATCAGTAGCACACCCTATGCTTACCCTCATATAAGAACCTCGCTTTTCCGCCTGAATTCTAACATACCTGATAGATAATTGCGTATTTTCTTGAAAGAGTAATACAATCCCCTGTGTTCAATGTATATGCCATGTTTGGAACAAGCATTTCTTCATTTAACAGAGTTCCATTACTTGAACCCAAATCAATAATACGCCACTGCACACCATTCTTCTCTACTCTAAAATGTCTACGACTAATAAAGGAAAGAGAAGCATCAAAGTTATAATCTGCTTGCATATTTCCCATTTTGTCATATCTTCCAACCGTAGCATATCCTCTGCTCATGTCAATTTCTACTTTTTTAGGACAATTAAACATAGTTTCACTTTTCAATTGTAATACTAATTTATTTTCATCAGATACATTCAGTTCTTCGCCACTTATATCTGTTACATCCGTTGCATCTTCCGGTACATATGCCGAAGGTCGTACCTGCTCAACCTTCTCAGAAACATATCGATGAGGTACGTTTTCTTTTTGCACAGGCATTTCCTCTACAACAATTTCCGATGCTTTTTCCTGATTTTTACCCTTATTACTATTCCCTAACAATCCACCAAACAAACTGCCGGATTTAACATTTTTCTCTTTAGCTTGCTTATTCCCCGAACCTTTACTATCTTTTTTCTTGCTTTTTTCTTCTACCTGGACATCTCCAAACAGATTTCCAATCAAACCATTGGCAATATCCTGCTTGCCAAAATCTGATTTTTTTTCTTCTGTTGTTACTTCAGGTGTTATTATAACCTGTTCAAAAGCCTTCTCTTCTTTTTCCAGTTTCTTAGAATATTCAATCTTGGAATTTTCCATTCTCTGACTATATGTATCTTCATCCTTTTCAGAGTTGTCAAGTTCCTTATTTTGTTTATCTTTTAATATGTAATCTAAAATAGACTTAAGATTTACCTTTTTTTCTCGAGTATAACGATATAAATTCATTGCATACATTGGGTCGTCTTTCAAATTTATATTCAATATAAATTCTTGAAAGAAAGCCATTATATCTTCGTCTGTCTGCGCATATTTTTCGGCCGGAAGATATGCATACTTAACTGTCATATAATTTTTACCTACAACAATATAATCTTTATTCAAATAGATATTATGATAATCAAGGAACCAATCGTTACATGTCCTAAAAGGAAGAATCATCTGCTCCAGCAGAGTAATAAAATCCTTTTTTTGCAATACATCCGGCAGATAACTCATACGAAGACCATCTGTGATTTCATATTTTATTTCAGTTTCCCCGTCAATATCAATTGTTTTCATAGGTAATAAAAAGTCTGGGCAATCCTGCTTTATTACCCTCATTGCTATATTATCCAATTTTTCTGTACCCGGAATATTTAATTTTGCATAAGTTTTATTTGCAATTATTACATCTGTAAGCATTTTTATTTCTCCTTATTGTAAATTATTTGTATAATTCATAATACTTTAATGTTAAGACTTCATTATATCCTGCATCATTTGTAGCCATCGCAATTCCTTCAATAAAAGGAAATGCTTCTTCATATTGTGGTTCAATTATTATATCATTATATCTATTGATGTATCCCCATTTACCGGCATACTTAACAGCACCTAATGAACACGAAAAACCTTTTGCATCTTCATATTGATAATCTACAACTAAACTGGAGTCAGAATTGGCAAATCCCCATTTTCCTTCACTATTAGCAACTGCAAAATAACCGCCTTCAAAACCTTTTGCATTAGAAAAACGTTCTGTAAACAATGCTTCTCCTGCTTGATTAATCATAAAATAACCTTGTTCATCTCTGACAACTGCATATTGACCATTAAATACCTGACCCTTACTGTTTACTGCAACATCTGTATACATATAATCTGTAACAGGCTCTAAATCACTGGAAAGAATTGCCCATTTACCATCCTTTTGAACCAAATATAATCCATTATCATTTGCATATACACAATCAAACATTTCTTCTGTCAAAGGTTTAAATGTACGAGAATAAATACCATACCTTCCATCTTTAACTCCAATTATACAGGAATCGGTAAGAGATATAACTTCATCCAATTCATTTTTATCTACCGCATTCCAATATCCTTTCTTATCAATCAGAGTATAAATCCCATCAATTTTTACTACCGAATATCCATCAATAAATCTTGTTGCATCCTCATAATCATATCCTATTATCAAATCGTTATTTGAATTAACAAACCCCCATTTTTCACCATTGTAATATGGGATCACCCAATCTGAAGATGGTATTTTTACTTTAGATGAATTCAATGTTTTTATTTTATACTCATAACGAAGTTTTTCACTTAATTCAATTACCTTTTCATCATTATATAGTTTTCTTGCTTTCTCTAAAAGAGAAAGTGCCGTTGAAATTCTTTCCTCATCTATATACATTTGCGAAACCACAAGATAATCTTCTACTGTTGCCCGACCATCCGCAATATAATTCTCTAACATTTCATAATATTCAGGTAACATCCCTCCTTCAAAATATACCGAAAGCAATTTTCTTTCTATTTCTTCATTTCGTTCTGTCTGATAATCATTTAAAGCCTGCGTATATTTTTGTACTGCACGAACATATAATTTATCTTCTAATAGTTCTTGAGCCTGCTCAATTAATACATTTTGCTGTTCTAACTCATCATCTCCCAAAAGATTTGAGATTGTAAGTCCCCAACCTATTAACAGTACCGCAAATATAAGTATGTAAACAGACCTTTTTGCCTTATCAACAATATTGCTTTTCTTTTTCATAAATTTTTTACCCCACAAAATATTTAATTATTAAACCGGCATACAAAAATGGTACAAAGGGCAATTCATCATTCCTTGATACTTTTTTTCTTATTAATTGACAAATAGAATACACAGCACTAATCAAACATCCATAAACTACAACCGCAACAACATAATCGCCTGTTAAATATAAGCCCATCAGTATAGAAAGTTTTACATCTCCTGCTCCCATACCTCCATGGCTTATTAAGTATCCTACTCCAAATGTCAAAACACAAAACAGCAGTCCCAGTAAAATGGTTGGAAACTGTTTAATCAATACATTCATATCTCGAATTCCCTGAAATCCCAATATGATTATATATATCAAAACCATAAACAGTAAAATTCTGTTTGGCACTACTTTTTCCCATAAATCGGTTATACACAAAACAGTCATACCCACCAGAATTGCATATAACAATACAAATTTCATATTTTGAATATCCGGTTTCTCAAGGATATACCAAATTCTCAGCAATGCAGTCTCACTTGCGATTAGAACAATAATTTCAGGTACAGTCTTTAAAATTATTCTACTCTGATTTTTCTCTTCTTTAAAATTCGGCTTATACCATTGCAGTATTCCCCAATATGCAATTGGCAATAAAATCATAAAACCAACTAAAGTAATATATGTTACCATCATTTCACCTCAATCAACCATCATAGTGAACTCCATCACCATCTAACCATGCCGGTACTGCGCTGCGCTGCACAACATGAACTGTCGGGTCTTCCAAAAAAAGTTTTAAAAAATGTATTTCAAGATCATATTCCACAACAATATCAATCATCTTGCTACCATCTGCAAAAAGGTTACTATTGCTAAAATCCAATCCTTCCATACCATTTTCAACTCCCATCCACTCCAAATACTCATCTGCAGATATAGCGTTTGATTCAGAAAAGCTCTGATCTAAGTATACATTTACAAGAATGCTTGCTCCTCCTTCTAAAAGCCAATTCTTTATAGCTGTCATTCCCTCGTCGATTCCGGCAAAAACAATGTTTTGTAATAACACCTGGGGATCTCTTACCAAATCCCCCACAGCACCTACGGCTTCCTGCCCCTGTTCTATTGCCGCTTCTCCATCCTCTATTGCATTATCTATATCACCATTTGCAGCATCATTTTGTAACAATTCCAATTGTCCAAGAAATTCGGTAACCTCATCTACTGCGTCATTGAGTTCTGCTGTTTCAGTTTCAACATCGTTCTCTACCGCCTCAATACCTCTCTGTATACCTAAAGCTTCACTCAAATATGTGTATGCTGCCAATTCACTTCCCGCCTGGTATATAGCATATTGAATCTTATTATGAACCATAAAAATATTGATAAAAGAAATAATCCCCAGTATAGCTAAAATAAATGGTACCAAACTTAGCACAGCTTCTACTGTCATCATACCTTTTTCAAAAGTATTCTCTTTTACTCTCATATCGTTGCTCCTCTTAATATCCACGTATTATAGAGTACTTATATGCACTGTTATCAACCTTTTGCATTATATCAGCCGAATCTGCTGTAATAAACATATTTAAAAAATTATCCGGAACAATAACAAACTTCAAGTTTACATTACAAGAACTTTTTATAGCAGTAACCGTATCTGACATTTTAAAATCTAATGCAGATAATGTTCCGCCGTCATTCTGGCTTTGATTAACATTAAGCGTAATCAAATTAGACGTTCGGTCTAGTAGGTCATTTTGATTTACAAAAAGCGTGAGTAACACATACATGTAATCCTCATATGACATTTTAAAACCATCACTTTTAGTACCTGAAGTATCTACACTGCCACCAATAACATCTGATAGTTCATTAACTATGCTCAGATCTTGTACCTCTATCTTGAAAAAAATCACTTCTTTTCGTGCTTTTAAATCATTCCAGTCCGCAACCGTTTCCATAGTAGCTATTGCCATTCTTATTGCACCACTTACTGCAACTCTAATCAAGAACGATGCCGCAGTACCAACTCCCGGAACCGCAGCTGCAGCTGTTGCAGCTGCATTTGCAATATCCTCAATAGTTGTATTAACATTTCCGATTCTATATGTAGAAAGAAAATTCATTGTTAATCTTACACCACAAATAATATTTCTTGTTTCCGTAAGATTCTTATCGGATTCCGCATGCCCGCCAAATAAGTACTCCAGCTCTGCTCCATACAAATAGTTTACATCAGGAGACAGCTTAATCCCGGTAAGACTTTCATCATAATACTCTCCTTCCTCACCTTCATCACCATCCGCTACCGGCAAGTCACCAGCGTCTCCGCCATCTTCTAATTCCGGCTCAATTCCTGTTACCCTACTTGAAAACATTCCAAAATCATACGACGATAATAAAAATTTTCCTATTATTCCATTACCAATACTTCCTACCTCGTCAAATGACAATCCTCCCGCCAAACGTTCACTAACACTTGGAATATTTCCACCTGTAGATGCATTAAACTCTGACACAAACGCTTCTGGAATATCTCTTGCCTCACTTTCTTCATCACCTTCCAATTCGGCTTCTGCCTCTGCTCTTTTATTATCTGCATTTTCTGTTCTTTCTTCCGCAAGACTCTTGTCTCCAGCACCTTCGTTTTGTGCCTCACACATAGCTTTTAATTCATCAAAAAAATCCTTTGCTTCATTATCATCATTAAAATCATACCACTCAAACTCTATTGTCTCCTCACAATCCAAAGAAGCACTTGTTGCCAGTGTACCACTAATAAGACTATCTTTAATAGCATCAAGTTCTTGTACCTGAGTATCCAATAACTCTTTATTAGCAGTATTTTTAGCAGTATCCGTATTAGTTGTTTCGATAAGGTTATATGTCTGCCTGAATTTACCTCTCATTTCAGACAGTTTTTCCACATCCTTCATTTCATCTCTCATTCTTTGAGCCACATCTTCTGAACACTCATTTAATTTGCTTTCTAATGTAGCAACCTGGTTTGCAAGTTCATTGAATATCGGTTCTATTTGACCTGCTAATGTATTTAATTTTGCTATTTCAGTACCAACATTATCAAAACCAATTTTTCCATTATTGATAATTTTGGCTTTATCCGAAGCATCATTTAACTCAGTTGTTATTCCTGACACATAGGATGAATCAACATATTTATCATATAGAGTCTGGTCTGCTTCCGTCCATACTTCTTCTGTAGTTTCTCCTCTGCTTGTTGCATCATCTATTCGTTGCTTTTTAGCAACCGCATTGTCAATATTTGTTTTATCTGCCAAATAAGCAACATATTTGGCGTATCCTTCACTTGATTTAATCTCTTTAATTTTATTTACATACGCTACATATGCGTTTTCACGGGTTTCAATAAAAGCCGGATAATTACTGATTTTTTTAAAACTTCTATAATAATCATCAACTTTCTCCAAAGCCTCTGCACAGCTGTCTGTTATCTCGGAGCGTGCCTCTACTGCATCCATGTCCGCGTCCAAATTTTCCACTTGTTCTATTGCATCTAATATTCCATTCTCATTCAAAACCTGTTCAACAATTCGAAAGCGCATAAAATCACTTATCTGAGTCATTAATACATTATTATCATCCAAAGTGGCACCATCTACATTTTCATAGTCAATTTCAATTATAGCATTTTTATATGGCATAAATCCATCAAGACCATTTTCATCTCCATTAGGTACAAATGCATACCCCGAATACTTCTTTAATTCCTCAAGAGCCTCCATTCCTTCTTCACTCTGAGTCACTGAAAAAAGACCATAAAGTTCCTTTAATAGATTGTCATACTCACCCAAAACAGCTTCACCGTACGAATCGGCAACCATCGCTGCCTGCGAACTATACGATTTTAATCTGGCTGCATCTACCATTATCCCGGTAAACGCTACAACCGGCACCATAATCAATGTTACAAATACCGTAATAACACCTTGATTTTTTCTATTTCGTACAAACATATTATTCTACCCCTAATTTTTCTTTCATCGTATCATATACTTCCGTTATCTTACCTGCAAATTCCTGAAGTATACCACCAAGTGCCGTGTCTTCCAAAATATCTATCGCAAAATCTACGTTTCTAATCATGTCATCATGATCCGCAATCATCACTCTTGCTGTCGCAGATATCTCATATTCATTATCAACGCCTATAATACTAAAATCAATTGGAGCCTTAACCTTTTGCGTTGCAGTTGCCTCCAACTGTTTCAAAATCACAAAATTTGTAAAGTCAACAGTTAATGTTAAATCATCATCAAAAAGCATATCACCCGCTATCGAATTAAAATATGCTTCAAAATCACCACTATTTCCCAAATCATATGGTTCACCAAATATTCCTCTGTATGGATTTTTAGGTCCATCTATATTATATGAATTACCACCGGCTGTACGTGTATCGCCTTCCCACGCATACGACAATCCGGTGTTTTTGGTAACATAAGTGTCTGTTACCGTATTCTTATAGTATACTAATACAGTTTCCAATGTAGCTTGCAAATTTGCTCTTTGGAACAAAAAGAGGGACAAATATAACAATAAAATTACACATAAAATAGCAATCGGCAAAATAACAGTGGCTTCAACTTCTATTGCACCGTATTCCTTTTTTTTATCTGTATTTTTCATGATACTTGTCCCTCCATGATTACAAATTACAATAAATACTTAAACATCAAGGTCATCCGCTGTAGGAGTATTATTTTCGTCAAATATATCCCCCATTAAATCAGACAACCAGTCAGAAAGTTCGTCCCAGAAAACTCCAATTATTATAACAACAATCAGTAACAGAATAATAGTTGCCACAACGTTAGATACACCTTTTTCCGCCGACCAAAACTCCTTAATACTTTCTTTTGCCCTTGTCATCCTATTCTGCATGCTAATATACATGCTATCAAACATGTTCATCTTAAACCTCTCCTTCCATGTTTTATTATTATATTATCATCCCACCATCTTAAAAACTGAAGCCGGACATGGTAGGCACAATAATTACAATTAAAATTCCCACAAACATAAGCATCGTGGGTATAAATAATTTGGTTTGAATAAGTTCTCCCATTCTTCTGGAACTATGCTTTTTCTCTAACCAACATTCATCATTAATTGATTTTAAATTATCCGCAAGATTCGTATTTCCCGCCACATAACTCTTCGTAATAATCGTTACCATCTTATCAAGATATTTGTTGTTACAGCGACTCTGCAAATGAACAAAGGCAGTTTCCACTGAAACAGATTGATTTATTTCTTTTAAAGTTTTCTGCAATTCAATATACATTTCTGTTTCGCCACTATTTGAAGCCTCTTCAATCGCCTTTGTGATATTCATTCCTGCCGTAACCAGCAATGCAATTTTTGAAATAACATTCGGAAAATCACGGTCAATTGCCTCTTGACGTTTATCCGCTTTTGATTTTAATTCATCAAACGGCAGATAACCTATTAATAACAATCCACCAAACCCTGCCAAAGCAAAAACTAACACATTAGACATCTCTCTTCCCACTGAAAGCATTATTGCTGCCAACACACATGCTAAAATCAAACCCACGTATGCATTTGACAATAACATTGAAAGCAGATAATAGGCATAAATTGTTGAATTTTTCTTTTCACCGGTTTCTTCACTTTTCTGTAAATCCACATATCCGGAATGTTCGCATGCATTTACTAATTTGCGAAACATATCATTTTCGGAATCAACCTTATTGTCAATTAATAATTGATATCCAAATAAAGGAATGCTGTCCCAAAAAGAAAAATTTGTACCTGACATGTACGCCTGTTCTGATTTTGCATAATCTGCTATCTGTTTATCCCACTGTATTACTTTTTTTTCAGCTTTTTTAGCACTTGCCATATGGAACTTTTCATTTTTTTTAAGAAAAGCTTCTTTCTTTTCTTCTAAATTTGTTCTGGAAAATTTATTACTCCATGCTTTAGATATTACAACTTCCGCAACTACCATTCTATCCGCTTGTCCTACCTTTATTATGAAAAATACAGAAAGAATCGTTGCCAAGATCATCAATACAACTGTAACCATGGTTTCTCCTCCTATACCTCTATTTCTGTTGCCCTGGTAGCCATTATGTATGATGCAAATGTACACACAAGTCCCACTGTTGCCGCTACTCTTCCAACTGCAGTAGTAAATAATGCATCCATAAATCCACCACCCATATTACCCATTACTATAATAAGTATTAAGGGAAGAATAAGCATAGTATATGCTTCAGACTTTGCAGATGTAATACTGGTTTCTATCTCCATGGTAATTTCTACTTTATCCTTAATAATGTCGTGGGTTTGTGCAATAATATAACCAAAATCACTGGTCTTTCCTTCAATTGTTCCGTAAATTGTAGCAAAACTTATAATATCATCAATTTCACTTCTATAACCAAGTTCTTTAAACCCATCTTTCATCGGGATGCCCGCGCGTTCATAATCCGAAACAATCATTTCTATTTCTTTTACAATATCCGTTTTCTCATTAAACATCATCTTAAGTTCACGCAATGAATCTTTTACAGCATTCTCCATAGAACGGCCACTACCTCCGCTTACAGAAATTGCAATAATTTCTAAGAATTCATTAAACTGAAGTCTTAACTTATTTTGACGTTTCTTTATAACTGATTTAGTGTAATTTCTTTCTTGAGGTATTGCAATTATTAACCCACCAATTATTGCAACTAAAAGAACACGATAATAAATAAAAAATATTGCACCGATTGCTATTGCAAAAAATATGTACGCCACTAAATGTTCGAACTTTGACATATTACATTCGTAGTATTTTATCCTAACTTTTTCTTTATTTGCTGCCATCTGTTTCATCCTCCAAATAGTCATAAATACCAGCCAGAATAAATTTGTCCTGATTGATAATCTTGTTGCTCGTACGCTTCAAACTACCGGATACTTTCTTTAAAGTTGTATTTTCATCTTCTTCAAATTTGTAAATAGGATTCAAGATTATTTTTCCATCTTCATATTTCACCACTTCTGTTATTTCCATACACTTACGGGAAAAATCACGCAAACGCGAAAGATGAACTATGTAATCAACCGCTGAAGCAATCTGCATTCTTATTGCCTCTAACGGAAGTTCTGCACTACCGGTTAATACCATAGTTTCCAAACGGCTCAACATACCTTCCGGAGAATTGGCATGACCGGTGGAAAGACTTCCGTCATGACCGGTGTTCATTGCCTGTAACATATCCAAAGCTTCTTCACCACGCACCTCACCAACAACAATTCTGTCAGGTCTCATACGCAACGAAGATTTAATTAAATCACGGATTGTTATTTCTGTTGCTTCTTTTGAATTTGCCTTTTTAGTCTCCATACGAACTAAATTGGGTACATTTTTTATTTGCAACTCAGCCGAGTCTTCGATTGTGATAACACGCTCCCACGGCTGAATAAAATTAGATAATGCATTTAAAAAAGTAGTTTTTCCACTTCCCGTACCACCTGCAACAAATACATTATGTCTGGATGACACCATTTTTTGCAGGAAATCTGCCACCTCCGGCGTAATGGATTTATACTCCAACAGTTTTTCAATAGTCATTGGATTTTTAGGGAAACGTCTTATAGTAACCGTAGCACCATCCAGTGCTACAGGCGGAAATACAACATTAACACGTGAACCATCTTCTAATCGGGCATCAACAATAGGATTACTTGCATCAATAGTTCTATCCATTGCACTAACAAACTTTTGAACAATGCGAATAAGGTCATCATTATCTTGGAAATGTTCTTCAAGCCTCATCAGCTTTCCGGCCTTTTCAACGAAAATGTTATCATACCCATTTATCATGACTTCCGTAATATCCTGGTCCATGATGATTTTTCCCAAAATACCAAGACCTTCTACCGATTCCACTACCGTATATCTTAATGTGTTTTTTTCCTTAAAGGACATATTAAGGTAGTAATTATATAAGGCTCTGTCATTTCCCTTTGACCATTCTATTCTTTCTTTTAATTTTTGATTAACCAGTTCTTCTAATTCCTCACTGGAATAATCTCTAATTCGACTCGCTTCCTGAATCACCTGCTTTAAGACGGCAACCTCGCTCATAAAGTAATTATTATCCATCTCTAACCCCTTGCCTTACTTATATACTTCTCAGTTTATAAATTTGTCTAATTGAAGTTGCTCATTCGTGCTAATCAATTGAACCAGATCTCTAATCGGCATTTTACCGTAATTTCGCACATGACCTATATTTGGTGCATTCAAATATCCTCTGTTTCCTGTCACTCCGTCCTGCATATTTGTAATGACAAGCATTTTATTCTCATATTCCTGGGCAATCGCCTGCTGCGAAAATAAATTCATCTTAAGATCAGACATTTCACCTGTTTTTTCAACAACAATTATATTATCAGCCTGTTCAAATATACCTATGCTAATTTCATCCAGACGACTATGCATATCAATAATCACAACATCACAGATTCCACAACGCTTAATACTGTTTATCACATCCATAATTTCTTTTTGGGTAACGGTATTATAATCTACAATACGTTCAAAACCATCCACATAAGAGATACCACCCAAACCTTGCTGCATCCCGCCTTTTAACTTTAATTCAAAGTTTACGTCCTCACTTATCGATTCAATCAACACCGTTATTCCATCTTCAACGTGGGGATTTACACATACAGAACTATTAAGCTGTTCCATGCTTAAAAACAAAACACTTTTTCCGCGACTAACTATCTTATTAGCCACAGCAAGCGCTATCGTTGTTTTTCCACTACCTCCCATAGGTGAATACATAGCTATTACTCTTGTATTTTGTGAATTATCAAAGTTAACTGTATAACCGGCTTTGTCTGCATAAAGTTTCAGAATTTCTTTATATAAATTACTAATACGCTGATATTTCATTACTTTCTCACTATCAGCATATAATTCTTTGTTTTCAACTTCATCACAATATAAACATACACTTAATTTTACATTGGGGAATTGCAATTTTTCTTCACATATATCAGGATTAAATAAAATCACATCAAATTTCTTTGACCGAAGACTTTCTTCTAATCGTTCAACACTTGTAAATATAGAAACAGATAAATCTTCATATTCTTGCAACACCTCTGAAAGTCGTGTTAAATACTCTCTGTTTGAATCTGCAATTGCTATTGTAATATTCATAATTCCCTCCACAAATAATATTTTTATTTATATTCACAATAAATTATATTTGATTTTTTTAACGCAAATTTTCTTTATAAAACCCAAAAAATAACATAATAACACAAAATAATTATATCATGAGATAAAACAAATACAAGTACTTTTTTACCATTATCTTCATTTATGAGCTTACAATATATTCATTACAAACATTAACATTAATCCCAATAATAATACAAATAGTATATTTTTCGATTAATTATACAACGCAAAAAGTTCATCCCATACAGAGATGAACTTTCAGACTGTAGACAAAGTCCCGAGTTTTTGCTCGGGATTTTTCTATGAAAAGA
>CAZGSF010000009.1:0-32604 GCA_964528145.1 uncultured Lachnospiraceae bacterium | reverse complement strand
ACTTCTGTAACACCGGAAGGTACACAAACTGCTATTCTGGGTTTGCGGAAGGTTCTTCTTCCAAGCGCCTTCTGAATAAAATATTTCATCATCTTCTCTGTAACGGTATAATCAGAGATAACACCCTGTCGTAAAGGTCTTACCGCCACAATATTTCCGGGGGTACGTCCAAGCATGAGACGTGCATCCTCTCCTATTGCTTTAATCTTATTGGTATCCCTGTCAAAAGCAACAACTGAAGGCTCTTTCAAAACAACGCCTTTTCCTCTTATATAAACCAGAATGCTTGCTGTTCCCAAATCAATTCCGATATCTGTATACTGCATATATTCTTACCCCTTTCTGTGGTATCACTATCATAATATTTTCCAATTCCAGATTAAATAAACATACTAAGTTATTATAACCTATCTGTGATGTTTTTCAAAGGGGTTTCACAAAAAATTAATAAAAAGAAACGCACCAAATCATACGAATTCCTTTCGTCGAAGCCAGTGCGTCCCTGCTTATGATATTTATCGGATAATTTTACGACATTTTTTATAGTACTTTAGTACAATTATTTATTCGGTTGCAACAAATATTTTAAATATTTTCTCGTTCCAGCATGCGCTTCACATACATTCCTGTATACGATTTAGGATTCTTGGCAACTTCTTCCGGAGTACCGCCGGCAATAACCGTACCGCCTTTATCTCCGCCTTCAGGTCCCATGTCTATTATATAATCCGCTGTCTTAATAACATCAAGATTATGTTCAATGACCACAACGGTATTGCCGCCATCGGCAATACGCTGCAATATTTCAGTCAGTTTGTGAACATCGGCAAAGTGCAGACCTGTTGTAGGTTCATCAAGAATATATATGGTTTTGCCCGTACTTCTCCTACTAAGCTCCGCCGCAAGTTTTATTCGTTGTGCTTCGCCTCCGGAAAGAGTTGTTGATGGTTGCCCCAGTTTTACATAGGATAGCCCCACATCATTCAAAGTTTCAATCTTTCTGCGAATGGAAGGCACATTTTCAAAAAATGTCACTGCCTCTTCAACTGTCATTTCAAGAACATCATAAATACTCTTGCCCTTGTATTTTACATCCAGCGTTTCCCTATTATACCTTTTACCGCCACAAACTTCACAAGGTACATACACATCAGGAAGAAAATGCATCTCTATTTTTAAAATACCATCACCGCTACAGGCTTCACATCTGCCGCCCTTTACGTTAAAGCTGAATCTTCCCTTTCCATATCCTTTGGTCTTCGCATCCGTTGTCCCTGCAAACAAATCCCTGATTTGATCAAATACACCTGTATAAGTGGCAGGATTGGAACGGGGAGTTCTTCCAATAGGTGACTGGTCTATATCAATAACTTTGTCTAATTGCTCTATGCCTTCTATACCTGCATGCTTTCCGGCAATTGTACGTGCACGGTTCAAGGACTTGGCCAGATGCTTGTAAAGAATTTCATTTACCAGCGAACTTTTACCCGAACCGGACACACCGGTAACACATGTAATCACCCCTAAAGGAATCTCCACATCAACATCTTTAAGATTATTTTCCGCAGCCTTTAACACTTTAATATAACCTGTAGGTTTCCTACGCTCCTTAGGCACCGGTATACACAGCTTACCACTAAGATACTGACCTGTAACAGACTCCGGAACCTGCATGATCTCTTCCGCCGTTCCCACAGCAACCACCTCACCACCGTGACTACCTGCTCCGGGACCTATGTCCACAATACAATCAGCTGCAAACATTGTATCCTCATCATGCTCCACAACCAACAGGGTATTCCCCAAATCACGAAGATTCTTAAGTGTAGCCAACAGCTTGTCATTATCCCTCTGATGCAAACCGATACTTGGTTCATCAAGAATATAACAAACACCTACCAGACCGGAACCGATCTGAGTTGCAAGTCGTATACGCTGTGCTTCTCCACCGGACAAGGAGCCCGTTGCACGGGCAAGTGTAAGATAATCAAGACCAACATTCATCAGAAATCCTACTCTGGCACGTATTTCCTTCAACAATTGTTTTCCTATTACTTCCTGGGTCTGTGTCAGCTTCATACTCTGAAGGAACTCATATAACCTGCCTATGGAAAAAGTGGTTACCTCATGAATATTTTTATCGCACACGGTCACCGCAAGTGCTTCCCGTTTTAAACGCATTCCCTTACAAAGCTTACAGGGTGTAATACGCATAAAAGTCTCATATTCCTGCTTACTTGTCTCTGACGCAGTTTCACGATACCGCCGCTCCACACTTTTAACAAGCCCCTCAAATGCAATAGGATACACTCCTTTGCCTCTCTGTCCCTCATAATATACGTCCACCATCTTACCGTTTGTTCCGTAAACCAGAACTTCTTTTACTTTATCCGGGTATTCTTCAAAAGGAGTATCCAAATCAAACCCGTACTCTTCACCCAATGCCCTTAAAATTGCATTGGTAAAGCTGCCTTTATCCGCACAGGACTGCCATCCCATGACAGTAATCGCACCTTCATTAATAGACAGACTTTTATCAGGAATCATCAAATCCACGTCAAACTCCATCTTGTATCCCAGTCCTACACAATCAGGACAGGCACCAAAAGGATTATTAAAAGAAAAACTTCTGGGTTCAATTTCACTGATACTGATACCACAGTCAGGGCAGGAAAAACTGTCGCTGAAACTAACTCTTTTTCCGCCTATAACATCAACCGTAAGTAACCCTTCCGCAAGCGCAAGTACATTTTCAATGGAATCTGCCAAACGTCTCTCTATACCTTCTTTCACCACAAGACGGTCCACTACGATTTCTATAGTATGCTTTATATTCTTCTCAAGCTTAATTTCCTCAGAGAGTTCATACATATTACCGTCAACAATAACACGTACATATCCGCTACGCTTTGCACGTTCAAAAACCTTTGAATGTTCACCCTTACGCCCTCTGACCACAGGGGCTAGCAATTGAATCTTACTTCCTTCCGGCAGTTCCATAATATGATCCACCATCTGGTCCACACTCTGTTTGTAAATTTCCTTACCACATTCCGGACAATGGGGGATTCCTATTCTTGCATAAAGCAGGCGGAAATAATCATATATCTCTGTTACAGTTCCTACCGTAGAACGTGGATTGCGGTTTGTGGACTTTTGGTCAATTGATATGGCCGGTGAAAGCCCGTCAATACTCTCAACATTTGGCTTCTCCATCTGCCCGAGAAACATCCTCGCATATGAAGATAATGACTCCATATAACGTCTTTGTCCCTCAGCATAAATAGTATCAAAGGCAAGGGAACTCTTGCCGGAACCTGACAGCCCGGTCAGTACAACCAGTTCATTACGCGGAATATCCACATCAATTCCTTTTAAATTATGCTCATTGGCTCCCCGAACTTTAATATATTCTTTCGGGCGCATTTTCTTAATTTCTTCCATAACTTCCTCTCATTTTTAATTGTCGGTTACATATCCCGTAAAATTGTTTTTAATTCCAGCATTTTATCTCTAAGTTCCATAGCAGCTTCAAAGTTCAGATCCGCGGCAGCCTTCTGCATCTTCTTTTCCACGTCTTTGATTAATTTGGTAAGTTCCTTCTCCGACATGGATTCAGGGTCTTTTTCAAAACGCATCTCTTCTTTTGCAACTGCTTTGGAAATACTTATCAAGTCTCTGACAGCCTTGCGGATTGTCTGCGGAGTAATTCCATGTTCCTCATTGTACTTCTCCTGAATTTTACGGCGACGTTCTGTTTCACTTATGGCAACATGCATGGAATCTGTAATCATATCCGCATACATTATGACATGCCCGTCAGAATTACGTGCAGCACGGCCTATGGTCTGAATCAGAGAAGTAGCCGAACGCAGAAAACCTTCTTTATCGGCATCCAGAATTGCAACAAGTGAAATCTCAGGTATATCCAAGCCTTCTCGCAGAAGATTTATACCCACAAGAACATCAAATACATCCAGACGCATATCCCTGATAATTTCTGCACGTTCCAACGTATCTATATCCGCGTGAAGATATTTCACACGTATACCAACATCCTTCATATAATCCGTCAAATCCTCTGCCATACGTTTGGTAAGCGTGGTAACAAGAACTTTATTATTTTGTGCGGTTTCTTTGCGGATTTCTCCGATCAAATCATCTATCTGTCCCTCTACCGGGCGCACCTCCACCTTAGGATCAAGAAGTCCCATAGGCCTAATAATCTGTTCAGTCCTAAGGAGTTCATGCTCTTCTTCATATACATTGGGTGTTGCCGACACAAACAACATCTGATCAATATGACTTTCAAATTCTTCAAAATTCAAGGGACGATTATCAAGCGCTGAAGGCAAACGGAAGCCATAATCAACAAGGGTATTTTTTCGGGAACGGTCACCTGCAAACATTCCACGCACCTGCGGAATTGTTATATGGGACTCATCCACAATAATCAAATAATCATCTCCAAAATAGTCCATCAACGTGTGCGGCATTTCCCCCGGTTCCATTGCATTCAAATGCCTGGAATAATTCTCAATACCTGAACAAAATCCCGTTTCTCTAAGCATCTCTATATCAAAATTGGTCCTCTCAGAAATCCTCTGAGCCTCCAGGAGTTTATCCTCTCCTTTAAAATAACGAATTCTTTCTTCCAGTTCTTTTTCTATGGTATCACAAGCCCTGTTGATTTTATCCTGTGCCACAACATAATGGGAAGCCGGAAAAATAGCAACATGCTCAAGGGTGGCATGCACCTGACCTGTAAGCGGGTCTACCTCCGCAATTCTGTCAATCTCATCTCCGAAAAATTCCACCCTGATAAGATAATCCCCACCAATTGCAGGATATATTTCCACAACATCACCGCGGACCCTGAAGGTGCTTCGCTGAATATCCATATCATTACGGGTGTATTGAATTGCTACAAGTTCACGTAATACCTGATCCCTGTCCTTAACCATCCCGGGACGCAGGGACACTATCAACCCCTGATAATCATCCGGGCTTCCCAGACCATAAATACAGGATACACTGGCAACTACAATCACATCCCGACGCTCTGTCAATGCTGCCGTTGCCGAAAGGCGTAATTTATCAATCTCATCATTAATTGATGAATCCTTGGCAATGTAGGTGTCCGTAGACGGCACATAAGCTTCCGGCTGGTAGTAATCATAGTAACTAACAAAATACTCAACCGCGTTCTCAGGAAAAAATTCCTTGAACTCCGAGTACAACTGCCCGGCTAAAGTTTTGTTGTGGGCAATGATCAATGTAGGCTTGTTAAGCTGCTCTATGACATTTGCCATAGTAAAGGTCTTGCCGGAACCCGTAACCCCAAGGAGTGTCTGGAATTGGTTGCCTTCTTTAAAGCCTTTCACCAACTCTGCAATTGCCTGTGGCTGGTCACCTGTAGGTTTATATTCTGAATGTAATTTAAACTTGTTTTCTTTTACTGAATGCTCCACCAAAGGTCCTCCTTTATGAACGCATTTACTACTTAATAGTATTTGAATTACTTAATTGATTATAGCAGAAAACAAATAAAAAGTACAGAACAAAATCGAATGTTTGTTCTGTACTTTCATTTATGCCTATTAACTATTTCTTAATCATAAATTCATTCAATAAATCCAGCCACTTTTCCTCTATATGTCCACTCATGAAATTTTGAGCAATCTTATAAGAATTATTTTGGCAATTTTTCAAAAATTCTTTATCTTGGAACACCTCTACTATAGCTTCACTCATTTTTTGTATAGAATCAGACTCTATATTCTCATTATTAATGTCATCCATGTTAAAATCTATCAGCTTCCCGTTTATATTATTTTTTATGAATAATCGGTTGCCATATCTTACATCTAAGCCTATCATCGCATTCCCACTGCCTGCTGCTTCCATGCAGGTTAAGCCCAGCGTTTCCCAAAGAGATGCGGATATGTAAGCTTCATATTTTTTGTATAATTCACTCACATCAGCACTTCCCTTAAATCTAATATAAGATTCAGCATCATTTTCACTCACAATATTTTTTAGAGAATTCAGATATCCGCCTTCACCACTTCCATAAATATCTAAGAATATATTAGGAATCATCTCTTTTGCTTTGATAACACTCTCTATTATCCATTTGATATTTTTTCTTGGTTCAATGCGGGAGACCGTAATTAATGAATAAGGAATTCTTTCCTCTTGTGTATACTTTATTTCTTCCAAGCCACTTGCAGGTATCACTTCAATTCGTGGTATATGACACTCATACATTCTATATTTTTCTTCCAAATCCATTTTCTGTTCTTCAGTAGAAACAATCATAACATCAATGTACTTTGAATACTTGAACCACCCATAATATTCGTAATTCATAAATAAACCTTGGGGTGACTCACCTCGTTTATAATAATGCCCCGAATGTAGAAAAACCATAATACGTGCCTTATTTCTATGTTGAAACAAAGGTTGGACAAAATTCATATAAGAAGGTCTATCAACTATAACTATATCTTCCGGTGTCAAATTCATTTCAATAATAAATTTTTCTACAAGTTCATATTTTGTAAAAGATTCCCCATTAGGAAACACATAAATTTCTCCATTATCTTCATAAAGACATTCACAAATGATTCTACCTTTTTCATCCACAAAAGACGTTCTTTTTAATTTTGCGCATATTGTTCCATTTTGACCGGCAGTAATATAATGATTCACGTATAATAATCGGTCTGTATAGAACTCTTTTGCTACTAGTTTTTCTCTTTCAAAAAAGAGAACGGATGACAAAAACCTAACATCCTCTTTTAATACCAATTCTGCTATCCGATATCCATTCTTATATAAGATAATACTTTGTTCTCTTGAAACAATATCATCTATTTTCATTGTTTCATTTAATTCAGCCACCTTTTGTTCAACCGAATAATTTCCTGCATAATTCTCTACATTAGATAGCCTCATATGGACACCCATCATTTCTTCCGGCCGTATGCCACATTTTGTATACCTATCAATATAATATTGATCCGGCAATTCAGTAAAAACATACTTGACAGGAATATTTAATTTTCTTAAATATTTACTTCTTCTTCCCTGCGCGATATCAATACCGCTCATTTCATAGCCAACTAAAAGACTGAATACATATACAGACATATCCCACCTACTTATACTTTAAATTATAATATTCTACAAATTCTTCTTCCGAATGAAAAAGTTTGGAAACCTTTCCTTTATCATACAAAGTCACTACTCCATTGGACAGGTTTAGCTGTAATTTTTCCTCATGCTCCGGACTGAAATATGATTTCGACACCATTTTTCCTTCATGGAAATATGCAGTACAATATGCGTAACCAAAGTCTCCATAGTAATCTATTTTAAAAACCTCTTTGGTAACAGATAGCCATTCCACACGTTCGACATACCGTAATTCAATGGGATTCTTAAAATAAATCATCGCTACTTTTTCGTTTTTATTATAGATAGCTCCATTTAATCCATCCGGTCTTACTTCCCAAAATTCCGGCAAATCCATGAATACATAAAATACATCTTTTTTCTCTACATGCTTTGCAATTATCGACTCTATATTCATTTAAAACCTTTTCCTTTTCAATACGTACAACCTGTAATTGTCTACAGAAATAATAGCATCCCCATAATGCTTTTACAAGAAATACTACTAATATTTAGCACTATTCGTCTTTACTATTTAGTTTTAATAACATTATTTCTACATTTGTGTATTTTGTATTTCTAATGTATACTAAATATAAATGAACAATTATTTAGGGAGGCACACTCAATGAAGTTAAGAGATAAATTTAATGAGAAAACCGTTTTTTCATTCGAAGTTTTCCCGCCAAAGAAAACCAGCAACATAGATACCGTTTATCGCACCTTGGAAGAGCTCGAGGGACTTACACCGGACTTTATAAGTGTTACCTTTAGTGCGGGCGGGAGCGGCAATAGCGCACTTGCCTTGGATATTGCTTCCAAAATCAAAGAAGGCAACAAAGTAGAGCCTATGATTCATCTTCCCTGCATTAACTATTCCAAAGCAGAGATTGAAAATGTTCTTACAGAATTAGACAAAAGAGGTATCGAAAATATTCTTGCTTTAAGAGGCGATATAAATCCCGATATTCCTCCCAAAAATGATTTCAGATATGCCAGCGATTTAGTTTCATTCATAAAAGAGCATGGGGATTACGACATTGCGGGTGCATGCTATCCGGAGGGACATATTGAAACTCCTGACATGGTGACAGACATTCTTAATCTTAAGAAAAAAGTTGATGCCGGCGCCGACCACCTGATTACACAATTATTTTTTGACAATGATATGTTTTACAGATTCAGGGAAAAGACCCGACTCGCCGGAATTGACGTTCCCATAGAAGCAGGTATTATGCCTGTTATGAACAAGTCCCAAATCGAGCGTATGGTGAGTATGTGCGGTGCAAGTCTGCCGCCTAAATTCGTAAAAGTAATGCAGCGTTTTGAAAACAATCCGGAGGCTCTCCGTGACGCAGGCATCGCTTATGCCATTGACCAGATTGTGGATTTACTTGCCAATGATGTGGACGGAATACATTTGTATACAATGAACAATTCCTACGTGGCAAAGAAAATTTCTGATGCAGTTTCCAGTTTATTAAAAAAGAAGTAAGCCTTTAAAGGCTTACTTCCTTTTTAATACTTATTTCACCTTTTCAGACAAAATCTCTTTTGCTCTTTCAAGCTGATTGTCTATACTGTCATCCGGACTATCCGTATAATAAGCTTCACTGTCAAACTCGCATACTTCATCCGGTTCAATTCCTATACCGTTTATGTTTCTTCCTTTCGGTGTAAAATAACTGCTCACGGTAAGTTTAACAGCAGAACCGTCATTCAAGGATACCACCTGCTGAACAACACCTTTGCCATAGGTAGTAGTTCCAACCAGGGTACCGATTCCATAATCCTGAATTGCACCTGCCAATATCTCCGATGCACTGGCTGAATATCCGTTAATCAACACAACAAGCGGTAACTTGAATTCCCTGTTACCATCACACAGATATTCATTACGATTACCGTTTCTGTCCTCTGTATATACAATCATACCTTCCGGCAGAAGCATTTCACAAATATCTACAACAGTCGCAAGATTACCTCCCGGATTACTGCGTAAATCCAGTATCATGCCCTGCATTCCCTGTTCGTTAAGCACTGCCAAAGCTTCCGCAAACTGGTCTGCGGTTACATCATCAAATTCTGTAATCTGCACATACCCCTGCTGCCCGTCAAGCATTTCATAATTGACGGTAGGACTTTCAATCTTACGTCTTACAACATCCTTCTCCACATAATCTGCTTCGTTATCTCTTATCAGAGTAAGATGTACCGAAGTTCCTTCAGACCCCTTAATCAAAGCCACAACTTCCTCCAGTTCTAATCCATATGCAGACTCACCATCCACTTCATAAATAATATCACCATCGCGCAAATCCGCTTCCTGGGCAGGTGTCCCATCAATAACACCACTGATTTTAGCATAGCCTGTAATCGTATCAAGACTTACATATGCACCGATTCCGTAGTAAATACCCTCAGTTTGCTCAAGTAAATCATCCAATTCTTCTTCTGAATAATACGTGGAATAAGGATCTCCAAGGGATGTCATCATCCCCTTATAAATATCTTCAACCAAGAGCTCCTTATCCGTATCTTCCTGATAATAGTAATTATCTATTATTTTTTCAATTTTTTTCATCTTAAGCAGCACATCGCCGCTTATAGCACCTTCCGACAAATCTGATTCATTCTCTGCACCAGCTAAAATGTCAGTACCTTTGATACCTTTAACTATCCTGCCTACTGCAGTAATACCTGTAACAACAAGTACCGTAGCCAACATCCCTATTAAAATGCCACCCCATAGATTACGGCTACATACTTTTCTTAAATCTTTACTGCTTATTCCTATAACAGGCTCTTTTGCCTCGTTATTATTTTCAACATTAAACTCTTCCACAAATATTCCCGCCTTTAATTAGAAAGATAATTCCACGGACTTACATAGTCACCGTTTAAGCGCACGCTAAAATGCAGATGGTTTCCGGTTGACCTTCCGGTTGACCCTACCGCTGCAATATGTTCACCCCGGACCACAACATCTCCCTTTGAAACATACAAAGCTGAGGCATGCATATAAACCGTGTACAACTCATCACCATGGTCTATCATAATGTAATTACCCATAGCAGCACTATAAGAAGCCGCAACTACTCTTCCATCATAAGCCGCCAGTATTTTACTTCCTCCGGGTGCCGCCATATCCACACCATTGTGAAACAGCACTACCCCCAATGTCGGATGAAGACGATTACCAAATTCACTACTGATTCTGGTATAGGAAGGTGCCGGCCACTTAAACATACCTCCGTCATATCTGAGTACTTCTCCGTTCTCTTCCAAAAGCCTTCTCTTCTCTTCCGCAACAGCTGCTTCCAATTGGGCAATCAACTCCGTTTGGGCTGCTATATCATCTTCATACTGCCTTATTGCCTCTTCTTTTTTACTGATATCCGTTTCGAAGGCTGTTATCTGCTGTTCTTTTGCTTCAATAAGCTCCTCAAGATTATTCTGTTCTTCCTCCTGCACCTGCTTTGCATCTTCAAGAAGTTCTTTTTCAACCTCTAACTGTTGTTTACACAGTTCAATCATCTGCCTGTTAAGCATATATTCTTCAAGTTTTTTCCTATCATAGGATGCAAGTTCTTCAAAATAATCTGCCCTGTTTAATATGTCTCCGAAACTTCCGGCCTTAAGGAGTGCCTCCAAATAGAAACTGTCCCCTTTTTCATACATAAACTGAATTCTGACCTTCATAGCCTCATATTGACTCTGTTCCGTCAAAACAGCTTCATTAAGTTCCTGGGTAGTCTCTTCTATATCTACCTGCTTTTTACTAATGGTCTGGTTAAGCTCTTCAATTTTTGCATTTACGGATTCAAGGTTAGAATCCAGTTGAACAATATACTGTTCCAGATTATCCTTGGAATTTTCCAATTCTTTTTTTATTTTTTTTATATCCGTCAAGCCCTGTTGGAGTTTCTCTTTTTCCTTTTCAGCTACATCTATCTGGCTTTGCTTGGACTTAATACTGTCAGATGTAACACCCGCACCGTCCACAGATATATGATTACCGCTTATTCCGATTGTAAACACCAAACATAATGCTAATAATAATCCTGCTCTTTTGTATTTCATATTCCTACACTCTTAAATGCTTTCTGACAGTTGTAAAACTTCCCACAAATCCGATTCCTACACCTATAATCAGCGATACCGGAACCAACACATTATTTATCTCCTCAATAGTAAGGAAATTAAGCAAGCTCGAAATCGCAGCAAACCGTTCTGTAATATATGAAAGTATATAATTGTAAAGAACATAAATAACACCCAAAGGAATTGCTGCTCCAATCAATCCTATAAACATTCCCTCAATTACAAACGGAGCACGTACAAAAAAATCCGTAGCACCAATGTATTTCATAATATTAATTTCTTCTTTACGGATAGATATACCTATAGTAACCGTATTGCTGATTAAAAACACGGAAACTGCCAGCAAAATGGCAATAATACCTATAGACACATATCCTATAAGCAGATTAACACCGGTCAGTGTAGTAGCGGTAACCTCTGACCGCCTTACCATCCTTACATCAGGAATGGATTCCAGATATGTCACAAGATTCCCCTGCAAAGATACATCCGAAAGATATATCTCATAATTGGCACTGTTTGCCAAGGGATTCTCTGTAAATCCGTCATTATATCCTTCAAAATAATCACCACGGAAGCTTTCCCAAGCCTCATCCGCAGAAATAAAATTAATATCCGCAACTTCACTTCTTTGCAGAATCATATCACCTATTTCCGCCATGCGTTCTTCACTTGTGCCCGCATTAAAAAATACAGTTACCGACACGCCTTCTTCCGCAGTCTTAACTATATTCTGGAAATTCATTACAATTGCATAAAAAAGTCCAAACAGAAATAAGCATGCCCCTATTGTGGCAACCGATGCCAGTGAGAACAGCTTATTACGCAGGATGCTGCTGATTCCCTGCGATAATGTATAAAAAAAAGTACTAATCCTCTTCATCGTTATATACACCCATCTCTTCGTCGCTTACCACAACGCCTTTCTTCATGGTAATAACACGTTTCTGCATAGCATTGACAATCTCTCTGTTATGCGTAACAACAACAACGGTTGTGCCGGTTTCGTTAATCTCCTCCAAAAGCTTCATTATTTCCCATGAATTTTTAGGATCAAGATTACCCGTAGGCTCATCCGCAAGCAAAATCGACGGCTTATTAACCAAAGCTCTTGCCAGCGCAACCCTTTGCTGCTCACCTCCTGAAAGCTGCTTCGGTTTAGCTTTATACTTACCTGCCAGACCAACAGTTGCAAGAATTGAAGGCACATTTCTGCGGATATCCTTCGCGGGCGTTTCTATAATCCTCTGGGCAAACGCTACATTCTCATATACATTCCTGTCCTTAAGCAGTCGGAAATCCTGAAATACTATTCCAAGATTCCTACGGAATTTGGGTATTTTACTATGTTTGATTTTCGCAAGATCAGCACCCATCACCCTTACAGTTCCACTTGTTGCCGTTAATTCCCTAAGCAACAGTTTAATTAACGTGGACTTGCCGGAACCACTGTCTCCTACAATAAAAACAAACTCTCCCCTATTAATATGTAAAGTAACCCCGTTTAATGCCGGAGCACCCGTAGAATATGTTTTACTTACATTATCCAACGCGATTATTTCATTTACGTTCGTTTCCTGTAATTTGCGCCTACGTCTGACATATGTACTCATTGTTATCCCACCTGTAAATTAATAATCAAATTTCTCCATATACTTCATATACTTAACGACCATAAGTGCGATTTTAAAAGTAATTGCATCTTCAAACACTCTCAAATCAAGACCTGTACTTTTCTGCAGTTTATCCAAACGGTATACCAGCGTATTACGGTGGATAAATAACTGTCTTGAGGTCTCTGACACATTCAAGCTGTTCTCAAAAAACTTATGTATTGTAGTAAGGGTCTCCTCATCAAAGTCATCCGGACTCTTTCCTCCGAAAATTTCCTTGATAAACATTTTGCAAAGAGGAATGGGAAGCTGATAAATCAAGCGTCCTATACCCAGTTCACTATAGGCTATAACATCTCTCTCATCAAAGAATATTCTTCCTACATCCAATGCCATCTTCGCTTCCTTGTAGGAACGGCTGACCTCTTTAATTTCATTAACAACCGTACCGTAAGAAACATGGATATCCTTTATTCCTTCCTTGGCAAGCATATTCATAATGGCTCTGGCAGATTTCTCAATTTCTTTATTATTCTCTGTGTCCGCAAGTTCCTTAACAACAATAACACTATTCTCATCAACCGCAGTAATAAAATCCTTATTAGCCGCACCGTAATTTGTACGGATCAGCTCCAAAACATTATTATCTTTACCGCTTCCGTTCTCAATAATTATAACCACACGGCGCACGTCAGTCTGGATGTGAAGCTTCTTTGCACGACTATATATATCAACAAGCAAAAGATTATCCAAAAGGAGATTCTTAATGAAATTATCCTTATCAAATCTCTCCTTGTATGCTACAAGAAGACTCTGAATCTGAAAGGATACCATCTTGCCTATTGTATACACATCCTCACCGGCACCACCCGCCACAAGAATATACTCCAGCTGCTGCTCATCATATATTTTAAAATACTGATATCCCTGAATTTCCTGGGAATCTGCAGGAGATTGTGCAAACTCGATAGTAGGCTTTACACATATACTCATATCCGTAGTGGAGGCAACCTCCTTCCCGTCAGTGTCCATAACACAAAACTCTACCCTTGAGATTGTCTTTAATCCTTCAATAGTATTTTGTAAAATCTGATTGGATATCATAATTCCTCTCCTTTTCTCTGAATTGACATTTTTCACAATGTCAATTCTGTACGTCCTGTTAAAAAAGAAACACTCACTTAACATTTTAATACATTTCAACAAAAAAATCTACACTAAACATTAATTTTTTTATGCACTTTTTCAAAATTCCAACTTTGAAACCGTTTTTTCTGTATTATGCAACCTTCACAATAATACTTTTAAATCAAAAAATTCCGAATATTAACAAACAAAAAAACAAGGAGCGTTTTATACTCCTTGTCTTTTTGCTAAAATTGTCTATTCCGGTTTCTGTCCATTTTCAATTTCAATACCAATAATGGTACCTTCTTTTACTGTAATTGTAAATCTATCCAATGTGCTTCCTTCGGGATTACATACTTCATAATAAATAAATGATGATGACTCCTCTGTCGTATAATTAAAATCTTTGATTTTTTCCAATAAATCCGCTTCACTGTCACCACGCTTTATACCACATGGAATAGTTAATTCATACTCCGGTCCATAAATACTGCTTTCCATAGATGTCACAAAACAATTCTCAACTATAGTCGCATAATCAGCATAGTTATGTACAATCGTTCTGAAATTCTGGTTATTATAACGTAATTCTACCCAATCATAACTTCCGGCTGCAATTTCTGTAGCAGATTCATCCGTCATAGTAAACCCATTAGCTAATAACTCTGCAACAGGACAGGGAAGTTTATAAAGAGCACCTTCAAGTTCAAAATTAAACTGATACAAGTCATCACCCAACTCAGATGGTGCCGCATAATTTTTTACAATTGCAGGATTATTATTCCTTCATAAATATTATCACAAACCAACAAGTATACGTATAAGTTCACGTATCATTAATATAACACATAATTTTTCAAATTCCGCAATAACAAAAACCGGTCAGATCACTCTAACCGGTTTACATTCATCAATTATTATCACTAAAACCTTTATACCTTCGCATCGAAATTACCACCCACCCAGGGAGTAACCGAATTCTCCATGGCAGCCGAATCAATCATCTCTACAAGACCTGCGCCCAGGGCTTCATTAGTATCCATCGCCTTTGACAACACAGCCGCTCCAACCTGATTCTGCACACGCACATTCGACAATGCCGTTGATATTCCTGCAATATCCATATCTGAAACCTCCTTTGCAAACCTATCCTAAATACCTAATATAATTATAACTCTTTAGTTATAAAAAATCTACCGTTTTTTATAACATGCAAATTATTCCACATTCACTTCCTTGAAAGTACATATTGCTTTTGATATAATTGTTCTTACACCAAATTTATTTCAGAGGTCAGAAATGCAAACTAAGAAAATTCTTGGCACAACACTTACATTACGCACTTTACACGAGTCATTAAATTACAACGAATATCTTTATGAAAATACATCCTTAAGCACCGTACATTACATTACTACCCGTATGCTTATCAATGCTACAAGACACCCCGACACCCGTAATCTGCTAAACAGAACGGATATGCTTATTTGTGCCGAGACAGACATATTAAGAGCCGCAGGAATTAACTCCCGCGCCCGCCAATACGAAATCCACAATAATTTATACTTAAAAGAATTGTGCCGTCAAATACAACGGAACGATGAGGTTTTTTATCTTCTTTCCGAAACACCTGACAAACTTGAAAAACTTACCAACCTGTTATCAGAGATTCTTACGGATAATTTCAAATACAAATCCGGTACACTGGAAGCCTTAAAAAACAGTGAAAACATAGTTAGCAATGACAATATCGCCAATGAAATAAATGACATCGCCCCCAGAATAATTATTTCTAACATTTCCTTCCCATATCAGCTTCAGTTAATGCATGGGCTCAAGCCCTATCTGAATGCCCGCATATGGCTGGGTCTTCCTGCGGAATTGTTTTCTCCGCGCAAACGTCTCTTGAGCATATTAGCATTATCAGGTTTATGGAAAAAAATCAGTTCCTTAATCCATTAGAAAACTGATTATTTTATTAACATCCTCAGGCTCGGAAGCAATGATCTCAAGCTCCTTGAAGCTATCATCCTTAAGAATTTTTTCCAAGGAGACATATTGTGATAATTTTGATTTGAGATTCAGGCGGTCACCCTCACCTGTTACCAATTCAACTCTTCCCACACAGGAATCCACAACCTTTACAAAAGCATCTACATCTTTAATACTACTGATTCTCATACGATTTCTCCTATCTCCAACTTTTATTTTATCCGGCGTATAACCTTTTCTCCGATTTCAATACGCCCTTCTTTTAAAAGGTGCCCTACCGCACGCTTAAATTCATTCTTACTCATTTGTGTCTCACGTCTGATAATCTCAGGACTTACTTTATCATTAAAAGGCAGAACACCGTCATAGCTGTCTATGAGTGCCATTATTTTCTCTCCATCAACAGACAACTGGATATATGCTTTTTCCCTGACACTCAGGTCAAGCTTTCCGTCAGCCTTTACAGCAGTAACTCTTGCATCTATAGTATCACCGATTCTTATATTTCCATACATTTCCTTTTTGGGTATAAGACCGGAAAACTTATTATCCACCGCAACAAATGCGCCAAAATTATCACTTATCTGGTATACTACACCGGATACCCTGTCTTCTTTCTTATAGGGGCTGTCGGTATCAAGATAAGGATACACATTCATGGTAGCACATAACCTGTCACTCTTGTCAATATAAAGTGCCGCTAAGATTTCTTCTCCCTGACGCACTCTGGCAGTCTGCTCTGCAAAGGGAAGCAGCAAATCCTTCTCCATTCCCCAATCCAAAAACGCACCTATTTTAGATATATCCTTAACCTTAAGAAGCCCTACCTGATGCAGGGTAAGCTTTGGCATGTTCGTAGAAGCAATCAGCCTGTCCTTGGAATCTCTATATACAAAAACCTCTATTTCGGTTCCCATTCCGCTTCCTTCGGGCACCTGTTTAATCGGTAAAAGAACCTTACTCACATCCCCTTGTCCCAAATCATCCGAATCCGAAAGATACACTCCGAATTCCGTCTGTTTTACTACTTTAAGTTCCTGTTTCTCTCCAAGTTTAATCATTCCGTCCATCCTTTCACGAAGCCATTGCCTCGTATAAAATATATCTTTACTTTAACAGTTTTTGGCAATAAATTCCACATTAACATATGAATTTCCTTCATCATCTTTAAGGCATATCCAATATGTATCGTCTTTCCGGATTATGTAAGGATGAATTACATCGCCTAAAAATGCCTGTTTTTTATATTCTGCACGAAGTCTGGCAACAGATACATCGCCCGGCAGCAAACTCATTGCCATACGTATATATTGTCCGTTATTAACATGATTATTGGTGTCAAGATGGTGCATACTGACTACTATATCTTCGCAAAAGCGTCCTTCTTCATCAGGCATCTTAATCTTTCTGGGTGCATATTCCATTTCAAGCTTCTCCTCCACGGAATAACTCTCAAGCATTTTGTCCGTAGGCACAGTGGGACGACCGGTGTTTACATTCATAAGTGCCCACACCGAATTAGCACTTGCTATTCTGTTGCCGGAAGCATCCTTCATATAAAAATTACGATTGCCCATGCAGCCTTTGAAATCATAAGGAAATGTTCCGATAATCACATCATCACATAGTCCGGGATATTCTGCCACATCAATCTGCCAATATGTCACGACCCATATCAAATCCAGTCCTTTTGTGTAATCAAGCCCCACTCCCAGTTCTTCCGACTGAAAAGTTGAGCAATCCTGAAAATAATCAAGCAAGGAAGTTAGTGACAACTTCCCTTTACTGTCAGTTTCGCTATATCTTATCTTACTTTTAAATTCAAACATAATATTCACCTTTCATAAATTAAAAACCTCAGTGAAGTTCTCCACTGAGGTTATAGCAGGGCTACAAGGATTCGAACCTTGAGATGACGGAGTCAGAGTCCGTTGCCTTACCGTTTGGCGATAGCCCTATACGTGATTACTTTTGGTATTATACATTATGATTCACAATAATGCAAGAGGTTTTATTAAAAAATTTATTATTTTTTTAAATTTGTGAAAATGCAGTTTTTTCCGCATTTTCACAATATAAAATGTTCCGCTTCAAGGCTACACTTCAAAAATCAAATCCGCATAGGAAGGCACAGGCCACTTATCGGAATCTACCATAGTCTCCAGTGCATCTATGGGTGCACGAAGAGCCTCCATGTCCTTTGTAACCGTGTTGTAATAGAAGAACGCCTTCTCCTTACCGTTTAATATAGATACCGCCTTGGCATGGGATGCTTCCAGTACCTTAACAGCATTTTTTGCCGCTGAAAGTTTTGCAGAGATTTCATTAAGGAGTTCTATCTGTACACCTGCATCCGCGCCCGCTTCCCTTACAGCAATAACTGTGTCTGCAAGCATTTTGGTATATTTAATAACTGCCGGAATATATTGCTTATTTGCCATATCCAGCATTGTAAGTGTCTCAATGTTAATAGTCTTTGCGTAAATTTCATAAAGAACTTCCGCCCTTGACTCTAACTCAGCCTTAGTAAAAATACCAAATTTCTCAAATAATTTAACACTTTTCTCGGTGGTAAGGGTATCAACCGCCTCTACCATTGATTTAATATTGGGAAGTCCGCGTCTTTCTGCTTCTCTCACCCATTCTTCCGAATATCCGTCACCGTTAAAGATAATTCTCTGGTGTTTGGTCATATATTCTTTTATCAAATCATGCACCGCCATATCAAAATCATCAGCAGCCTCGAGAATATCCGCAGCTTCACAAAAAGCTTCCGCCACAATTGCGTTAAGGGTAGTATTGGGGCTTCCGATTGAATCAGAAGAACCAACCATTCTAAATTCAAATTTATTACCGGTAAACGCAAAGGGTGCTGTTCTGTTACGGTCAGTTGCATCCTTTTCAAAATCAGGCAAAGTAGAAACGCCCGTTTCTAATTTACCGCCATCAAGACAGGTTGCCGCTTCTCCTGTTTCAACAAGCTGTTTCACCACATCCTCTAGCTGCTCGCCTAAGAATACGGATATAATTGCAGGAGGCGCTTCATTTGCACCGAGACGATGATCGTTACCCACATCCGAAGCACTCTGTCTTAAAAGATCCGCATGAGTATCCACCGCCTTCATGATACATGCAAGCACAAATAAAAACTGAATGTTTTCATTGGGAGTATCCCCGGGATCAAGCATATTTATTCCGTTATCGGTTGTCAGAGACCAGTTGTTGTGCTTACCGGAACCATTTACACCGGCAAAAGGTTTTTCATGTAAAAGACAATTTAAATTGTGACGTCCCGCCACTCTTTTCATTGTCTCCATTATAAGCTGATTATGGTCTGCCGCAATATTGGCAGTTTCATAAATAGGCGCAAGCTCATGCTGTGCCGGTGCCGCTTCATTGTGCTGCGTCTTAGCGGTAACACCAAGCTTCCACAATTCCACATTCAAATCTTTCATAAACGCACCTACACGGTCACGCACCGTACCGAAATAATGGTCATCCATTTCCTGACCCTTAGGAGCCGGTGCACCAAAAAGAGTACGTCCTGCAAAAACAAGATCCTTTCGCTGTAAATATTTGTCATGGTCAACAAGAAAATATTCCTGTTCGGGACCAACAGACGCAATAACCTTTGTGGCCTCTGTATTTCCAAAGAGTCTCGCAATTCGAAGGGCCTGATTACTCAAAGCCTCCATTGAACGAAGCAAAGGTGTCTTCTTATCAAGAGCCTCTCCTTTATATGAGCAGAAAGCAGTGGGAATACAAAGAATCTTACCGGCAGCTCCTTCTTTGATAAACGCAGGAGATGTAATATCCCATGCTGTATATCCTCTTGCTTCAAAGGTTGCACGAAGTCCGCCTGAAGGGAATGAAGACGCATCGGACTCACCCTTAATCAACTCTTTTCCCGAAAATTCAAGAATCATTTTACCCTCTTTATCAGGATGGGTAACAAAAGAATCATGTTTTTCCGCAGTAATTCCCGTAAGAGGTTGGAACCAATGAGTATAATGGGTAGCACCTTTTTCTACTGCCCAGTCTTTCATAACTTTAGCCACTACATCGGCATCTTCCTTTGAAAGTTCACCGCCCTTATCCATAACCTTTTTAATTTCTTTATAGACTTCTTTCGGCAGGCGTTCCTTCATTGTGCCAAGGGTAAATACATTCGAGCCGAATATTTCTTCAATGTTTAACATTTTACTCATTTTCCTTTTCCTTTTTGTATATTCTATAATTTGTCAGTGTTGGATACTCTCAATAAATCGTATTTATCCGGAGTTACACTTAATTCCAAATCAATAATTTGCTTTGAATGAGGACAACTTTCAACAGAATTACCTTCTTCATCGTACATGCCCTGTACCAAAACTTCCACATTACTGCCGTCGGGCTTCATAATTTCAATGGTATCGCCTACAGAAAATTTGTTACGCTGCATAATACGCGCACGTCCCTCTTGGTTCACAGTTTCAATAATGCCAAGATATATATACTCATTCACATAAGTGTTGTTATCATATATCTGAGTGTTCTCATCCGGCTTTCCAAAATAAAATCCTGTAGTAAACTGCCGGTATGTACACTTTGATATTTCAGCCTTATACCAGTCCATATTGGAACGGTACTTCTCTTCAGATTCAAAATAATCATCAATTGCCTTCCTGTAGGTACGTGCAACAGTTGCCACATAAAGGGCTGTTTTCATACGACCCTCTATCTTCAGACTGTCAATTCCTGCTGCCACTATCTCAGGAATGTATTCTATCATACATAAATCTTTGGAATTAAAAATATATGTACCTCTTTCATTTTCATAAACCGGCAAATATTCCCCCGGACGTTTTTCTTCAACCACAGCATACTTCCATCTGCAGGGATGTGTGCAAGCCCCCTGATTGGCATCTCTTCCCGTAAAATAATTACTAAGCAGACATCTTCCCGAATAAGAAATACACATAGCTCCGTGAATAAAGCTCTCTATCTCCATTTCATCAGGTATGGCATTCCTGATTTGTCTGATTTCTTCAAGAGAAAGTTCTCTGGCAGAAACCACTCTTTTTGCGCCCAGCTCCCACCAGAAACGATATGTCATGTAATTGGTATTATTAGCCTGTGTGGATATATGAATCTCTATTTCAGGGCAAACCCTTTTGGCTATTGTAAACATACCCGGGTCGGAAATAATCAGCGCATCCGGCTTAATTTTCTTCAACTCTTTAAAATACTCTTCCGCTCCGGCAAGATCATAATTATGAGCCAATATATTGGCAGTAACATAAACCTTTACATTATGCATATGGGCAAAAGCAATACCTTCTGCCATTTCCTCCATGGAGAAATTCTTGGCCTTGGCACGCAGTCCAAATGCCTCTCCTCCTATATATACTGCATCTGCTCCAAAAATACAAGCAGTCTTTAACACTTCAAGACTGCTTGCCGGTATTAACAATTCCGGTTTTTCTCTTCTCATAATTTTACTCCGTTTTTACACTGACTGTAACACCGTCTCCCACCGGAAGTATGGATGTCACAAGACCATTGTGATGAGTTAATGTATACAAATATTCCCTCATACGGGAATGAATTGTTCTGTTTCGTCTGGTAACTACATAGCGTGACTGCAGCACCTCGCCATCCTGAAGAACATTATCAGACACCAATATACCATCTTTAGCAAGAAGACGGTACACCTCGGGGAAAAAATTAATATATTGTCCCTTGGCGGCATCCATAAATATAAAATCATATGTACCTTCAAGTTCTTTCAAAATATCCATTGCATCGCCTTCAAGAAGTGTAATCTGATTTTCCTTACCGGCTTTTTTGAAATTATCTTTGGCAACGGGAATCCTCTTCTCATATTTTTCTATAGTTGTAATCCTACATTCCGGCGGTACGTATTCACTCATAAGCAAAGCAGAAAAACCCACTGCACATCCTACTTCCAGAATGTTTAGCGGCTTTTTCACTGCCATTAATAATTTAAGGAAATTCTGTGTATCACTTCGGATAATAGGCACATTATTATCAATTGCTTCCTGCTCCAATCCCTCAAGAAAATCCGAATTACCGCAGTCAAAGGAATTAATAAATGATGCCATTCTCTCATCTATCATCATCGGTATTATTCCTCTGCTTCCTCTTCCTGTGGCGACAACACCTCCATTATCTGTGTAGGTGTCATATTTGTATTCAAAGTATAAGTTCCGGGCTTCAATTCATCCTTATAAGATGATAACAGGTTCTGGAAATAAAAAATCGTAGCATCCTCAACAAGCCCTTTTGACTCCAGAATCTCTCCTATTTCTTTAACACTTTTACCTTCTGTAATAGATATATTGACTTCTCTTCCCACTGTCTCAGACATTGGTTTGTCCTCGAAAATGGCATATCCGAAATCATATGCTTTAACAGCCCCTTTGTAAATAAAGAATATTACCACAACCGTAATTATAACTTTAATTATTGTACTTACAATAGGTAAAATTATATTTTTTGCGTTCATTAATCCAACCACCTCTTAACTAAAGCAGACTATTCAAAGTTCATAGCCTCTGTAATACGAGCATTTACATTCTGCATCAGACGGCAGAATTCCAACTCTGCCTGAAGAAAATCTGCCGATATGGGATTCACATACAACTCTTCATTTTCTTTCTGCATACGTTCAATTTCTTCCATAAGATTATCACTTTGCGGCGAATTCTGCAATTCATAATTCTTTCTTCGGAATTCATCAATACGCGCCTTCAACTCAGGCATCTTTTTAACTTTGTCCTTATGGAATTCATATTCTTTATATTCATTTGTATTTTTTATGGAATTAATGAGCACATTAACCTGCTCATTAACTTCTTCATTTAAAATTTCTGTATTCATTCCCTATTCTCACACTTCCATTATTATTGGTAAAATCATGGGTTTTCTCTTGGTCTTCTTCCATACATAATCACCAAGAACATCTTTAATTGTGGACTTTAATTTGCCCCAATCGGTTACGCCCCTGTCAAGGCAAGCCTGAACTGCATCATCTATCAGCACACGGGCTTCCTCCATAAGCTCGTCCGCCTCCCTGACATAAACAAAACCTCTTGATACCACATCAGGTCCGGACACAAGATAACCGCCTACTTTATCCAATGCCAGAATCACAATCAGAATTCCGTCCTCTGCCAGATGCTGTCGGTCTCTAAGAACAACATTTCCAACATCACCCACACCAAGTCCATCCACTAGAATAGCACCCACAGGTACCTTACCCGTAATATCCGCACTCTCCTGATTAAGTTCAAGTACATCTCCCGAGGAAAGAATAAAAATATTATCCTTTTCAATTCCAAGACTTTCCACAAGTTTTGCCTGGGCCTTCAAATGCTTATACTCTCCGTGTACCGGAATTGCATACTTAGGCTGGACCAATGTATATATTAATTTAATTTCTTCCTGACAGGCATGACCTGATACATGTGCATCCTGGAAAATTACATCCGCGCCTTTCATAAGCAATTCATTAATAACCTTTGTAACCGCTTTTTCATTTCCCGGAATGGGATTACTTGAAAAGATTACCGTATCCCCTACTTTAATGGATATCTTACGGTGATTATCCTCAGCCATCCTGCTAAGGGCAGCCATGCTCTCACCCTGACTTCCCGTAGTAATAATTACAGTCTGTTCATCCTGATAATTCTTAAGCTGATCAATTTCTATTAAAGTATTTTCAGGGATATTCAGATACCCCAGACTTGTGGCTGTCTGAATAATATTAACCATACTGCGACCTTCCACCACAACCTTACGCCCGTATTTATATGCAGAATTTATAATCTGCTGTACACGGTCCACATTGGATGCAAAAGTCGCAATAATAATCCGCGTATTCTTATGTTCATTGAACAATGTATCAAACGTAGCTCCCACAGTACGTTCAGACTGGGTAAAACCAGGTCTTTCGGCATTGGTAGAATCACACATAAGTGCCAGTACACCTTTTTTACCAAGCTCTGCAAAACGCTGCAAATCTATGGCATCGCCAAACACCGGCGTATAATCAACCTTAAAATCTCCTGTATGAATTACAATTCCTGCCGGAGAATAGATAGCCAGCGCAGCCGCATCCACTATACTGTGGTTTGTCTTAATAAACTCAATTCTGAAATCTCCCAGGATAACCGAATCACCAAACTTAATAACCTTTCGTCTGATACCGTTTCCTAAATCATGCTCTTTAAGTTTATTTTCTATAATACCCATGGTAAGCTTAGTTGCATACACAGGTACATTTAATTTCTTTAAAATGTAAGGCAATGCACCTATATGGTCCTCATGCCCGTGGGTAATCACAAAACCTTTTACCTTGTCAACATTATCCATAAGATAAGTAACATCAGGGATTACCAAATCTATTCCCAACATATCATCCGCCGGGAAACTTAATCCGCAATCCACCACAATTATACTGTCTTCGTATTCGAAGGCAGTAATATTCATACCAATTTGCTCCAACCCGCCCAAGGGTATAATCTTAAGCTTGGAAGCAGTCTTAAGTTCGTTTTTCTTCAATAAATTTCCCTCCATATTCTGCCCGGGTCCCATTAACCCCAAAGCCCCTGATAACATAAACGGCAAAAAACTCTTTTGTGTTTTTATACAAATTTCACATCATCAAGAAGGCTTTCAAAAACCTGGGCAACAGCAGACAATTCTTCATCATCCGACACTATGGCATATAAACTTTCCGGTGACTCCGGCTCAGACAAATCTTTTAAAATCAACGCTTCTCCGTCGCCTTCCTCAAAATCTGTCACGAGAATATAAGTAATACCACCAATTTTTGTCTGCTCTAACACATAAAAGTCAACAGGTGCTTCTCCTTCCGGATTAAAAGTAATTTTATCCATTTACTATTCGTTCTCCTTATTCTTAAGATAGTCAAGATATCCCTGCAAAATAAAAATTGCAGCTATCATATCCACATGTTCTTTACGTTCTTCCCTGCGAATACCCGCTTCAATCATAAATTTGTCAGCCGCTACCGTTGTAAGTCTCTCATCCCACAAAACCACTTCAAGGCCGGTTCTTCTTTCAAGTTTCTCTTTAAATTCATTTGTCAGCGCAATGCGCTCACCCTCCGAATTATTCATGTTCTTGGGATAACCCAAAACAATTTTTTCTACACCGTATCCTTCAATCAATTCTTCTATTCTGGCAAGACTCTGCCTTAATTTGTTCTCTTCTTTTCTTCTGATAATCTCAATTCCCTGAGCAGTTATCAGAAGCTCATCACTTATGGCAACTCCAACTGTTTTTGAACCAAAATCCAGTCCCATTATACGCATAGACAGTCCTCTATTTCCAATTTTTATTCTTGATATAGGCATTGAGTAATTCTTCAACAAGCTCATCCCGTTCAACCTTCATAATCAGGCTGCGGGCATTCTTATGGCTGGTGATATATGTAGGATCACCACTCATAATATATCCTACAATCTGATTAACAGGATTATAACCCTTTTCTGTCAATGCTTCATAAACAGTGGACAAAACCATCTGCACGCCTGTTTCCTGTTCAAGTTCAACTCTAAAATATTGTGTATTTCCTAAATCCTGCATGTACTTCACCCTATCTGTAATTTATCACTTTAGTATGTCACACTACTTATCTATATTACCTTATATTTATGGAATTTTCAACGATAAGTAAGCTATTTTCAATGCAAATTCCTATTCCATCAGAAGTATTTCATCCGTTAAAAATCCGATAATTTTACCTTTTACTAATCTGTTAGACAAATCTTCCCATGGTTTTTCGTTGTTAACCGGCTTAGCCACTTTTGCATAACGGGCAGTATGTCCGATTTGATAATCCTTACCATCAATACTCTTTATCTCCTCAAACAAAACTTCCACAGCCCTGTTTATGTAGTTACTGCGATATTCCTTAGAATCTTCCCTTTCCATCACAAGAAGCTCGTTACTGCGACCAGCCTTAATGTTCTCCGGCACCTGTTCCTTCATTCCCGCAGCCACTGTTCCCTGGCGTTTAGAATAGCGGAAAACGTGCATTTCATAGAATTTTATTTTCCGAAGAAATTCTTTGGTCTCCTCAAACTCTTCTTCTGTTTCCCCCGGAAACCCTACAATAACATCCGTGGTTATTGCCGGATTATCAAAATTGTCACGCAACCGGTTTACACACTCAAAGTATTCACCGACAGTATAATGCCTATTCATTCTTTTTAATGTGGCATCACATCCGCTTTGCAGAGACAGGTGAAAATGAGGACATATTTTAGGCATTTTGCCAAGTCCGGCAGCAAACTCCTCCGTTACAATCCTTGGTTCTAAAGAACCCAGTCTGATTCTTGTTATACCTTCAATCCCATGCACTCTTTCAAGCAAAGTAAAAAGACTTGTACCATCCTTAAAATCCACACCGTAAGAGCTTATATGAATACCCGTAAAAACAATTTCCTGATATCCCTTAGATGCAAGCCCCTCTATTTCCTTAACTATCTCTTCTATCCTGCGGCTTCTGACACGCCCTCTGGCATAAGGAATTATACAATAAGTACAAAACTGATTACATCCATCCTGAATCTTAATGTATGCCCTTGTATGCTCGCAGGTTTGTGTCAATGTCATATCCTCGTATTCACAGGGTGCATTAATATCAATCACATCCATGCCCTGCGCAAACGCATCATCCCGCTCTGCAAGAAACTTTTCCAGAATTTCCACTATATCATTTTTACGGTTATTACCGATAGCCAAATCTATTGCAGGATCTTTTTCTACATCCCCTTTTCCGGTCTGGACATAGCACCCTACCGCCACAACTACCGCATCAGGATTCTTGGCCTTTGCCCGATGTAGCATCTGGCGACTTTTTCTGTCTGCAATATTGGTTACGGTACACGTATTTATAATATAAATATCAGCCTCTTTATCAAAAGGCACAATATTATAACCCTTTTCTTGTAATTTTTGTTGCATAACGTCTATTTCATACGCATTCACTTTACATCCAAGGTTGTGTAATGCTACATTTTTCATAGTATCCCTCTTTATTTTTGTATTGTTTGATTATTGACTTTTAAAAGGTTAGCGATTAATATGTTAGCAGAAGGTATGAAAACAAAAGGAGGTAAGACCTAATGAAAACAGTTCAGATTTCATTAAACTCAATTGACAAAGTAAAATCTTTCGTAAACGACATCACAAGATTCGATTACGACTTCGATTTAGTATCAGGCAGATACGTAATCGATGCAAAATCTACCATGGGTATTTTCAGTTTAGACCTTTCTAAACCTATTGATTTAAACATCCATGCAGAAGATTCTGTTGATGATGTATTGGCAATTCTTAAGCCTTACATGATCTAAGATTTAAAATAACTGCCCATGGCAATCAGATAAGCAAGACGTAACGTCTTGCTTTCTTTATTTTGCCTAAGTTTACTGCACAATAATCAGCTCGTCCGTTTCAAGGGCCGTCTTTACCAATTCGTCAATCTTCTCATTCAGATTTTCTTCATGCTTTTTAATAATATTCAAATTCGGTTTCGTTACCGGATGCTTTGCCACGAAAATTGTACAACAATCTTCATATGGCAGAATTGAAGTTTCATATGTGTCTATTTTCTCGGAAATCTCCACTATCTCCTGTTTATCAAAACCAATCAGAGGACGGTACACAGGTATTGTACACACCTCATTGGTTGCCGCAAGAGAATGCATGGTCTGTGATGCAACCTGACCTATACTCTCACCTGTGATAAGACCAAGACATTCTGTTTCTTTGGCAATGTGCTCCGCAATACGCATCATATAACGGCGCATGATAATAGTCAGTTCTTCATGAGGACACTGCTCGTAAATATAAAGCTGGATATCTGTAAAGTTAATTATATGAAGATAAATGGGACCTGTATATTTGGATACAAGCCTTGCCAAATCCACCACCTTTTGTTTTGCACGTTCACTGGTGTATGGTGGTGCATGGAAATAAACCGCATCTATTTTAACGCCGCGCTTTGCGACCATGTAACCGGCAACCGGGGAATCAATACCACCCGAAAGTAAAAGCATCGCTTTACCGTTTGTTCCTACAGGCATTCCGCCGGGTCCCGGGATAATTTCCGAATAAATATAGATTTTCTCACGGACTTCAACAGTCAGGAGAATATCCGGATTATGAACATCTACACTCATTTCAGGGTATGCATCCAAAATAACTCCGCCAAGCTCACGGTTTAACTCCATGGAATCCATGGGATAATTCTTACGTGAACGTCTTGCTGCCACCTTGAAAGTCTTATTCTTATCAGGATAAACATCATCCACGTACTTTAATACATCCTGTGTCAACTGCTCGTAACCTTTATCTTCCGCCTTAACAACAGGACAGATTCCCGAAACACCGAATACAGTTTTTAACGCCGCAACAGTCTCATCAAAATCATATTCACTCAAAACGTCCACATAAATGCGGCCTTCTGCTTTGTGAACGTAATATTCTCCGTCGCATTTCTTTAATGCATACTTAATCTGGCGAACCAGCGCATCCTCAAAAAGATAACGGTTCTTTCCCTTAATTCCGATTTCTGCATATTTTATCAAAAAAGATGTGTAAGTCATGAAATACTCCTTTTTACCTAATGTCTGCTATATTTTCTAAGCATTGGAATCATATCATACATTGCCCGTAAAGTATAGTCTATTTCTTCTTTAGTCGTCAATGTTGAAAAACTAAACCGGATTGTGGAATCCAATAATTCCTTCTCTACTCCCATAGCTCTCAAGGTTTCTGAAATCTTAGGATGATTGGATGCACATGCACTTCCGGCCGAAACATAAATTCCTTTATCCTCAAGGGCATGAAGCAACACTTCACTTCTGACACCTCTGACAGATACGCTGACTATATGTGGTGCACATTTTCTTTCCATATATCCGTTTACTTTTACATCGTCAATTCGAGATACACTATCCACAAAGTATTCTTTCAAACGATAGATACGTTCAACATCTTCATCAAGATGCGCGTATGCCATTTCAGCAGCCTTTGCCATGCCTGCAATTCCCGGAACGTTTTCAGTACCGGAACGAATACCCTTTTGTTGTCCACCGCCAAATGCAATCGGATGAATCTTTACCTTTTCCCCGATATATAAGACTCCCACGCCTTTAGGGCCGTGAATCTTATGACTACTTATTGAAAGCAGGTCAATGTTCATCTTTTTAGGGAAAATACGAAATTTTCCAAATCCCTGTACTGCATCTACATGAAACAAAATTTTGGGATTGTAACGTTTAATTAAATAACCGATTTCTTCAATAGGCTGCAACGAACCAACTTCATTGTTGGTATGCATAATTGATACCATAATGGTATCAGGACGTAGTGCATTTTGTACATCCTCAACACTTACAACTCCGTTTTTATCAACGCCAAGGTAAGTTACTTCAAATCCCTGCTTTTCAAGATATGCAAAAGTTTCAAGAACTGCCGGATGTTCTATTTTGGTAGTAATTAAATGTTTACCTGCACGGACATTAGCTCCTGCACAACCCAAAATCGCCAGATTGTCGGACTCTGTTCCCCCGGAGGTAAAGAAAATTTCTTTCTCCTGTACTTTTAACAGCTTTGCAAATACTTCTTTTGCATATCGAATATATTGCTCACTCTGTACACCTTTCATATGCATACTGGAAGGATTCCCATAATCATCGCACATTATCTTTGATACTAGCTGCGCAACTTCCGGATAACACCGGGTCGTAGCTGAATTATCTAAATAGACTTCCATTTTCGACTCCTCATTATTTTATTATTATCATATGCTGATAGGTGACACGTTGTAACTTTTACTGCTCAAGGTGATACATCAGCCACGCAAGTACTGTAAAACCTGCTGTTTCAGTTCTTAATATTCTTTTACCAAGAGTTATTGGCAGTATTCCCTTCTCCTGTGCAAGTGTAATCTCTTCTTCTGCAAATCCGCCTTCCGGTCCGATAAAAACTGCTACACTTTGTTCCGGCTTCACGGACTCAATTAACCGCTTAGTCTCCGCCATGCCTTCGCTAAGTTCATAAGGAATTAACTTCACATCCATATTTTCTGCATACTGTACTGCCTGTTTAAAGCTCATAGGGCTTGACACTTGCGGAATCACACGACGCTTGCTCTGCTTCGCCGCCGCTTCCGCGATTGAATTCCAACGTGTAACCTTTGATGCAGCCTTCTTGGCATCAAGCTTTACAACCGCACGCTTGGTTTCCACAGGAATAATCTCATAAACGCCAAGTTCAACTGCCTTTTGGATAATCAATTCCATCTTATCTGCCTTAGGAAGACCTTGAAACAAATATACCTTTGAAGGCAGCTCCAATCCATCTTCTTTTACAAAAAGAAGGGTACACTGAATACTATCATCCCCCAGACTTTCAATTGCACATCGGTATTCCTTATTATCCACACCGTTGCTGATGGCAATCTCTTCACCGGGCTTCATACGAAGTACATTTTTTATATGATTAACATCAGTGCCGGTAATAATGACAGTCTTGTCACTTATTTGTTCCGGCGACACAAAAAACTGATACATATTATTACCCTTTCTTGGAAGTAACACTTACCCACTCACCCTGATAAGTAACTTCAAGCACTTCAAGACCTGCTGCCTTAACTGCTTCCACCACAGTTTCTTCTTTGTCATCAATGATTCCGGAGGTAATATATATTCCGCCGGGCTTTAACTGATTTACAATAACAGGAGTCAAAGGCACCAAAACATCCGCAAGAATATTGGCAACTACAATGTCATAGCACTCATATCCCACTTCATCCTGCACAGCCTTATCGGTAATTATATTACCAATCATCATCTTAAAGGAATCTTCAGGTATATTATTAACTTCCATATTTTCACGAACAGCCTCTACTGCACAAGGGTCCAAATCTGTTCCAACAGCATGTTTTGCACCAAACATCAAAGAAAGAATGGCCAATATTCCGCTTCCGGTTCCCACATCCAAAAGCTCTGTCTCAGGAGTAATGTATTTGCGAAGCTGACGAATGCAAAGCTGGGTGGTCTCATGCATGCCTGTACCAAATGCTGTACCCGGATCGATGTGCAGAATCATCTTGTCCTTATCCTCTACTTTGACTTCCTCCCAAGAAGGAATGACAAGTATGTCATCTATATAAAACTGATGGAAATACTGCTTCCAGTTATTAATCCAGTCAATATCCTCAGTCTCATCCACGGTAACCGAGCCCTCACCTATATCCATAAAGTTGCGAAGATCGGCAAGTTCAGCCTTTACCTGCTCCATAATAGTCTCTGCATCGGTAACCTCGCCATTAACAACAAGTTCTCCGTTCTCGTTCTCTTCCACAAAAAAACTAAGATATGCAATTCCATCATCATCCGGTCCGTCAGGCAGAATATCAACAAACATCTGCTCCTTCTCCTGTGCCGTCAAAGGAATCTTGTCCTCGATCTGCGCACCTTCTAATCCAATATCATAAAGAGTGCTGATAATAATGTCCTCTGCATCTGTAATCGTCTTTATTCTAAATTTGGTCCATTTCATATTTATTCCCTATCCTCCGACTTATACGGCTATACCTTTCGCAATTATCTTTTTCATTGTAATATCGTAAACTGCCGGTGTCAAATTTTTTACGGGAATTTTTCATCCATTTTTAGATATTTTGAAGCGCTCCGGGTTTTTGTCTCCATTCGCAATTGTGTTTCCAATAGGGAAAAGTTATAATATAGATAAATTTGTGAGGACTTATCATCATGGACAACTGTGAACTTATTAAGAAATGGATTTCTGTCTTTGGCTATGGCGTTGACACAAAAATAATTAAAGAACACGTAACTCCATACGGAAATCATCTATGGCATTTATTTACATGGGGAAACGTATCTTGTCGCAAAAGATTTTTGTGGACTTATGTACGCACCCATTAATTAAGTATGGGTCCTCATTTATGTATAAACAAAAAACTTTGAATTCTCACTTGAGGTATTTTAAGGGATTTAATAACTGTTATATTTTGTTATAGAAATCTCGTCAAACCCTTGAAAACACTAAACTTTTCACTGGTGTCCTTTCCATTACATCTTGTATTGTGTTATATCGTTTTACCCTTGGTTATGAACCCTCGTAAGGGAAAAAACAAGGGAAAGGAAATATGGTAATTGATACATTTGCAAGAAACATTGAATTTAAAAGGGATGCACGCCAAATGTTACATAATGCAATTAGAAGTTTGTTGAACTTATGTAAAAAGGAAATAGAATGATAGTAACATATGATATAATGATTTTGAAGGAGGATTTGGAACATGAGCATCGGAGAAAAGATTGTGGAAGCAAGGAGAGCGAAAAATCTGACGCAGGAGCAACTTGCTGAACTTTTGGGTGTAACAAGACAGTCCATTTCTCGTTGGGAGCAGAATCAAGCATATCCTGAGATGGAAAAGATTTTGCGTTTATCGGATATTTTAGGTGTAAGTTGTGACTATCTGTTGAAAGAAAATGTGACAAAAAAGGATTGCGATACT
>CAZGSF010000008.1:0-32772 GCA_964528145.1 uncultured Lachnospiraceae bacterium | reverse complement strand
ACAATGGGAGCGCGGAATACAGTACCGTCCAAGCTGGCGCGGATAGTACCGTTAGGACTCTTCCACATTTCCTTCAAATTATACTCTGTCATTCTGGCTGCGTTTGGTGTGATGGTTGCACACTTAACTGCAACACCATACTTCTTTGTAGCCTCTGCCGAATCAATAGTAACCTGATCGTTAGTTTCGTTACGATACTCAAGTCCCAAATCATAGTACTCAGTCTTCAAATCCACAAAAGGATGAATAAGTTCGTCCTTTATCATCTTCCAAAGAATTCTTGTCATTTCATCCCCGTCCATCTCAACAAGGGGGGTTGTCATTTTAATTTTTTCCATGTTATCTCCATTCCGCCCTATGGGCTATTCTTCTTTTTCGTATGCTTCCGTTAATCCGTTTTCAAGCATATTATTATAAGCATTAATCATATGATTATTAGCCAATATTTCTGCCTTTTCGCCATTCTTTTCCTTTATGGCTTCCATAATAGCCTCATGCTCTTCATTGGATGCAAGTCCGCGATTAGCATTATTCAGCGTTTTCTTGCGAACCCTCAACACATACTGATGAAAATCCTTTAACAGATGCTCTAACATTTTACTGTGGCATGCTTCATACATTATATCGTGAAAACGGTTGTCAAGCTCAGCAAGCTGTTCAAGATGACCCTTTTCAGCGTGGAATTTGGCAAGATATACATTCTCTTCCATTTCATCCATCTGTTCCTTTGTAATATGCTCACATGCCCACTTTGCACACAAACCTTCCAAAAGTGAGCGAATCATGTAAATGTCTTCCACATCCTTTTGTGTAATGCCTGTTACATAGGCTCCTTTGTTTGGAATAATCTGTACAAGGCCCTCAAGCTCCAACTGCCTGAGTGCTTCCCTTACAGGGGTACGGCTTACACCCATTTCCTCGCTGATTGCCACTTCTTTTAATTCTTCATGTTCTTTGTAATGACCACTTAAAATATCTTCACGAATTTTATGAAAAACTCTTCCTCGCAGGGAATACTTATCCGTAACCTCCTGCTTAACATCGTAATTACTCACGACTTTTCCTCCTTATACACTAACCTAGTGTAATTCTGTTTTTAAGACAAATTTCATTGATTTTTGCAATTATTTCATCATCCGTCATAACAGTAACACGACCATCCTGATATTCATCATCAACCCATTTTTTGAGTTCATGTACCAGTTCACTGTTTTTATCAACAGCCACATCATCCTTCAATTTATAATAGGTGTTAATCCAGTGTGCTATACCTGCAAGCCCCGATGTATTGGATATTGCACAAAGTACAGGTCTGTTAAGGAATTTCTCTGTATCAAAAATATTATATATTTCCTCATTTTTAAGTAATCCATCCGCATGAATACCTGCACGGGTTACATTAAAGTTTTTACCTACAAAAGGAGTACGGGGCGGAATTTCATATCCTATTTCCTTCTCATAATACTCTGCAAGTTCGGTTATTACAGTCGTATCCATACCGTTAAGGTCACCTTTAAGCTGTGCATATTCGAAAATCATTGCTTCAAGAGGAGTATTACCCGTTCTTTCACCAATACCGAACAAGGAAGTGTTAATACCCGAACAACCATATAACCATGCTGTTGTGGAATTAGAAACTGCTTTATAGAAATCATTGTGTCCATGCCACTCCAATAATTCGTGGGGCACACCTGCATGAGTACGAAGTGCATAAATAATACCCTGTACACTTCTTGGAATTACGGCACCGGGGAAATTAACTCCATATCCCATAGTATCGCATGCACGAATTTTAATAGGAATCTTATACTCTTCCATTAATTTCATAAGTTCAAGACAGAAAGGAACTACAAAACCGTAGATATCCGCTCTTGTAATATCCTCAAGATGACATCTTGGGCTGATTCCTTCATCAAGACACTCTTTTATAACACCAAGATAATGTTCAAGTGCCTGTCTTCTTGTCATCTTAAGTTTTAAGAAAATATGATAATCAGAACAACTTACCAGTATTCCGGTTTCTTTCATTCCGATTTCTTTTACTAATTTAAAATCCTCTTTACTTGCCCGAATCCAGCTTGTAATTTCCGGGAACTCATATCCACGTTCCATGCATTTATATACAGCATCCCTGTCCTTCTTACTATAAAGGAAAAATTCGCTGGCACGAATCATACCGTTAGGACCGCCTAATTTATGTAAATAATCATAAATTGTTACAATCTGTTCTGTGGAATAAGGTGCCCTTGACTGCTGTCCGTCACGGAAAGTAGTGTCTGTAATCCAGATTTCCTTCGGCATGTCATGAGGAACAATTCTGTCATTAAAAGGAATTTTAGGCACTTCCGAATAAGGAAACATGTTGCGGAAAACATTGGGTTTATCCACATCATCCAATATATACATATGCTCTTCTATTCCCAATAAATTATTTCTTTCATTTAAATAGACCGGACGATTTGCAAAGGCATCGTTTCTCATAATATAAATATCCTCTTTTCTGAATAAAATATAACCTCGTATTATTGTATACAATCATACGAGGTGTGTCAATAGTATTTTTAATAATCAAGTGCCCTTTTAATATTTAACATTCCCCATCCTTGTTTTATCCAAGGTTCTCCTAAATCTTTTGCCGAGTAAAACAACTTCTTTTTTAATTGCTCCCGAGAAATGTCCGGATATTTTTGCATAAGCAAGGCCGCCGCTCCCGATACCATTGGCGTTGCCATTGAGGTGCCGCTTTTTCCTATATATGCATTCCGGTACGTCTTTTTATCTTTCAAATAATATTTAGCATTACAAGATATTATTTCAGTCCCGGGTGCCACCAAATCAGGCTTCTTTATGCTATCCCTGGTAGGTCCCCGTCCGGAATAGGTCTCACACCGGTTACTGTCATTTTTAAAATATCCACCATCATGACATCCTACCGCTATAATCTTATTACTTACCCCCAGTAATGATATACTGCTTTTTGCAGGTCCGAGATTCCCTGCGGCACATACAACAATTATCCCCTTATCATATGCATCCTCCACTTTTTCTACCAATTTTAATTGTTTGTCTTTATCATTTAAATTTCCCACACCCACGGAAATATTTATAACTTTGATTGAGTATTTGTGTCTGTTGTTAACCAGCCACTCAATTCCCTGCAACATCTGTTCAGCCAGACCGTCTCCGTTCTCATCCAAAACCTTTCCCATAACAATTCTGCTGTGTGGCGCAATACCGCAATATTTCCCATCAGACAGACTTCCGTTTCCTGCGGCAATTCCGCACACATGAGTCCCATGCCCCGAATCATCATAGCAACTTGTTTTTCCGTTTATGAAATCCTTAAAATCAATTATTTGCTGTGCAATATCCGGATGCATCGCCACTCCCGTATCTAAAAAACCAATTGTAACAGGTTCGCCTTTCAGCTCTTCATTTGGACATTCAATTTGCTTTCTTACCCGATACACAAAAAATCTCCCGGCTTTTTCCTTATTTTATGCCGGGAGAATGTATTTGTTTAAAACCTAGATAAATATTAATTTAAAATAATCTTCGAGATTTTTTCTTAAGGAAGAACACTGCCATTGCAGTAAAAAACAAGCCTCCTGCCAAAAACCATTTCGGATGTATCATATCTCCCGTATTGGGGGAATCATCCTTCACGGAATATGAATCAATTACCGCCTTTCCTTGACTTGTCACACCTTCTGCATATAGGGTTGTTCCCGATGTATATAATCCAAAATCCGAAAAATGATTAACTTCAAAAGTGATTTTTCTTCCGTTTTCATTTTCTTCATACCAATAGGGAACATCCTCCAGCTGACCGTTTGAATCGGCAGTCAGCACAAATAATGTACCGCTTTGCAAGCCCTCCGGTAATGGTAACGTAATTTCCACCTTACGTCTGCCTAATTTCGTTATAGGTACATTACTTTCAGCTTCATAAAGAGATATATCATATGCCACAAAATTTGTTGGCGGATTTATATCGTAAATATCATAAAAGGCTTTAGACAATCTTTCGTAAGCGGAATCGCTTTGATTTATGCTTAAATAGTAATCACCTTTATTTTCGCTTAATTCAGCATAAATATTTCCCGTTTCCAAGTCATTGGCATTATTAACTATACGGAGTTTGCCTGTATTATTGTAAGTGTTTTTTGCATTATCAAGTGCAAGATTTTCTAATTGTTCAATTCCGCTTAAAGTATATTGTCTGCCGAATATCTCAATGGTTTGTGAAATTTTAAAATCCTTTAATTCCTCTGTTGTCAGCGTTGTTGCACGCACATACGCTGTCATATCTGCTTTTGAATCAATGCTTACTATAATTCCTTTAAATCCATAAACAGAACCATCCAAAACCGTTTCTTTCAAATTATCCGCATTAACTTTTTCATCAATTACAGCATAGCATACACCTGAAAGTGCCATACCTATATATTCATCATTTGATAAGCGTGTGGCTGTGTCCTCATATGTTAAAGCAGGAATATTTTTATTAAACACAGCAACCTTTTGGTCTGTACGTTTATTAATTTCCGACATATCAAACGCACGTAAACCCAGATTCTCTACATTGTCCTGTATACGTATTGTATCAAGAGGTGCTCCCGCAAATGCACGGTCTTCTATCTTTTTAACATTTAAACCGCCGGAAACCTGTTTTAATCTGGAACATCCCTCAAATGCTCCTTCTCCAATAATTTCCAGACTGTCGGGCAGCACAACTGTCGTAATCAATGGTCTGTTTGCAAAAACACCGGGCGCAATAATTCTTACACCTTCAGGAATGTTCACTGTGGAATCATCTCCATTATATGCCACCAAAATACCGTTTCCCAAGGTAAGGAAATCGCTGCTACCACTCTTTTTCCAGTTTTCAACAAAACCGGTCTTTGAAAAAGCCTCCGGCTCTATTTTGCTAATCGTTGAGGGTAATGTAATCTGATTCAGATTATCACAGTGATAAAATGCACCATATCCGATTTTTGTTACACCTTCCGGAATATTAATCGAAGTAAGCCCGCTTCGCGCAAAAGCAAAATCTCCTATTTCCGTTATATTCCCCGGAATTGTATACGAAGTCATATTCTTATTTTTATAATAAGCCTGATCTGCTATTACTCCGTTAAATAAGGTGTACTTTGGTATATGTATACCCTTTCCGTCGTTACGATTATCCTCGGATATCAATTCATCTGTGGGGTCCTTGGGTCCGTTTACCGTTACCTGTTCATCTCCACCGGATACTGAATTATCACCCACGTAAACCTTACTTTGGGAATTATCAATAAACACAAACGCCTGGTTACCTACAATAGCCGTAGTTCCAAGCATATTACCATTATCAGTATTTTCCGATGTATTGTCCTGTTCCTCTGTCACATCTTCATATATGCCATCCTGCTCATATTTATCATCGTCCGCCGGATTAGTGCTTTGAAAAATATCTTCATACTCTGCCTGTTCCGTTTTCTCCCGCTTATTAAATTTTTCGGCATACTCTCCGGCAATACTACCCTCCGGTCCCGTAAGTGTAAGATTGATACAACCGTCAAACGCAGTACTGTGAATATTTCTTAATGATACCGGTAAATCCATTTTACTTAAACTTATACAATCTTCAAAAGCCTTTGCATCAATGGTGCTAAGGGAATATGGCAATTCCATCTCCACCAATGCGCGGCAATTAGAAAATGCATACGCCGGTATGGCTGAAATATTATTATTCAAATTTACTCTTTCCAGATTATTGCAGCCCCAAAACGCATACCTACCAATATCTGTTACAGAATCAGGAAGTGTATATTCCAAATCCTTACGTCCCGGACAATATTGATATAACTTGGTTTGTTCATAATCATAGAGCGCACCTTTTTTCATTATAAAACTTGAATTGCCCTTGTCCAAGCTTATATTCTTAAGAGAATCACAGCCTGCAAAGACACCGTTTCCCATGGTTTTTACACCTGAACCAATCTCCACTGTTGTAAGAGAACCGCAGCAAGCAAAAGCTCCGCTTCCTATACTTTCCACAGAGTCCGGGATTGATATTTTATTTAAAACATTACAATAACTGAACGCTCCGTACTCAATGGTTTCCAATCCATCCGGTAAATAAACCAGTTTAACTGTACTATTTCCGGAAAATGCCTCTTCGCCTATGATTTTTACCTCATTAGGAACAGACACGGCGTAAGCCGTGCCTGTATACTTAATCAATTTAGTTCCGTCCAATTGAAAATCCGAAGAATCACTGGCTGCTTCTGACATTTCAACCGGAATCTGAGTAACTGCTATTGCCAATGCCAACAGCAACATTCCAAATATAGTACGTAATGTCCGCTTCATTGTACTCCCATTTTAAGCCAATCTTGTTTTGGGTGCCGGTTGTACCTTGTCTTTCTTTAAGAATAAAATCATTGAAATACAAGCCAAACCAATTGCCAAAAACCATTTCGGATGTATTCCGTCACCGGTTTGCGGTGTACTGTCCAAAACCGAATCAGCCGTCAGATTATTAGTGTCAACATAGATAACATATGGTGAAAAATGCATTGCCCTAAATGTTATACAAGGAACACCATCAATAGTGGTAAATTTCACAGATAACTTATCCAAACGATTATTAACAACGCCTGCGGCTTTGTTATTACCACTGTATTTCACAAGTGAATCAGGCAATGGAAGTGTAATATCCACTGTTAATCCTGTTGTATCGGTAATCTTGGTGGTTCCGGTTGAATCCCAAAGAGTTATATCCATAGGGAAATACTGAATATTCTCAAGACTTCCGTATTCTGCTATCAAAGCTGCTTCAACTGCCTGTGTAGCTGCTGCTGTTTCTGAAATCTTAACAATAAAGTTATCCGACGAACCATTAACTATTGCCGATGATATATCAGTATGTGAAAATCCCGGTTTGTTAATTGTAACTTTAGTCTCATCATTATTATTCTTGTTATTTGTACTTACAGAAGAACCTGATGTACTTTTCGTTGTAAAGTTAGCCGTAACGGTTACATTTTTCTTTGGCATCACAAAGGTTGTTGTTGCTGAATTATTATTCGCAAAAGCAACACCGTCAGAGGATGACCAATGACTGAATTTCTTATTTGATGAAGGTGAATCAGCGATTACTTTTACAGTACTTCCTGACAAATAGCTTCCTGCTCCGTCACCATTAATAACCATTACTGTATATAATTTCCCATCTGAATCGGTTGTACCGTTTCCGGTGCCGCCGCCGTTGTCACTTCCACTACCGCTTCCACTTCCACTTCCGTTTCCACTTCCGCTTCCGTTTCCATTTCCGTCTTCTGTGCCATCCTGTTTATACTGTGCAACAAGAACAAGATCTTTAGTAACACCGTTGTAGTCCTCACTCCAGCCGATAAATGTATAACCTTCTCTTACCGGGTCTGCCGGCGGTGTAGCATTCTTGCCTTCCTCAACATATTGTGCATCACCTATCTGTGCTCCATCATAATCGATAAATACAACTCTGAAATTATTGGCAAGATTTTCCCAACCAATATCATAATAATCAGCATATTCATGTGCTGCACTGTTCTCATATGAACGGATTGTTACAGTCGGTTGATGTTCAAATGCATTTGTTGCAATATATACTTCATTACCGGGAATAGTAACTGTAACACGACTGGGATTATCATCGCCGAAGTCATAGGCAAATGCTTCTTCCTTAATTGAATTAACCGTTTCCGGGAGATATACCTGAGTTAAAATTTTACAATTTTTAAATGCATCCTCAGGAATCTCTGTTAAAGGAACAGTCTTACACGTATCACGCAAATCAACGGTTGAAATAAAATTACAATCTTCAAATGCGCCTTCTCTGATAGCGGAAACATTAGCCAAATCAGGATCATTATTCAGATTAACTACCGGCGGTGCTATTGTGGAATCCAGACCTCTGTAAGGCAGACATTCCTCAATGGTATATGTTCCGTCTTCATTGATTGAATATATAATTGCCTTATTACTTGTATACTTTTCATTATCCTGGAAAATAACTTCTGCCAGACTGTCGCAACCACGGAAAGGTGCCGTTCCGATATCTTCACAACCGGGACCGATTGTTACTTTACGAAGGTTCTCACAGCTGTCAAAGGCATTATCGGGTAAAAACTTAACAGATTCTAAAACAACCTCTTCAATACGGTCATTACCACGTAATTTCTTTTCTTCAGAAGTATCATCTTCCACATAATCCTGGAAAAGACCGCTAAATAATCCGGGTACGGACTTAGCTCCGTCCTTATTATCAGTTACTGCCTCTTTATACATGTTGTAGGATTCATTATCTATAGAATTCTGCATGTAGGTAAGTACATTGTATCTATTGGAATTCTCACCTATATATCCCGCAACATCAATGGAGTCAACTCCCTTTGGTACGACAATCTTAACAGTGCTGTTTACAAGTGCCTGGGCTACCGGAGTTAAAGTCTGCCACTCAAAATTACCGGGATTCTCATAACATTCCTTAATACTGTAAGGATAAATATCAAAATACGGTTCCGGTATACCGTTTGTCCACATTCCGTCTCCTGCAAGTTCTGCAATCCATGAAGGTGTCACCCACGGTCCATATACTTCTTCCTGATTGTAGGGATGTGCCGGGTCATCTGAAGGCCAGCTCCATGTTCCCCCATTCCATGCATCTAAAAATGCCTGTCTCTTGTCAGCATATGCAGACAAATCTTCAAGACCAACCATATCAACACCATACTGCTGATAAAAAGCACTTTCAAGATTTGAAATTGTAACAGCATTATCATTATCAAGATTCCTATATTTAGGATAATCAATCAAGGTTCTGTTACCTGTAACATTATCATACAATACCGTCAAATTGGTAGGTGATAAGCTTGTATAGCATACTCTGATTCCCAAATCTTTATCTATATAGTTATCAGCCTGCATAGCCCATTCATAAGGCGCATATCCTTCCACAATATCTCCATGGAAGGTCAATTTATTACTTCCGGTCCTAAACGCATCTGTTCCGATTGTAAAATTAGTATATCCCGCTGCAGGTGTCTGGAAGGTTACATCCGTTAACTGTTTACAACCATCAAATGCCCTATCACCGATTTTCCTTACAGAATCACCTATTACAACAGATTTAAGTTTTGGTAAATCCTTAAAGGTTCCTTCAGAAATCTCTGAAATAGAATTATTCTCTATGGTGATTGTTGCTATTGCATCACGAATATTTTCATCATCAAAACAATCTGTTGCAAGTGAATCTATCTTATAATTTCCCACCTTACTCGGAATAACCAAATCAAGTCCCTTGGAGGGAACTGCAACACCATCATTTAAAACACATGATGTTAATACACCTTGTGCATTAGCCGTCAACAAATAATTACCGTCACTTACCTCGTAATATTCAACTCCCGAAGCATCCTTATACACATAAGGTACAAAATCAGATACCAGAGTTGCCGCATCCCATGTTGCTCTTCTGGGGTCTGCTATTTCACCGTCAAGGCGGGTTTCAGGTCCACGCACATAAAAATCTTTATTGGTAATATCCAAAAACATGCATGGTTCATAAGTGATATATCCACAGGATTTACTTCCCGTATCAGGGAATTCAATAAAACTAAGTGCGGCACAACTGTTAAACATACTTGCCGGCAGTCTGACCGTACTTGTGGCATTTGCGCCCATATCTGACGGGAATACCACTGAATTCAAGTTGCTTCTTCCCGCAAACAAATGGTCTCCCAATCCGTCAGATGCCGTAATATGCGCAGGAAGAACCGCATCCTTCCAATCTCCGGTTACACCTGAGGATACAGCAAATGTACCTGCTCCAATCTTAGTAATGCCGGCATTCTGCATACTTACATTATCAAGTTCATAGCAGTTATAGAATGCAAATTTGTCAATAACACAGTTCTGGATCTCAGCCATATCAACACTTGACAAATATTTACAATTTGCAAATGCACCGGGACCGATTTCGCCTACTGAGTATGTAAACTTAATAGTCTCTGCTCCAACATTGGCAAAGGCTTCTGCTCCAATGCTCTTAACCGCGGAGGTAAATGTAATGTTCTTAAGCTGTGTACAGTCTTTAAATGCCCTGTTACCTACATTCTCAACACTGTTCAAGTTAATGTTCTTAATAAAGGAGTTATTAAACGCTCCGTCTCCAAGATAAATTAATTCATCCGGTAAAATAATGGTATCAATCTTTGTTACACCTGCAAACGCATTTTCAGCAATACCTACAATACCTACTGACTTATCAATTACCAGGAAACCAAATTCATCCAGGGTTGCATTCTGCACATTTGCATTATTTCCCTGCGCAACATAAATATAGTTAGAAATACCTCCTGCGGTATTTGAAGAATCAATTACACGCTCAAGAGTATATCCTGTACCATATCTGGACAATTCAGTATCCATGTCACAATAGAATTTATATTTTTCCATTGCATCAAAATCAACGCCCGGTGTACGTGAAATTGACGGTTCAATTACAGGAACAACCGGTTCAGGTTCTGGATTATTTTCAATTTTTTCCCATTCATCATGATCAGCTTTAGCATCATAATATTCTTCGCAGACTCTCCAGTACGCATCAAAAGCAGCTTTAAAATACTTGTTAAACCATTTTGCTTCTCCGATAAGCTCCTCACCACCACCGGACTGCCTGTATGTTACATAGTCTTCATAGTACAAAGTATGGGTATGACCACCTTTATTTTCTCCGGTATCTTTATAAAAAGCATCAAACTGTGCTTCTGTAACTGTATAATAATTGATTGCAGATAAGGTACCCAGGTTAACCTCTGACTCCAGATAAGAGTTGTTATATAGATTAATAATTCCCTTATAATCACCTTCAACCTTGGTCAAATAATACTTAAACTGCCAGTTGAGCTCCCATTCCTGACCGGTTTTTCTGATACGGTAAGTTGTATATATATCTTCTTCTTCAATTTGGGATGAATCAAGCAATCCGTTTGGATCAAGATTAAGGTCATCTGCCTCTGTAACATCATAAACACAGGCAGTTCTTGTATCAGTTATATCATCACGCTTATCACTGTCACCTGAAACAGCCAAAGCTGTGTTATCAGCCTGAATATCAGGCACCGGAATAGCCGCCACTCCGATTGCCGTAATCATTAACACGGCAGCAATTGAGCGACGGATTAATCTTCTTGATTTGCGGTTTAATTTTTTCCTTGGTGCTTTCTTTGCCATTTGACACCTCTCCTTTAGAAAATTCACATACCCTTATTTAATCTTCTTTGCTACAACAACAAACCTGCCATCTTCCTCCATATAATCGCAGGTAGACAAAGTCAAAAGTTCATCTCCATATTCTGCAGTAACACCTGTTTCATATAAAGACATCTTACTCATTTCATTCATATTCGAATAAAATTCGCTTTCTGAATTGGCATCTATAAATTGATAATACTTAAAAACAATATCATCGGTTGTGTATATTTTCGACCTGAAAACATACATAATCTCCCATTTTGCCTCTTCGTATATGGTATCGAATTCAATAATGGGATGTTCCTTGTAATATGATTCTTTACTGTATTTATCCAATTCACCAAACATCTTCCCCGACTGCATATGATGACCGTATATAATCAGATTGGTGCTGGGTTTTAACACATCACAGTCCTTGTCCATAAAGATAGAACCGTTTCTGTCGTACTCCTGATTAAGATTATGATCAAGATAATAATCATTGTTCGATGTCTGCATGACAGGATAGTCTATATTTGTATCGGCTATTTTTATCCATCCTATTAGACTTTTATTCTTATTATATAAAGTTTTATATTTTTCCAGTATATCGGGAACACTAACCTGGTCCTCTGTCTTATTAACAGTTACCGGTTTATATGTATTATTAACATCGGAATCCGGCTGGTTTTCACGAAGTTTAGACCACTGTTCATAGGTATTTTGCGTACGTTCAGTATAATAATAGTATAATCCGAAATATACAAAACAGCCTGCGGCAATGAAACCACAGAGTAAAACCATTCTTTTTCGGTTCTTTTCTCTTTTTTCAAGTTCGACAAGAATATGCTTCTGCATATCCTCATCAAAATCCTCTAATTTAACTTTTTTCTTATTACTTTTGGCCTTTTTGTGGGCGGAATTCTTAGTATTTTTCTCTTTACCTTCAAAAGTTCCCATTTTTATATTCTGTGCAAGTTCAAACACATAATCATCAAAATCATTGCCAACCAATGTTTCGAATTTGTATTTTCCTGTTTCAATTTCAGAATATAAATTCATAACATCGTCTTTATTATTAAAATCAACCTTCCTGCGTATCCGGTCAATAATTTCTTTATCACGTAAAGCGGCTTCATAATCCGCTTTAACACGAAACTGCCTGCCTTCTACTTCAAAGCCGTTTGCAGCCATTATTCCATGCACTCCTTTAAAATAAGCATAATTTTTCTTTAAAAATACGCCTTTTCTATTTTTAGTGTATAAAACACCACAATTTTACCATCATACTATATATTTTACTATATCTGCGAATTAATGCAACCCTTTTATCAACATCTTGTGTGATTTTATTTTTAAATTTTTATAAAAAAGGCGAAACAATGACAACCATACCGACATAATATAAACCATAACACAAAATCTTTGGAGGAAATCTCAATGAGCGATTTATCAGCAGCAAACTGCGGATGCAACAACAATAACAATTCCTGTGGATGTGGCAATAGCCTTTCCAACTCCTTCGGTGGCAATTCCTGCAGCTGGTTATGGATTATCATTCTTTTATCTTGCTTTGGTAACGGCAATGGTTTTTTCGGTGGTAATTCCTGTGGCAATTCTTGCAACGATAACTGCGGATGCGGCAACAACAGTTGCGAAATCATTATCTGGTTACTGCTTATTTCATGCTTCTGCGGCGGCAACAACAACTGTTCCTTCTGCTAAGCTAATAATCAGCGGAAATAGGCTCTGAAAGGAGCCTATTTTTTCTTGGTAATATCAAGGGCAAACCCTTCATACAATGATATAACAGGAAAAAGGAGTCTGTTATGGAAAATCAGGAACAAAACATTGTAGCGGATAAGGTACTGGCATTTGATACTATTTTTACAAACAATCACATAAAAATGTTAAAAGTCCTGATATTCTTTCTGGATTCTCCTATCCAAAAGATGCTGGCAGCTTATATAAAATTTCTGGAATTGCAGCACACCCTTACTTACATGAATACGCACACCGTTTTGTTAAAAAGTCATTCCGGTACTCTTGACATCAACGCTTTATGCAGGGAACTCACTCCTTATTGCAGCAAAGACGAAAAAGATAAAATCAACAATATCCTTAACATGTATCAGTCCATGGAAAATTTCCGTCAGATAAGCCAGACAATGGAAATGATGAAGGATTTATTTCCTGAAGGAATGTCAAATTCCGAGAATATGTTCTCTTCTTTTTTTGATATGAATTCCATGGGTAACACCGACATTTTTAATATGTTTACTTCAATGATGGGAAGTTTAGATAATACCGAACAATAATTTTTCAAAAAGGAATTTTAATATGTCTCAAAACGAAGAACCAAAATGGATGTCAGATCCTCTGGTTTCAAATATCGACAAGGAAAAACTTAGTTTTCTCCAATCCGTTGTATTTGAAACCCGGGGCAAATCCCAAAAAGAATTACTCCCCTATATTATGAACATCGTAAAACAGGGAAAAGCAAAAAATATTTCTTTTTCAAATGATGAAATGTCCGCAATCATGGCGGCAATCAAGAAAAACAGCACTCCTGAAGAACTTGCACAGATAAATAAATTTATGGCAATGCATAAAAAACCGCCACTCACTTAAGAGTGACGGTTTACGCCATTATAGCTATTTAACAACAATGTTTATAATTTTACCTTTAACAACGATTTCTTTAACAATCGTCTTGCCTTCAATGGCTTTCTTAACGCCGGGAACCTCTTTTGCTTTTGCAAGAGCAGAATCATTATCTTCATCCACTGCAATTTCCACAGTTCCTTTTACCTTACCGTTAATCTGGACACCGATAACAACTGTATCCTCTTTAAGTGCTTCCTCATCATATGTAGGCCATGCTTCATAAGCAATGGTATTATCATGACCTAAAATCTGCCAGATTTCCTCGCCTACGTGAGGACAGATACAAGAGAACATCTTTACAAAGCCTTCCGCGTATTCCATAGGACATGTACCGGCTTTGTATGCTGCATTCATGAAAATCATCATCTGGCTTATTGCGGTATTGAATCCAAGCTGTTCATAATCGTTTGTAACTTTCTTAACAGTCTGATGATATACTTTAGTTAATGCACCATCATTATCAGATGTAATCTTATCGTCAGAAGTAAAGAATGCCCATACACGGTTGATGAATCTTCTTGCAGCTTCAACACCCTGAGGATTCCAAGGTTTTGAAACTTCAAGAGGTCCCATAAACATTTCGTATAATCTTAAAGTATCAGCTCCAAAGTCATTAACTATATCGCTGGGATTAACTACAAATTCCGGGAAACGTTTACCCATCTTAATACCGTTGGCACCAAGAATCATTCCCTGATGAACAAGTTTCCGGAAAGGTTCTTTCACAGGGCAAAGACCTTTATCATAAAGATATCTGTTCCAGATTCTTGAATAAATCAAATGTCCTACCGCATGCTCAGGACCACCGATATAAAGATCTACAGGAAGCCAATGCTTTAATAATTCCTGATTTGCAAACTCATCCTTGTTATGAGGATCAATATATCTCATATAATACCAGCTTGAACCTGCTGAACCGGGCATGGTAGAGGTTTCACGCACACCTTTCACACCATCTTTATCATACTGCTTCCACTCAGTTGCATTCTCAAGAGGTGCTTTACCGTTTTTACCCTTATAATCTTCCAGTTCAGGAAGCACCAAAGGAAGTTCAGCATCATCAAGAACATGAATATTGCCGTCCTCTGTATGTACAACAGGCACGGGCTCACCCCAGTACCGCTGTCTTGCAAAAATCCACTCACGGAAGTGATAATTAACAGTTCTTCTTGCAACACCCTTTTTCTCTAATTTGCAAGTAATTGCCTCTTTTGCTTCTTCCACTGTAAGTCCGGTGAACTCTTCAGAATTCATAAGCTTGCAGCCTTTGCCAAGGTATTCACCCTTTTCAAATGCTTTCTCACTTACATCTGCCCCTTCAATAACCTGAATCATGGGAATATTATGTACGATAGCATATTCAAAGTCACGCTGATCATGGGAAGGCACTGCCATAACCGCACCTGTTCCGTAGCTTGCAAGAACGAAATCTCCGATAAAGAGCGGTACTTCTTTGCCGTTTACAGGATTAATTGCATAAAGACCTTTTAAGATACATCCGGACTTAGTCTTGTTAAGTTCGGTACGGTCCATATCATTTTTCTTTAAGGTCTCGTCAATATATGCCTGAACCTCTTCTTTATTCTCAACTCTTGGCATTAAATCCTTTACAATCTGTCCGTCAGGAGCAAGAACCATAAAAGTAATACCGTAAATAGTCTCAATACATGTAGTGTAAATAGAGAATTTACCGCCGCCTACGATTTCAAAATCAACTTCAACACCTTCGGATTTACCAATCCAGTGTCTCTGGATATCCTTTGTTGATTCAGGCCAGTCGATTTCCTCAAGTCCCTCTAAAAGTTTTTCAGCAAAAGCAGGCTGGTTAATAACCCACTGTTTCATATTTTTACGAATAACAGGGTATCCGCCACGCTCGGATTTACCATCAATAACTTCATCATTTGAAAGAACGGTTCCCAGCTCTTCACACCAGTTAACAGGCATATCAACATATTTAGCATATCCATCAAGATACAATTGTTTAAAAATCCACTGAGTCCATTTATAAAAATCAGGATCGCTGGTTGCAATCATTTTACTCCAGTCATAATCAAATCCTAATTCTTTTAACTGATTTGAAAATGTCTCTATGTTCTCCTGGGTAAAACCATTTGGATGATTACCTGTACTTACAGCATACTGCTCCGCAGGAAGACCAAAGGAATCGTAACCCATGGGATGAAGCACATTGTAGCCTTGCATTCTTTTCATTCTGGACATAATATCCGTTGCAGTATATCCTTCCGGATGTCCTGCATGAAGTCCTACTCCCGAAGGATATGGGAACATATCAAGTGCATAATATTTGGGTTTAGAAAAATCCCATACATCTGTTTTAAAAGTTTCATTTTCAGACCAGTAAGTCTGCCATTTTTTCTCAATCTCTTTTGGATTGTATACTCTTTCCATAATCGTCCCTCTTTCTATAATTACCACTGCAAATTATACTACTCACAAAAACATTTCTTGTCAAGATAATTACCCAATAATACTCTATCTTACAATCTCTTTAACCGAATTAATTCCGTAACCTTCTTCGTACTTAACGGTAATTTTATCTCCCGCCTTATATTTGATTATATTTACCATACTTTCATCTGACATATCCGCATCATAAAAATTCTCATCTTTTTCAATTGTAATATAATAATGGGTTGTACCTTCCAACACTATGGGTACAATATTTTCAATTATACCGCTTGCAGTCTTAAGTTCCTCTGCAGCCTGGCTTACAATACCGTTTGTACCAAGAAGCTCCACATAATTCTTCTCACATTCCTTAATGGTATCTCCTATGGCAACCCACTGATATTTTTGCACATTTACCATTGCATATTTTTTAACCAACCCTGCATCATCCTTAAGCGCCATAAAATATGTGGGTTCATCTGCAATATTAAGAAGAAGGGGAAATGTAGCATCATATCCTAAATTCTGTACCTGCCCTTCCGCTGAAGACATTGCGGAATCCTCAATAGCTCCCTCAACCTTGTAATATCTTGTCTCCATAGTACGCTGGTTCATAAGTACAAAACCAACATTTGACTGGTCACCGTTTACAGAGGTCACACCGGTATATACCCACACATCATCATCAAGGGCGATGTAGTTATATCCGTTTGTAGACCTAAGACAATCTTTTTGCCCAAGAACCGAATTCCACCATCCATTTACATAAATTCCCGCATAATCATATAACTGCATCAAAAGTTCTGCTGAATACACTTTGTCAATCCATTGCGGAACATCTTCCACTCCATACTCAATACATTCACCGGTGACGGCATTACACAAAACTACTTTCCCTACCGTCTGTCCGCCAAATAATCCGATATTGAATTTTTTAACGGGACACACCCAATAAGGTACACCACTCTCATCTATTTCAAAGAAAAGCTGGTCATCAAAAATATATGTGGGATATTTAAAACGCAAATGTCTGTAAAGATTTCTGTTAAAATACTCTGATTTAGAATATCTTATCTCATTCTCCAATTTTACACATTCCGTATTCTGCGTCGCCATATCTATCAGAATATACGCCGGAATTCCTTCTTTTTGATTAGTAAGCCATTTAATTGTACTGGCATATACAAGAGGGGTAACACGCACAGGCTTTCCGTTATAATTAATCTGTGTATAATCAGTCCCCACTTCAAACTGAGATACCATTTCAACCATACTTCCCATCTTACGGTCACCCAGCAAAGATGCAGATGCTTTATCAAGTAACGGCACAGTATTATAATCAGCCTCTTTTATATCCTCTGCAAATTCTCTTTCTTTGATGGTTAACAGCTTCTGATATTTCCTTGCATTAACAATGGGTGAAGAAAGAAGGCTCCCCCCAAGATAAACTGCCAAAACCGCTGCAAACAGAATCATAATCACCTTTACCGGCTTATCTGAACGCCAATCAAACACAAAGGCAGTATTTTTAAATTCCTTATAATGTCTTAATGCTTTCTTACCAAATCTGAAAAGAGCACAGGCAATCAGCAATGACATGATAAAAAACCAGAATCCGTCAGAGTGGATATTAATCGCCGGAAGGGATATATAATAATAAATACCGGCGCATAAAATCACTACTAAAATCAACAGTAAATTTTTTACCCATTTTTTCATAAACATTCCTCTTACAATTAAAATATTTTCCAAAATACAGTAGATATTTTACCATTTATTATTACAAATTACAATAATTCTATAACTGAAAGAATCAATACAAAAAGGCAAGGGTGAAACACCCTTGCCCTAATTTAATCTGCAAATTTATTCTTCATTATTCTCAGCCACTTTGCTTGCTCTTGCCGCAACTTCTTTCTCCTGAACATCGCTTGGAGCCTGCTCATAGCGTGCAAATTCATAAGAATATTCGCCACGTCCGCCTGTCATGGAACGAAGGTCTGTACAGTATCCGAACAAGCCGCTCATAGGAATATCCGCTTCAATAATCTGCTTGCCGCCTGCAATAGGATTCATACCGAGTACACGGCCTCTTCTCTTGTTAAGGTCACCCATAACATCACCTGTATAACTATCGGGAACAGTTACCTTTAATGATGCAATCGGCTCAAGAAGTACGGGATGCGCCTCCATAAAACCTTTCTTAAATGCCTGGATTGTTGCCATCTTAAATGCCATTTCAGATGAATCTACAGGATGATATGAACCATCATAAAGAACAGCTTTCACACCTACTACGGGATATGCAGCCATAGGTCCTTTAATTACAGATTCCTGTAAACCTTTCTCAACTGCCGGGAAGAAGTTCTTGGGAACCGCTCCACCTACAACAACCTGTTCAAAGGTATAATCTTTTTCCAAATCTCCTGAGGGCTCAAATTTCATCTTAACATGACCATACTGACCATGTCCGCCGGACTGCTTCTTATATTTGTATTCAACATCTGAAGTTTTCTTAATAGTCTCTTTATATGCAATCTTAGGCTGTGTAAGTTCAACCTCAACCTTATATTCGTTAAGCAGACGGCTTACAACAATTTCAAGATGCTGGTCACCCATACCATAAATAAGTGTCTGACGGTTTTCAGCATCATTTACAACCCTTAAGGTCTGGTCTTCATGGGTCATCTTCTGAAGTGCCTGTGAAATCTTATCTACATCACCTTTATTTTTAGGTTTGTAACGAAGGTATGTATAAGGTGTGGAAATTTCTGCTTTACCATACTTAACAGGCAGTGCCTTTGTACATAAAGAGTTACCTGTTCTTGCACCTGTCAGCTTCGCAAGGGCACCGATATCTCCCGCATGAAGTTCTTTAACTTCAATGGGTTTATTACCCTGGAGCACGTATAACTTACCAACCTTTTCTTCAATATCCTTATCCACGTTATAAATTATATCATCGCTCTTTAAAACGCCGGAATTAACCTTAACCAAAGAATATTTACCAATAAAGGGATCAACAATCGTCTTCCATACATACGCTGATTTAGCCTTTGAGAAATCATAGTCCGCATGATAAATCTCGTTAGTCTTCATATTGATACCGGCTACTTCCCTATTCTCGGGACTTGGCATATATTTAATAATATCATCAAGTAATGTATAGACACCCTGACATAAAGTATTAGACCCCATTGACATAGGTACGATACTGCCGTCACAAACATTGGTACGAAGTGCAGCTCTTATTTCAGCTTCCGAGAATGTTTCCCCACCAAAATAACGCTCCATCATTTCCTCACTGGTCTCTGCAACAGATTCCATCAAAATATCACGATATAATTCAAGGTTAGCTTTGCTATAATCAGGAACCTCACATTCCACAACATCCTTACCCTGCCATCTGTTACCGGTCTCGGTAATTACATTAACATATCCAACAAACTTCTCATTCTCACGGATAGGCAAATGGAAAGGAGCCATCTTCTTACCGAAAGCTTCTGTCATATCTTCAACAACCTGACGGAAGGATGCATTATCAACATCCATATTGGTTACATAAATAAAACGGGGTAATTTGTACTTCTCACATAATTCCCATGCTTTTAAAGTACCTACTTCAACACCGGCTTTGCCGTTAACTACAATAATTGCCGCGCCCGCCGCGCTTATTGCTTCCTCAACCTCGCCTACAAAATCAAAATATCCCGGTGCATCAAGTACATTAATCTTATACCCTTCCCATTCAATAGGTACAACTGATGTAGAAATGGAAAATTGTCTTTTCTGTTCTTCTTTGCCATAATCACTGACTGTATTGCCATCGGATACCTTACCCATACGAGAGGTAATACCTGACAAGTATGCCATCGCCTCTACCAGACTGGTCTTTCCGGCACCACCGTGGCCTAATAAAACAACATTCCTAATTTTGTCTGTTGTATAAACATTCATACAAATTCCTCCAACTTCAGATTATTTTGGGGATTACGCCAAAATTGATTTAATTATTTATAACCCCGTGGGTTTATTTTACTAAATTTCCATCATAATTACAAGTATTTTTATACTATTTGCACACTTTTGATAAATTATTTTATTTTTTAATCCAAAGTTATTCGTTGACTTTCACACTTTAAAGTGCTATATTTACCTTGTAAATGTTTAATTATAGACATTTCGGAAAGGTAGTATTTTATGAAAATCACCTGCGGATTTATAGGGCTGGGCTTAATCGGAGGCTCCATTGCCCGTGCATTAAAAGAAAAAAGCTGCGACGACATTACCATAGTTGCCTATGACATTGACGAAACTGCCCTTAACCTTGCCAAAGAACAGAAAATTGCAGATATAATCACAACAGCAATTGACAATTCCTTCTCAACTTGTGATTTTTTATTTTTATGTGCTCCGGTTGAAAAAAATAACGATAATTTGATACAAATCAAAAAATATATTTCTCCCACATGTATTATTACAGATGCGGGCAGTGTTAAAGGCGGAATCCACGAACAGATTACCAGACACGGGTTAGCTTCACAGTTTATCGGCGGACACCCAATGGCCGGCAGCGAAAGAACCGGTTTTGCCAATTCAAAGGCAAGACTTCTCGAAAATGCTTACTACATATTGACCCCCTCCTCTGATGTTTCCGAAGAAAAGACAGAACTTTACAGAGAACTGGTGACTTCAATGGGCGCAATCCCTCTTGTATTAACTCCGACACAACACGATTACGTTACTGCAGCCATAAGCCATCTTCCTCATGTTATTGCATCCTCATTAGTAAATTTAGTAAAAAGAAGTGACTCCGATGACGGCGTAATGAAAACGATTGCTGCCGGCGGATTTAAGGACATAACCCGCATCGCCTCCTCTTCGTCAGATATGTGGCAGCAGATATGTACAACAAATTCCGAAAATATTTCCGCATTATTAGATGCATATATAAATGATTTGCAAAAAATAAAAGAATCCATTGATGCAAAAGATTCTTCCGAAATTAAAAATTTCTTTGAGTCCGCAAGAAATTACCGGGACTCATTTATCGATGCCGGTAGCGGCCCCATCAAAAAAGTATACTTCTTATACATTGATATTGCCGACGAGCCCGGTGCCCTTGCAGCCATTGCCACCTTGCTTGCATTAAATAACATAAGCATCAAGAACATAGGCATCACCCACAACAGAGAAGCACAAGAGGGCGCCCTTCGCATTGAATTTTATGAAGAAAATGCAATCGGCCTTGCCTGCAAACTGCTTTCTTCAAAGGGATATATAATATACAACCGCAAATAGCACGCCCCCTTATATTACATCAACCAAACATATTAAATTAGTATATCAAGAACAGAAACTCCGATATAAACAAAACAATCGGCATATTTGTTAAACAAATCTGCCAATCGGATTTCTGTTCTTTTTGCTTCATACATCACATACAGAGTCATATAGTATTTCAATGAATCATTTTGAAGATTATGCATCAATCCATTCAATTCAACTATAAGCCTTTTTCTCAATTCCCCCTCATTATTTTCTTTAAAAGCATTGTTATTATCTAAAATCATATTATGAATTTCCCCCTTATCTTAGGTATAAAATTTTATATACCCGCTATTTATATCGAATAAAAAACTCAGATTCGTGACTATTTCACAAATCTGAGTCAAATGACAATTATCTCTATTAAATTCAATTTACAATTATACGTGTTCTTCCACAGTCTGATATACTTCAATTCTCTGTGAATCCATCTCGGGCATACCTATAAAACTTGCACCATAATGAAATGTATTGTCATCAAGTTTCTCAATACGACGAATTTCAAGAAACGCATGAATAACTTCCTTGGTCCATATGGTCAAATACGACTCATAAACCGTACCGATTTCAAGTTTCTGGTCACAATCAAATCCGATTCCTGTCTTAGAAACGTCTAAAATATTAATTCCAACCTCTTCATTCTGACGATCTAATCTTTTTAATACAAGCTTAGAATTCAATTCGCTTCGCTTACTTCTTCTTCTCTCTTCCATAACTACCTTCCCTTCTCTTTAGAAGACCTATATCTACTGTTTCATAATAGCTTATTTTACATATTTTGTAAAGTTAATTTAGTGTATGAACATAGCATCTCCAAAGCTGAAAAATCTATATTTTTCTTTAATGGCTTCATTATACGCACCAAGCACATTTTCTTTTCCTGCCAAAGCTGACACCAACATAACCAAGGTGGATTCCGGCAGGTGAAAATTAGTTATAAGGGCATCCAGCATCTTAAACTTATACCCGGGATATATGAAAATCTCAGTATCTCCACATCCTGCATTAATCCTGCCATCCGCACCCGATGCACTTTCAACGGTACGGCAGCTGGTAGTTCCAACACAGATTACACGTTTACCGTTTTCTTTAGCCCTGTTCATCTTATCAGCCGCTTCCTTGGATACTTCATAGAATTCAGAATGCATATGATGCTCCAGTACATTCTCAACCTTTACAGGTCTGAAAGTTCCCAAACCAACATGAAGCGTTACGTATGCGATATCAACACCTTTTTCTTCAATTCTCTTAAGAAGTTCATGTGTAAAATGAAGCCCTGCTGTAGGTGCTGCCGCGCTGCCTTCATATTTTGCATAAACAGTCTGATAACGGGTCTTATCCTGAAGCTTATGGGTTATGTAGGGAGGCAGTGGCATCTCTCCAAGCTTATCAAGTACCTCTTCAAAAATTCCTTCATATTCAAATTTAATAAGGCGGTTTCCTTCTTCAACCGTTTCCAATACTTCAGCACGAAGCAAACCTTCCCCAAAGATAAGCCTTGTTCCGGGCTTTGCCTTTTTGCCGGGCTTAACAAGAGTCTCCCACACATCTTTTTCTTTTCTTTTCAGCAAAAGCACCTCTACCGCTCCGCCGGTAGCTTCTCTGCATCCCAACAATCGTGCAGGTATAACCTTCGTATTATTAAGAACAAGGCAATCGCCGGGATTTAAGAAATCAATTATATCTTTAAAAATATGATGCTTAGTCTCACCTGTATTCTTATCCAACACAAGAAGCCTTGAAGAACTTCTGTCTTCCAAAGGATCCTGGGCTATTAATTCTTCCGGTAAATCAAAATAAAAATCCGATGTTTTCATTATTTTTTCATCCTTTATAATTACATTCCGGCAGATTCCAGGAAAGCCAGATATCCGCGTTTAGCCTCAAACACATCTGCCTTGCTGGTTGCTTCCCATGGTGCATGCATGTTTAGTACAGCCACACCACTGTCTATTACATTCATTCCGTACAACGCAAGTATATATGCGATTGTTCCTCCGCCGCCCACATCAACTTTTCCAAGTTCGGCAGTCTGGAAATTGATTTTTTTCTTGTCAAAAATCTGACGCAAATGTCCTAAATACTCCGCATTAGCGTCATTTGAACCGCTTTTACCTCTTGCTCCGGTAAACTTGTTAAACACCATTCCGTTACCAAGATAAGCCACATTCTTCTTATCAAAACAGCTTGCATAAGAAGGATCATATGCACTACTTACATCCGAAGACAACATACATGAGGACGCAAGACATCTTCTTACGTTAAGTTCACTGTATTCATCCAAAAGATTCAATACCTCTGCAACAGTATTCTCAAAGAATTTGGACTGCATACCGGTTGCGCCCACACTTCCGATTTCTTCTTTATCAACAAGAATACAGCATGCCGTACGTTCAACATCCCCCACTTCAAGCATTGCTTTAAGAGAAGAGAATGCACACACTCTGTCATCCTGTCCATAAGCCAAAATCATGCTGCGATCAAATCCGGCTTCTCTTGCACGTCCGGCAGGAACAATTTCAAGTTCTGCAGAAATAAAATCCTCTTCCTCAATATCATACTGCTTCTTAATAATATCAAGAACGCCTGCTTTAACTGCCTCTTTTACCGGTTCATTCTTATCGGAATCTTTCTTCTTATCAACCTTTATGGGCTTATTACCTATAATTAAATCAAGAGCTTCTCCTTCAATAACCTTTGCCGCTTTCTTTTCCAGCTGCTCTCCTGCCAGATGAATAAGCAAATCCGATATAAAAAACACCGGGTCGTCAGATGCTTCACCTATATTTATTTCCACGGTAGTTCCATCCTTTTTAATAACCACGCCGTGAATTGCCAAAGGCAGGGTAACCCACTGATATTTCTTCACACCACCATAATAATGTGTATCAAAATATGCAAATCCCCCTTCTTCATAAAGAGGATTCTGCTTTACATCAAGGCGAGGCGAATCGATGTGTGCACCCAATATATTCATACCTTCCGCCATGGTTTTTTCACCAATTTTAAACATAACGATGGATTTGTTCATCAGAACAGAATACACCTTATCACCTTTTGCAAGCTTCTTATTTTCCTTTATAAGCTGTGAAAGTTCAACATAGCCGTCTGCCTCGATTTTATTTACAATTACGTCTATGCATTCTCTTTCGGTTTTACCTTTATCAAGGAAATCCATATATTCTTTTGAAAATTTTTCAAGTTCTTTAAGTTGTTTGTCACTGTAAAGTTCCCATGTGTTTTTCTTTTCCATTTATTAAACCTCACCTTTTCCTTATTCCTTTACACTATATAACAGATATTCATAATGTGGTATGTTTTCATCATAAATAGTATTCTCATATATTTTTTCCATATTTGCAATACTTTCATCAAGTTGTTTTTTATATTTTTCAGGTTCCTTTGCCCCCAGATATTCAACAGATAAAATATAATCATTATAAAAACGCCGGAATTCTTCAAATTGTGGATATTCATCTTTTGTAAAATACCCCACATAAATATTCATATTATAATCATCTACAATTTCTGCATAGTCGCCGCTGTTCATGTTCTGCAACATCCATCTGTACTCTGTGTCATCCGTTACATTAAAAACAGTAATGCATGTAGACAAAAACACATAAAAAATCCAAAGAACCAAAACAGCGCTGACAATCCACCGTCTCACAGTTTTCAAAAAATCACGTATGGAGTATTTTTTACTATTTTTCTTACTCATTAGGCAGCACCTCCATAACATATTCGATTAAAATATCCGCTCTGCCATAGTATTCCCTTTCATACATTTTTTCCAACAACTCATCCGGTATCTGATAAATCCCCGTAAAAAGAAGTTTTATCTGTTCCTGATAAAATTTAATTTGATCCTCTACCTCTTCCGGCATCTCCATATAATCATATGAAAATTCCCCTGTTAAAACCTCACACCCGTATTTTATTGAATATTCTAAATAAAATTCATCATAGAAACCGGTTTCAAGATATTTCTCATAGGCCAGGCCAAAACAAGTCTGACACTCATTATAAGAATTCCACATCCATGCCATGTAACCATATTTATAGTATTCTTCCAAATCAAACAAATCTCCTGAACTCATGCAATAATACAAATTCTCATAATCACCTTCCTCATAATAACGATACATTTCTTCCACGGTTCCTTTGTGTGCGAAACAATTTTCTTCAAAAATCATATATATGCCCCAATTGATTACACTCATAACAATAAGAACAATGAACAGCGCAATATTTACACGCTTATGTATTTTTGCGGATATTTCAGGCTTTGACTCATTCAAAACTTTATTCTTAAATTTTTCGTTCTTCTTTTCAATAGTTTTTAATTCTTTTTTTCTTTTTAATGCATCCTCGTTAGCGGTACCACAGTAAGAACAAACCAGTTCGTCCGCTTCAAGGATTGCACCACATTGTACACATTTCATGATAAATCCTCTAGTTTTCTCTTCCAAAATCAGTACTTTCCAAATTTTCATACAACTGAAGGGATATTTCGGTATAAATGTCCGGATTTTCATCATCCGGCGAAGCAGAAATTATCTGTTCAACAATCTCATCAGACGTAAGCATAAAATCTTTAAACTCATTGATGCCTATGTTCTTGATATTTTCCAGATGCTCCACATTCGAAAAACGCTCATTATTATTAGCCATCTCATCAGCTTCATTACACATATCCCTTAAATATTTCATTGCATCCACTATATGTTCAACAGTATATTCCTTACTGATTATGCCACCATACTCCTTAATGCTGTCAAAACACCACTGCATTCTGCGATACAAATAGTAAACCTTACTTATTTCTTCATATTTATCATATACAACATATGAATATCCCACATTTTCATAAAAATCATAAAAACCTTTATAATCTTCATTAAGAAGCAATTCTTCCATTACTTCAATGTTTTTCTGTTCATTATTTACACTCAGATTATGTGAAATTTTATTTTCTATATGATAAATCAATAAAATAACAAGAGTAAAAGCAATCACCAAGGCACATATTATCACAAGATACCTCGAAGCTTTTTTCGGAATAATATCCGGCAATTTCCTTATTTCATTCTTTTCCTTTTCCAATTTTTTTATTTTATCCCTATGCTGCTTTTCAACACCTTCTGCAGTATACATCCCGCAATATGAACATTTGGGTGATGTTTTATTTATTTCTGCTCCGCAATTTGTACATATATGCATAAAATAACTCCACTTTAAAAATACTATTTTTAACATTACCATTTATTATCTTAGCATTTGACACTTTTTTTGCAAGCACTTTTTATCTTGGTATGGTTACCGAAGTGTCATAAGTGTATCTTATGTCAATTATAATTATTCCGTATCTATACTTATATTGCTTTTTGTATTATAATCATACATGTACTGTAAGAAATCAATTTTTTTAATAAAAGAAAGGTGATATCATGGAAAGAAAAGTTGGAACAATCTCAAGAGGTATCAGATGCCCCATCATCCGTCAGGGCGATGATTTATGTGAAATAGTAGTAAACAGTGTATTAGAAGCTGCTGAATGCGAAGGTTTCGAACTTCGCGATCAGGATGTTATCGCTTGTACTGAATCCATTGTTGCACGTGCACAGGGCAATTACGCAAGCATCGATGCCATTGCAGAAGATGTTAAAAATAAACTTGGCGGTGAAACCGTGGGTGTAATCTTCCCCATCCTTTCAAGAAACCGCTTTGCAATCTGCTTACGTGGTATTGCAAAAGGAGCAAAAAAGATCGTTCTTATGCTCTCCTATCCCAGCGACGAAGTAGGTAACGAACTTGTAAGCCTTGATAAATTAGACGAAGCAGGCGTAAACCCTTACTCCGATGTTTTAACATTAGAAAAATACCGTGAGTTATTCGGTGAAAACAAGCATCCTTTTACAGGTGTTGATTACGTTGATTATTACGCAAATCTTATCAAAGAAATGGGCGCAGAGGTTGAAGTTATATTCGCAAACAACCCCCGTGCAATCCTAAACTATACCAAAAATATTTTAACATGTGACATCCACACCCGGGTACGCACGAAACGCATCTTACTTGCAAACGGTGCCGAAAAAGTTTGCGGAATGGACGATATATTAACCGCTTCAATTAACGGTAGCGGATGCAATGAAAAATACGGTCTTCTTGGTTCGAACAAATCTACCGAGGACTCAGTTAAACTCTTCCCTCGTGACTGCCAGGGACTTGTTGAAGATATTCAGTCACAGATTTTATCAAAGACCGGCAAACATGTTGAAGTTATGGTATACGGCGACGGTGCATTCCGTGACCCCGTAGGAAAAATCTGGGAGCTTGCTGACCCCGTTGTATCTCCTGCTTTCACAAAAGGCTTGGACGGAACCCCCAACGAGCTTAAATTGAAATATCTTGCTGACAATGATTTCGCAGATCTTTCAGGCGAAGAACTTAAGAAAGCAATTGAAGAAAAAATTAAAACCAAAGATGATAATCTTGTTGGAAATATGGCCAGCCAGGGAACCACTCCCCGCCGCTTAACAGACCTTATCGGTTCACTTTGCGACTTAACCTCCGGCTCCGGCGACAAAGGTACTCCTGTTATTTTAGTTCAGGGATATTTTGATAATTTTACGAATTAGGAAATGAATAGGTGAGGATTCTGTATTTTATCCGGGGACGCTTCCGCTTGGATTTTGACGTAGCGGTACTAAGACAGCAAAATACGCTGTCAAGTACCGACGTCAAAAAACACCCCGGAATAAATTACAGAATCCTCACTTTTATTTTCTATGTGAAATTTTTCTATTCTTCTCTAATCTACGTTCCCGTGATTTAAGCTTATGGCGTTTATAAATAACATGGTATGAAGGGAAGAAATATCTGTTAAGATACGCTCCTATCATTACAATATAAATTCCAAAGTAAAGCCACAGCATAATAAGAATTATGATTGATAGTGTGCCGTATGCTCTTGCGCTGTCATACGCATCAACATAAATAGCGAACATCCACGAAAAAACGTTCCAGACAATTGCTGAAAACGCCGCTCCCGGAATCTGGTATATAAATTTTCTGTTTTTACCGGGCATATATGCATATATGAGAGCCATAAAGAAGGTAAGAACAGCCCACACAAATACAAAACGGAACCTCATCAAAATATCAAATATCACCGAAACATCAGGAAATTCACTGATAATTAATTTCACAATTACATTTCCAAATACCGAAACAATCAATAATAATACAAGCATTATCATAATCACAACCGTATAAAATGATGCTGACAGCCGGAGAACAAAATAATTCCGTTCTTCAACCACACCATTGATTGAATTTAACCCTCTTATTAGCGCAAGTACTCCTTTTCCGGCAGACCACACCGTTGCAAGTGCCGCAACCGACAACACACCGGCCGACTTATAAAAAATCCGTGAAACAATGCTTATAATCAATGTATCAAAAGCATCCGGCGTTATATCCGTAAGCACCTTTAGCAAATACTCTTCCGTCAAAGGCGTATAAGGAATGATTGTGCACACCATAATCAACATTGGAATAAGGGAAAGAAAAATAAAAAAAGCTGCATTAGCCGAAAACGCACTTATATTTTGCTTTGATATCTGCTTTATCAAATGCATTACATGTAAACAAAAATTTCTCATCCATCTTCCCCTTCTAAATCACATAAAAATATAATCTCCTTAGTATATTTCCCTGATTTCACTTCCATCATAAAAAAACATTAATATATCCGTTGCCCTCATCCCTTTAAGAGCCATATTTTTTGCTGCATTTTGCGACATTCCCACACCATGCCCAAAACCGCCTCCAAGCAGGGAATATCCACTCACACAATTATCTTCTTTATATACATCCATCACAAAAAAGGCACTGGGCAGCAATGTAGGAGACGCACTTTCTATACCATCCTGTTTTACAACCTTTGTCGCCCCATCATTTAGTACATATCTGATATTATATTCTCCCACAATCTTATATGTTCCGCAGTCAGTATGAATAAACAGGGAATCAAGAACACCTCCCATACCTCTTTCTCCTATTGTAATGTCATATATTTCCTTAAAATCATCAACCGGACTTGTGACATATTCGTCATCTTCTTTCTTTAAAATCAGATTGCTGTTATTTTTTTGTCTTGCCTGCATTCTTTCCGCCATGTTAGATGCATCCAACTTTTCCGTGGTATAACTCCAACGGTACCACCCTTCTCCATAGTCATAATCTGTTTCAAATTTATTTTCTATAAACAATTTAAATACTTCCTCATCCTTCAATGTGTTTTTGTTAAAGTTCTCATCATTTCCGCTGACACTTATACGCTTTGCTTTCAAATAGGAAATTGCAGGCTGTCCCGACTGCCATATATCAGTGGTGGTTCCAACGCCACAGGATGTGGAATAATAATACGCCTCTACTAATTCTTCTCCCGAGTATAATAATTGTCCCTTTGTTTCCCTGACCGCCTTAGTGGTTTCTACATTCTCATTAATATTGTTGTATACCTGAAAAGCAGTACTGTCATCAAGATGGGCGCCATATTCCGGAATACCCGTTTTTATCATATTTCTATACGCATAAGTTCTCGCACCTATGGCCTGCGCCTTTAACGCCTCCAAAGGATAGGATGCCGGCATCTCACTGGGAACAACAGAATACAAATACTCTTCCAACAGCACCTCGTTTATTACCACCAGTCCGTTTTCTGTTTTAATAACCTCAATATACCCTCTATACCAGGGTGTTCCCTGATTCCTCTCAACAGAAAACAATTCGACTTTTCCGGTAAGCGCTTTGGGAATTATCGCAATTCTGTCACTCATAAAGTATGCGCTGTCCATTCCGAATTCAACAACCGTTCCGGCTTTAAACTCCTGTTCCTGCAAATTATCGTAGTTTCCATACCTGACAATAAAATCAGTATCTGACGTTGCCGTCACTTTTTCATGCATTCTGCCCCCATACCCGGAATTATTAATAAGTACTCTTATATTTTGCATAGCTTCATCACGGGTGATAAGACATGCTTCCAGAATACCGTCCCTGACAACAAAATCAGTGAATTCATATCCCACACGTAAATCAGAAACTGTTTTGCTGACAAGTTTGTCATAAATTTGATACACCCGCATATCCTCTGAAAGCTTTAATGTTCCTATTCCTTCCACATGGATATTCTCATTATCTATTCCTAATATCCTGCCACTAAGCTTTTCCGATTTTACATCAACGCTTGAAAGCCTTCCATTTTCAAACACCAAATCTGCAACCTGTTCCCTTGCTTCCCCTGAAAGCTTCTCCTGTAATTCTGTTAACTTTTCTGTATCATCATATAGAATCTCATAATTATTTATAAAAAACATCAAACAGTCCGATGTCATTTCCATAAGCCACACATTAGGTACTTCAAGCCGTTCTTCACTTTTTCCAACAACTGTCAGCAAAACCTCATCCTTCTGATATACAGTTACCGGGACAAAACGATAATTACGAATTTCATCGGACATAAATTCATACTCTTTTTCGGTTGTGACAAGTCTGTTATCCCCTAACACATTTCCTTCTGAATTTCTTATCTGCCCACCTGCTCCTAATGACACTACTTCTGCTTTTGTTATCAATTCGCTAAGTCCTGCAATTTGCAGATACTTATCATACAAGTAATACCAGTCTTCTTTTAAAACATAATGGCTGTCACTATACTTATTCTCATATTTTAAAACTTCCGTCTGTAATCCGTTTGCACCAAATATCTGCATTACATCCTCATATGTAACATAATTGTCCGTCGTAAATCCTCCGGCAATGCCTGCCGCCTCCGTTAAGATCCGGCCATCCGTTACGGTAATATACTCTCCCTTAGGCTGTTTTATATCAGATACACCCATAATAATTCCTGCCACAAACAATACCAGCAAAAAAATAATAACAAGTAATATTACAATGGACTGCAATCCCATTTTTCGAAATTTATTCATTAACAACAAACTCCCACTAATAATATTTGCAAAAAGAGCAGCCTATTGGCTGCTCTCTTATCTTTTGTATGACCCCAAAATGAAGATTTCCGCTTTTTGACTCCTAGCATATGCCAGGTGGGTAACCGCAAACCTGCTTCTGCCTTCCTCTGCGCAATGAAGGCCTGACATCTACAGGAAGATATAGGAATCCCTTTTAAAGTAACTGTAGGTTCAAAAATGCAAGAAACCTAACATTTCAGGTTAGTTATATTATACATAAATTAATAAAAAAATACAATCATAAAATTTACTAAAGATGAATTTGCTTTCCGTCAAAAAATTCATGTGAGTTTTCTTTTGTTATTCTTTTATTATTTCTATATCTCCCTCCGTCACAGTTAAAACGTCTAATGTTTCATAATCATCGTTAATAAATTCCACCTCATATCCCTTATTACTGCCTTCAATGTATATGCACACAATCGTACCAATACAGCCCAATTCAACTTTATCAGATAGCTTTTTTACAGCCCTTACTACCTGTAATTCTTCATACATAAATAATCTAACCTTCTTTCACAATACTTAAATTGCAAAATTTTATACATCTTATTCATTTTTGTGTTCAGAAACACTTTCGTTTGGATTCAAAAAGGGCTGTCGAAAGACAGCCCTTTCATCACCACAATTACTTGCGGAAATTATTTTAATTAGTTAAGTGCATCAACTAACTTCTGAACAGCAGCAAGTGCCTCATCAGGAAGTTTGTCGTAGCCTTCTTTCTTCTCTGAGAAACCTTTAACAGCGTCTACACGGTTCTGCATAGCGTTCTTAAGAGCTGCTTTGTACTCAGGATCGTTAAGATTAGGAGTGAAGTCAGCAGTTTTGCCTGACCAGTCATACATAATCTCAACATCATCGAAGTTGCCCCATTTTTCAAATTTAGCTTTGCCTTCAACGATAGTCTCTAAGATACCAAGGGTATCAGCAGGCTTAACCTTTGTGCCCATGAAATCACCGGTATTAACGATGTAGCAGTCTACGTTCTTCTCTTCTACTAACTTCTTGAACTTCTCATAGTCATTTACCAGAGGATATGTTCTGAATGTTTTAGCTT
>CAZGSF010000007.1:0-33923 GCA_964528145.1 uncultured Lachnospiraceae bacterium | reverse complement strand
AGTCTTCAGTATGGAATTTACTTTTGCATGCGGAATTTAACTTTTCACTCAACCTTGTTTTCATATTCGTTAATAGCTGCTTCAATACGGCTTTTAACTTCTTCTGCAATTTCCGTAGTCTTCATGCCATTATATTCCTCATAATACATAGGAGGAAGATAAATTAACTTAACCGTTACAGGCTTTATTGATTTTTCATCAAAGGGTTTGTATGTATCAATTAATGCACAGGGAACAATCGGAGCTTTAGCCTTGACTGCACTTTTGAAGCTACCTCCCTTAAAATTAATAAGTCTGTTAGGTGTTTTACTACGTGTGCCTTCAGGGAAGATAATATAATTCCTTCCCTTTTTAACTTCTTCCGCCATTGTTTGAATCACAGTCATGGACTGGCGGATATCTTCTCTGTCAATGGCTAATCCATCTATCGCATCCGCAACCTGTTTTAAAAGGATTGTATTTCTGACTTCCTTTTTCATAACGAACGTAAAAGGAACAGGACAAACATCCAAAAAAACAAGCACGTCAAACAGTCCCTGATGATTAGGAAAGAATACAAATCCGTTGTCTTTGGGTATGTTTTCTTCTCCGTAGCTTTCTATATAAACACGACCTGCCTTATTGGCAGCTTTAGTTACTTTTTTAATATAGGAAAATCTTTCTTCAAAAGGTTTATTTCCTTTACTATACATCCAAATTCTGAAAAGATAATATGGTGACTTCAGAAAAAGCCTTGTTACCATCATAATAATTCGCCACATAACTTATCACCTTCTGCTCAATATTTAATCCGTAAGGGGCTTTACAGCACTTTCATATAAATTATTTCCTTTGGAGTCCACAACAACAATTACCGGGAAATTTTTTACCTCTAATTTTCTGATAGCTTCTGTCCCCAAATCATCATAGGCTATAACTTCTGATGAAACAATAGATTTTGAAAGCAATGCTCCCGCGCCGCCAACTGCTGCAAAATATACAGCACCGTTACGCGCAATTGCGTCCAACACCTGCGCAGATCTCTTTCCTTTACCAATCATACCTGCCATCCCCATATCTAATAGTTGAGGAGTATATTTATCCATACGGCTTGAAGTTGTTGGTCCCGCCGAGCCGATTGCACGTCCTTCCCTTGCAGGAGACGGTCCCATATAATATATGATATTATCGGTTATAGAAAAGGGCAGACTCTTTCCTGCATCCAGATTTTCCTGCATTCGTTTATGCGCTGCATCCCTTGCAGTATAAATCGTTCCTGTTATATAAACATAATCACCCGCATCTAAATCTTTTAACATTTCTTTTGAAATGGGTGCACTGATATACTTATCCATATATGCCTCTCACATCTGTAATTATAGAAAAAACATTATAACTCACGCACACTATGCCTGTTAACATGACAACATATATTAATTGCCACAGGCAATCCTGCTATATGAGTGGGGTATGTATTAATATTTACCGCTAACGCCGTGGTTCTTCCGCCTAAGCCTCCCGGACCGATTCCCAACTTGTTAATAGCATCAAGCAATTCTTCTTCCAAATCTTTAACATATGGAATCTGCGAACGTTCATCTACGGGGCGTGTCAGAGCCTTTTTAGCCAACAATGCACACTTCTCGAAGGTTCCGCCTATACCAACTCCAACCACCATGGGAGGACAGGCATTAGGACCTGCTTCACGTACTGCTGTGAGTATCGCTTCCTTGACACCTTCTATTCCGTCAGCGGGTTTCAGCATGAATACCCTGCTCATATTTTCACTTCCGAATCCTTTAGGTGCAACCGTCAATTTTAAACTCTCTCCGGGAACAATTTCGTAATATATAACCGCCGGTGTATTGTCTTTAGTGTTCTCCCTGAATATAGGATCTTTTACAACAGATTTTCTCAAATATCCTTCCACATATCCCTGACGCACACCCTCGTTAATAGCATCTTCAAGGCTTCCGCCTTCTATATGTACATCCTGTCCTATTTCCACGAAAACCACCGCCATCCCGGTGTCCTGGCATATAGGAATCATATCTTCGCTTGCTATTTTCAAATTATTCTGTAACTGAAATAAAACCTGCTTACCCAATTCAGATACTTCACTGTCTGCAGCAGTCTTAAGAGCTTTATCCATATCCGGTGTAAGAAAATGATTCGCTTCTATGCACATTTCTTTAATCTGTCTTGTTATTTCACTTGCTAAAATAGAACGCATTATCCTGCCTCACTTATAAAGAATTATTATCCTTTAATTTTATCATACACGGAGTCCAATTCATCCTCACCGGGATGTGTAGCTCTAAATAATATCTTCTGTTTGCCATCATTATATCCGGGAATCAAATGCAAGTGAAAATGGAATACAGTCTGTCCTGCACATTCACCATTATTCTGCATAATATTAAATCCATCACACGAAAGCTTATCTGTCAACTCAGTAGCCATCTTTTTTGCCAGGATCATAGCTTTTCCTGTCATCTCTTCAGGTAATTCATACAAATTGGAATAATGATTTTTTGGCAGTATAAGAGAATGACCCTCTGATATCGGTGCCAAATCCATAATTACCCGAAAATCAGCATCTTCATATATTGTTCTTGAAGGAATATCTCCGTTTGCAATCTTACAAAAAATACAATCGTCCTTTATCATAATAAATACCTCTCTATCTTTCCGGAAAAACAAATATCTGATCCAACATTCTCAAAATCTTAAAATCACCCTTGGAAATAATTCCCCCTGTCATAAATGCCCTTTGGAATGTCATTCTTGAATGAACTATATCCGACATAATGTTTGGAGTAATCTGCATATGCACATCTGCATTCTCAGTCTCTTTATATGAACATTCCATTTCGGGTCCGTTCACTTTAATAACCAAAGGAAGTTTTTTTCCTTCTATTTGTAAAAGATAAGTTGCTTTAACTCCCGGTTGGGGTTTGAAAGCATTATTAAACTCTTTTACATATTCTTCTGCGGAAACCTCCTCATTACCGAGCATATCACGGAATATACTTGCCAGTTCCTGAATATCTTCCTTTTGTCTCTTTACATAAATATCATCAGATACATACTGGGAAAGCTGCTCGGACTCCTGAGGTGTTAAATCCATTGGCCGATTTCCAACCATCTGCTTAACCGCTTGCAGACTTGCAGGAAAACTTGGCAGTTTTTGATTTATTGTACGATACATATTCTCTGCTTTTTTCTCAATTAAAGTCTTATAACCCTCGTGCATTTCCAATGTAAGCGTATCCGGAATATATCCGCAGATACCGCTACAGGGAAGTCCGCCCAAAATCTCCCATGCTGTCTCAAGATCCAGCTTTCCTTCTCTTTCACCATATGTAGTGGACATAACCACAGGACACATATATATCTTACTTATTTTCTCTTTATCGCCGTATAACCAACAGGCATCAAGAAACTGTTGCATATAACCGCCAATACCATACCATTCAACAGTGGACGCTAACACTATGCCATCTACACTTTTTAAAGTATTGGGAAGCATGGGTATATCATTTTTCTGTTCAAAAAGATTATAACGTTCTACTTTAACGTGTAATTCTTCCAACACTTCCTGAATCTTATTTACTACAAATAATGTAGGGTCATCAATCATTCCCCGACCGCCATAATAAATATTAATATTCATCTTTATCCTCAGTCCTTCCGCCCACACATAAATATGTGGCTTTTATTCTTCGAACAACACACGAAAATGCCGTTAATACAAAACCTGCCATCAATCCGCCTATATGCGCTGCGTTATTTATATTCTCTGCCGTGAATCCATTATATAATGAATATACTATCATAAAAAGCACTCTGGGAACAGTCACATTCGAAATCTGCTTTCCCGATATAAGAACCAAAGCCAAAAGCATTCCATCCAAACCAAACGCTGCTCCGCTGGCTCCCACAGAAACTATAAAATCACCGGTCATAAGTTCAACCACAGCAGACAAAAGATTGCCGGCCACTCCTGCAATTATATAAATTAATGCAAATCTGATATGACCTATCTCACATTCTATCATATATCCGATAGCAAAGATAAGAATCATATTATTCACAAGATGATTTGCATCAGTGTGCAGAAACATTGACGTAATAAGACGATAATACTCGCCGTCCACCAAATATAACAATCCGACACTGCCCTTATTATATAACAAATCGCCGGTAAATGTACATAAGATAAATACAATTACATTAATTAATACCCATATGGCACTGACAAAAGGTAGCTTTTTGATGCCCCTTAATTGTTCTTTTATATAAATCATCAAGCACGAAGCCTCCGCCTCTCTTTTTCTGATTTAGCGTAACAAATTACAATGGGGCTGTCAATGTTTCTATTGGCACCCCATACGGCTTGATATCTATATTATCTGTAGACAAATCTAAGCTTCCCGAATCGTATTTCATCCTCCGGAAAAACTGTTACTTTCTCATGTGGCATAAGCATGATGCCATTCTTATATGTACCGTTGGTGGAATTCAAATCTTCAAGAAAAATATTCTTGGCATCTTGTTTAAAACAAGCATGCATTCTGCTGACAGACGCATCTTCAATTACTCCGTCAACAACTCCTTCCTTTTTACCTATTACAAAAGGAAATTTATTTAGCTCGATTACTTTTCTATTCCTGTTACCTATCCCATATAATTTATTCTCAATTTCCTCTGCTTCAAAATATACTGTTTTTCCATAATCCTCCGGCTGATTATTATCATTTTCATAAACATCCGTATATGACGCTTTTTCATCATATTCATCCGCATCTTCCCAATCTTTTTTTAATACTTCTTTTCTTTTTCTGCTAAAAACAAAAATAGAAAACGCAAATAGTGCCGTGGCAACAGTAACGCCCGCCCATGTAACTATATTTTCCCGCAAAGACAAGTTGTAGCCGGAATACAAATAATACAAGGCGATACCTACAACACCTATGTAACATCCAATAACAGGAATCCACTTTTTATCTAATGAAAATCCGGAGGCCGGATAGCTTAGGTTTCCGTTTACATCCGGACAGGCTTTATATTCTATGGCAACACATTCCTGTTGCGGTGTCACAATACAAATTTCCTCTGATTCTGCAATTTCCTCTTTATTATGAGATAATCTTTTCTCCTGCAAATCACATAATTTATCATAAAGCATTTCCAACCATTGCACTGAAAGTTCATCTCCTAAAGTGTCATACATATCATAAATTATTTCCGTAAATTCAATATCTTCATGATCTATAACACTTAACAGAAATTGGTAAAAATTCTTTACTGTACCGGTTTCATGAACACATTCATTGGGACAATACACAAAACTTAGTTCCTTTGTGTCCAGTTCCTGAAAAACGAATTCCGGGTACAAAATTAAATTTTCTACTTCAAGCAAGTATAGCCTCATATTTGCAGCGATACTTTTTAGTGAATAAATTATTTGATAAAACGATACAAAATCTAATTTTTGTTCATCGTATAGATTTCGTATATTTTGTTTAGAAGATATATCAAACATAAGACAGACCTTACCGTTTAAGTCTCTCTCCTTACAATTTAAGATTCCTTTAATAGGACAATTTAATAACATCTTATATTGAAAAGAATCTTCCGGTTCCTGTAACAATCTTAATTGCAGATAATTACGATTCATTAATCTTATGTACTCCCAATCAGCCATCAGTTGTTCTCCCTTTCAATTATATTTTCAATTTTTCTGAATGATCGTATAGTTTCAACCGGATGAATCCTTACGGCAACTTTTCTAAAATTCATTTCCCAAACATTATTTCCGGTTGTTCTAAAAATAGAGGGATATGCTGCCCGTAACATAGCCTGTTGCTCAACAGATATACTGTTATAGTCAACTCCAATTCTCTTATCCGCAACAACACACATGACATATTTGTCATCATTTAAATTCAAGTCATCATTTAAAAGTTTCTGCGCTACTTCCTCATTAGTCATAAAACGCATTTGGCTTCCTCTTATCATTATTCTGTAAGCATCCTGCTGCAAGAGACATTTATCATAATAATAAAATCCTGTGTATATTAAAAACACAAGTATCATTAATACAAACGGCATAATCAGGCTTGCTTCCAAAGTTAAATATGCATTTGCCTCATGAATATCGGTCTGAGAGCGGAACTTCTTTTTAAACATATATTTCATACCCTTACCCCAACAAGAAAAATAATTTCCGCCATGAGCAAAAATGGAATGTACGGCATTTTTGTTTTCCGCGTAGCCCGCCTTAATATCAACAGACCAAGAGCAACAACCGACATAAGCAGAAGGCTTATACACAAAGAAAATGCACATTCTTCAAGCCCTACAATACCTCCGAATATAATAATGCTCACTCCGTCACCATAACCTATACTTTCTTTTGTAACAAAGGAAAGCAAAAGCAAACTTATTCCCGGAACGAAAGCAAATAGGAGCTCATAATTCAATTGAGTTCTGTTGATTACAACATTTGCGCACACAAAGACAATTCCAATAAATTGTACTGCCCATGGTATTCTTTTACATCTAAAATCAAAAAAAGCCGCTATCCCCAAGTACACAAGTGCCATAATTATAATACAAACACTATTATTCATTTTCTCTCTTAATTACCCTCCGCATCTGCTGCATCTCCTACGATTACCAACCTGTGAAATCGGAATTATCTCTATGGTTCTTTTCAAACCGGAACAATCTAAAGAATTATGATAACGGTCTCCGTCCGACGTTATGTAATATTTTCCATTGTTGTCATCTAAACCGCATATCAAACACGCACTGTATCTTGCACCACTGTCATTCCTCATTTCACTTATTTCATCAGGCAGACATGACATTATAGTTAGCTGCAAATGAGTACAATATCTGGTGATGTGATACACACTTCCTTCTCTTGTAATATACACATTTTGTTCACTACCATTATCCTGACCGATTTGAGTTACGTCATACCCTGTCCACGCTCTTCCGTAAAACCTGCTTATCAGCTTGATTTTAGAAACTGAAGCCACATTAAATTGTGGAGATATATCATACATTGCCACTAAATTTATAGTATCGTCATTCTCCATTATGGAGGTTCTGTAATATTGAACGTTTCCTACAAAAAATGAATTTTCACTTTCTTGCGGATATTCATCACCCATAAATTCCTTAACACAATTATCTACATATCCGTAGGACATTACTATATTAGGCATCACTCCGGTAAAATCAATATCAACTTCATCCTGCGCATAATCATAAGCATAACCATACACCGTCATTGGCATACCGACCTGCCTGAGAGCCATTGTCATCCCGTTCTGCAACTGTATGATTTCCATAAAAGAAAGGATTGATAAAATGCATATCATAAAAAACGGCAAGATCAACGCTGCTTCTAAAGTCATACTGCCTTTTAAAGAAGTTGAGGCACAAAAGGACACTTTCCTTGAACAAAAAATAAAATTGGTTTTCAAAATTCTAAAAAGAAAATTCAAATTATCTACAGGGGAGCAAGAAAAGAATACATTTTTATATGTACGGAGAGGAACTTTATATATTTTTTGAATTATTAACAGTTTCTTTTTTTCATTCAAGAAAAGCATCCTTCTGTGCCTCACCTCCTCACTTTTCAGTAACAACATTCTCTTTTTAACAAAAAGGTATATTCATATTTACTGACCAGATTTGCTTCTATTGTCATTCCGTCAATACAACCATCCATTCGGAAATTTTCATTCCCCACCGTTTTCCTTATATCCAATTCTGCCATATCTATAAGTCGCATTGTTTTCGTATCGGTATTTGTCATCTTAAGAAATACACGAAGATAATCTTCATAAGAAAGCCCTATTTGACTTGTATCCGAAGAATTCTCATTGGCAGCCTCGAATATCAAACCAATATCCGTATACCAAGTCTCATCACTCTTTAATATAGGAACCCTTCCACCGTCAAAAAGCGAACGCACATCATAAACACTTTCCGCAAAAGCCCATGCAAACAATATGGAATACTCAAGTAATCCCTGCAATTCCGGAAGCATTGTTACAGCTGCCACTGTAGCAGCCAACGCTGCTGCCTCTGCTCTTTTTGCTGCATTGGAAAACAAGTATGTTGTATTTGCCGCTTCTCTGATCAGCAACAGCCTTGATGCTATGCTTTTAAGATTATCAAGGTCATTATCTTTTCCCGCAAGAATATACTCAATCTGGTATTTCATATGTGACTTTTCCAATTCCTGACCATAATAGCTGCATTTTTTTAAAATATATTCATCAAAAAGTAACAGCTCCGCCAAATTTTCATCACCTTTTCTTGCTTCAACCACACCATTACCTGAATATAATTGCCTGTTTGATGCTGCCGTCTGTGACAAAATTCCTACATTTGAAAGTCCATCCGTATCCTTTAGGGCTAATAATAATATTCCCTTACCACGTTCAACATTTACATTATCCGCAGGATTATCCACTTCCACGGTGACCCATTCTTCTTCAGAAACTTGAATTTCACTGCCATCCAAATCCTCAATTCTGCCGTCCACAGTTTCTCTTTGCGCAGTCAAATTACCACTGTTACCTTCATATGAAGCAATTGCTTCTTCCCATTCAGCCACCTCTGAGATTAAAGAAAGTCCATACTTATCCAACATATATTCTATTGCCTGTTTACGAAATACTTCACCTTTATTATCTGTTGCAACCGCTAAATTTCCTATACGTATATTGTTTACCGACAGCTTGTATAATTCTGCTCTGGGAACAATAAATTCCATATCATCCCAGGAAAGATTCTTGTCCATATAATTTTGCAAATGCTCTGCAGTCTTATATTGGGAAGGTAAATTTGTACCATAGGAAGTATCTACAAAAAGAACATCATATTGCTTCAACAATTCTCTATGATATTCTGCCAATATACTGTTCATTCCTACATCCAATGCATATTCTGCCATAAATCTGGCACCATTCCTTCTTGCACCTTCTATCATAGTCAGGCACAAGGACATAATTACAGTTAATGTAAGCGCCAGAAAAACCGTTAGATATCCATCATTTTTAAAAACGGTCGACTTCATTTGTAATTTTCCCGAATATAGAATTAACAACAGAAGTTATTTGATTTTTAAATATAATAACCAAACCGATAAGCACCACGATTATTAATATAATCTCCACTGTGCCCATACCGTCTTCCTCAGCCAGGAACTGTCTGAAATCCTTCAAATTATTACTTCCGTGCTCTTTATTGGAAACTTCCGCAGCTTCATTTTTTCTTTTGAAAATATTTCTCATAAAAATAACCTCCCTTTTTTATTTGAAACAAAACTAATAAGTATTAGCATAAACATCATGTTGAGAACGAGAGAAATGCCGGCACCATTACAAATACCATTACAATTCCTAACATCATCATCATTGGCACAAGTAATTTTGTTCCTGCCTCTTCTCCTTTCCGTCTCGCCATATTTCTACGCAGTTCCTGTGCATTTTCTGCTTCAGCCTGCAAATCCGATACCAGCATGGAATTTCCCTTTTTCATACTTTGATTAAGCAAACCTGAAAGCTTAGTATACGGTTGTAACCCACAACGTTTTCCAAATCTTTCATAAGCACTATGCTCTGAAACTCCGCACTGCATTTCATATGATGTAAATAACATTTCTTCATATGTGTAATTTATGCCGTTACCTTCTGCTTTTAATTTGCTGTAATCACCAGCGATTTTATTCCACGCACCCTTAATTGTCATTCCCGCTCCAAGATATAATGTCAGTCTATTAATCAAAACAGGATATTCCGCAAGCATCTGTTTTTCTCTCTCTTGAACCTTCTGATGCAAGTCCCTGTCACTGAACATATAGATACAACACGACGCAAACATCATCAACACAAGCAGCACTAAACTATAATCTTCCTTTATTTCAGTCCACTTAAGCAGCCTGCCGTCTATTTCTTCAGGAAGAATATATGTGTTGTTATACTTTTGTTGTTCCTGTGCCTTAGCCACTGCCGACTCTACGTTATCCCGCCACTTTTCATCCATACTCTTTTCCCCGGGAACAATTGTCAAATCAATCAAGTAATCCTTACTCCAATCCATATAATTAAAATGACATGTCAGAACAACCTTCTCTCCCTCCGGGTCCAATTCCTTTTGCTGTATCTTTCCCTGATGATTAAGATAAAAATAATTATTACTTTCCCACTCTAACTCAAACGGATATCCTTCCAACGATGCAGGCAACACCAATGATTCAGATATTTTATCCTTTGATAAATTATTGCCCAAAATCAATGTTTCCAGCTCTGATACCGCCCTTTGGTACATCTCGTTTAGTTCCCTTTCATCATATACAATTGCATCCACACTTAACTGTATCTGATCTTCATAATGACCATCTTCGGTTTCCACTTGTACGGCAATTTGTTTTTGCCCATGATCATAGGTATTCCTGTCAATATACCTATTATCATAAATCTCGCCTGCTCCCAAGTTACTTATGTAAATACACAAAGCAAGCACATCGCCAATATAGAAAAACAACAAAAACTTCCTGATTTTCTGAACATAGTATTCAGATTGCAACACTTCCACTTTTGCATCCGGTTTAAGTGCCCTTAAATCCTTTTTTACCTGGGGTGCATAAAATATGATTTCAAATATAGAACCTCTGAGAAATTTTGAGAAAATCCGAACACATACTATATCATAAATATATCTGGCAATGACTTCAAAAATATCCCGTTTCTTTTTATCATCGCTTATTATTCTTATAGTTCCCTGCCTTTGCGCGCGGATAGACAGAATTGCTAAAACAAAACCACTAATGATAATGAAAACATAAATAGCACACCTCATAAAACACCTTTCTTCAAAAAATCATTCAACTATAATGTTCATAATTTTTGCCGCCATTCCATATGCAATAAAATAAACCAACAGACAAATTGTCATTATGCATATCCCCATAACGTTGTGATATAACACGTCAAAGAATCCCGGTGACGTGAAGGAAATATATATAATGATTAGAAAAGGAATCAAATTCATTATTTGCTGCTCTAACCGTTTTGCACTGATTAGTACTTGAATTTCCATATCTATTTCCATCTTCCTACTTATCACATAAGAAGTTTTTGTCAAAACCTCTGCCATATTTCCACCATTTCTTTTGGCAATACCAAAAACCTCCGCAAATTCCCTTATGTCTGCAACACCACTACGTTTCCCCAACGAAAGCAATAACTTCTCTAAACTGACATTATTATTAACGCCTTGTATTATGCGGTTTAATTCAATTGCCATACATGACTTTTCACCATGCAGCATAACTATATCCGAGTAGCTTTCCTTAAATGCATTTTCAACAGAATATCCCGCTTTAAGATTGGCCCCCACAGATTGGATGCAGTCTTTAAATTGAATACATAAATCTTCTTTTCTTTTATTTACTCTTTTCTTTTTTTCATTCCTCCACACCAATATTCCTATGGGACTTAAAACAATAGTTCCAATCAGACTTCTGTAAAATATGACCGATAAAAATATAACTACAATACAAGCAACAATTGTGATGCCAAAAGCTTCGCTTACATTAAAACGATAATTATTATATTCTAATTCCTGCTGCCTGCAATTTCTCTTCATTGTGAAGTTCTCCCTTTTTTATCAATTCACCTATCAGATGTCTCTCGGTACTCTCATCACTTTCTACAAATTCGTACAATACCTGCGTTAAGAACTCTCCATTTTCATATCCAAAAATCTCAACAATCTGCAAAACCTTCCTTGTCTTGTCTCGCAGGCGTCCCAAATGAATCAACACATCTATTCCCGAAGCAATTTGCTTCCTTATAGCCTGTAGAGGCAGCTCCATTCCCATAAGCACCATTGTTTCCAGTCTGCTCAACATATCATCTGCCGTATTGGCATGACCGGTGCTGAGGGAACCGTCATGTCCGGTATTCATTGCCTGCAACATATCCAGTGCCTCACCACCTCTTACTTCGCCCACAATAATTCTGTCGGGACGCATTCTTAAAGCAGTTTTTATCAAATCTCTGATAGATACAGCTTCACAGCCCTCAACATTACTGTTACGGGTCTCGAGCTTTACAATATTGGGTACGTTCTGAATCTGCAATTCAGCGCTGTCCTCAATAGTTATTACACGTTGATTCGGGGGAATATAATTAGAAAGTGCATTTAAGAATGTTGTTTTACCCGAACCGGTTCCGCCAGAAATGAATATATTATAACCTGCTCTTACAAGCTTTTTTAAAAACTCAGCCACCTCGTATGTAATAGATCCGAATTTAATCAAATCCTCCATCCGTATAGGCTTTTCCGGAAATCTTCTTATGGTTACAATCGGACCATTTAAAGCAATAGGCTTCATAACAATATTTACCCTGGAGCCATTTGATAATCTTGCATCAACTATTGGCGAGGCTTCATTTACCACACGGTTGCATCCTGCAACAATCTGTTGAATTACATCAGCAAGCTTTTCTTCATCAAAATTGTTACCCCACTTGAAAAGATTTCCTCCTTTTTCCACATAAATACCTTCCGTTCCGTTTATCATAATTTCCGTAACAGTAGGATCGTCTACCAATTCCTGTAATAAATCCAACTTTCTGATTGAGAAAAAGACCTCTCTCCTTAGTTTTTTCCTTTCGGAGATAGAAAGACATTTAAAAATATCTTCTTCCATTAACAGCTCATCGATTTCTTCTCCTATTTCCTCATCCGTCAACTCTCTGGAAAAATCAATCCTATTCAACAGTTTTACCCGAATTTGTTGTTTAAACATTGTAAAATCAGCCATATACACCATCTTCCCTCAGAATTTTTTTGATATATCCGCTATATTCGGAACCCGGCTGATAACATAGTACGTCCGGAATTTCTTTCATTACCGGTATTTTTCTTTTATGAGTCTTACCCAGCACATCCTCATATTCACATATCTGAAGCAATTGTTCATACTGTTCCACCTTAGCCTGCGCAAATCTATCGGCTTTGGTAAGAGTATATATGTGGGTACACATTCTTAATATGTCGAACAACCCTTGCATTCCTTCCGATAAATCCAGGATTATCATACGGTATCTTCCCGAATCAACCAAAGCGGTTAGAAGCTTCTGCCATGACTCTGCCTGTACCAGCAAGAGTTGATGCATCCCTCTCATAGGAACAATATAGTCTAGCTTGTCCAGTTTTCTAATACATCTTTGTAAATGTAAATCAAACTTTTCCGGTGAAGTTTCTAAATAATACATCAAATCCGATAAATCCTTCCCCCCGCTGTATCCCATCATATAAGGGAAACCCGACAAACTTTCAAAATTCACATACAGGGTATCATACTTTTCTGCCATAATCTGTCCAAGCACAAGCCCCATTGTGGTCTGTGAGCATCTACCCACCGGCGAAAAAAATCCGATTATCTTCGTATCCTGATGCAACTGCACTTTAGGCAGAACATATTCCGATGTCTCCACATAATAGTTTAAGATTTCACGTACTATGTTCTCCGCGGACTGATACTTACTGATATTCTGCAAATCATTCCACTTAAGTTCACCACTCTCATTCAAAATCATTACCCTCTCTGCTTTTACATGTTCACAAATCTGGGAATAGGATGATTCCGATACCAAAAGAAGACTTATTACAACTTCTGTGGCATATTTTATTATTGCATCCATTTCCGAAAACACCGAAACAACATAGGGCAAATCCTGAATCCCGCCCAAATACTCCATCAGGCTGCTCGCATATTTTTCGTCCTTATCATAAATAATTAATCTTTTTTTATTCAATATAAACCTCCCAAACATAGTAATACTGCCAAACATGCCGGACCTGCCATATGAACATATTTACCATGAGCAGTCCGCTCATCCTGTCCGTAAAGTGACAATTTTGATGTCTGAATAATCTGATTTGCATAATTGAAAAAGTAGCGAAAACGCTGTGAAAAATTACGATGATATGCCATCTTAATCAAAGATATGACTGCTGTCACAAGAAAAGTGCAGCCAAGAAAAACAATTCCTCTTCTAAGTCCCAATGCTCCTGCGCATGTAATAAATAATTTAACATCGCCGGCTCCTATCATACCGAGCTTAAAAAGCGGATATGTCATTATAAAAATCCCGATAATACCTTCTGCAAAATCTACGCCTCCCACTATTCCTTTAATGATACATTGCTGATACATTCCCCAGCATAGGCCTGCAATAATTAGCCAATTCCTGATTTTGCTTTCCCGGTAATCCTGATAACAGGCCGCAAGCAAAAATACAAATAGTCCGTATATAAATTCATCCCCCCTGCCTTATTATACTTTAATAACTTGGAAATTCTTATGGAGATACTCCATTATAACTGATATGCTTGTCAGATTTATCAAACTGTAAGAAACACAGTTCATGTTTGTAAGGCAAATTATATATATGATTTTTTATTTTGTAAAGTACCTTTTTACAAAAAATATTTTTTTGTTAAAATCTTACAAAATATTTATCATATTAATTCCGTAAAGCAGGAGAACCCCAGGAAAACCAAGGATTCCGGATGTCAAAACCGTCAACGGATTTATGCCGATTGCAAACTCCATATTATAAGAAACTATTGCCATATTAATAAAATATATCATCACGGTACCTGTCGCCATACGGAACAAAAAAGTAAGCATCCACTCTGCCCTTTGACGCAAAGCACCTATCAGAAGAACCGCCAGCAATACCGCAAGTATTATAATAAATCCAAGAAATTTATCCTGCATTACCAAACCACCTTACATACTCCCTCTATACTATTTTAAAACATAAATCTTTATGATATGAATACATTACAAATTTATGGAAATACTCATCTTGCAAGGAAAAGTGTGGAATATTTTCCTACATGTGCATATTTTATAATAATAAGATTGAGAGGATTTCCATATGAAATTTTATTATAGCAGGAGCCTGAAAGAAGATCTGCCAATCGAAGAAGATATAACTAAACCCAATATTTATGAGGATATTAAAAAAACCCGCTATGCACTTGAAATTGCATACGCAGGTTTTGATAATGCCGTAGAACCGGAACTAATCGACAGTTATATTTATGAAATTAATTCATTACAAAAACGTTATGATCATCTCCTGGAATTAACTTCTCTTGAAAAAGCAGACCTTATCCACAGCGAAGATAAATTACACCAGAAATCCCCTATTCGTGCCCTGGTCAGCCATGTTCTCAGTTAAATCATCCCTGCCATAGGTAAGACCGGCGTAAACTGTTTGGGTGTTTTGCATAACAGCGTCGCTGTTATCGCGGGAAGCAATTATTTCATAAGCTTCCTTAAGTCCCGCTATAACCATAACCACATGATTTAATGAATCCTGATCCCTGCACACATCCGCGTGTATTAATTCGCGGTTTACATAATTATACAAGGACAGAATGTTCATTGCAGGCTCATGTTCAAGATTAAGTGACGCAATCAGCTCTTCATTACAACCTTTTATTTTACGTATCGCGTCGTGAAATGCGGCGCGGTTTTCTTTTACCAAGGCATCTTTTGCTTCATCTACATAAGCAAGAATCATATCATAGAGAATTACTATCAGCTCGGTTTTATTTGCCTGTGTTATGCGTAATGTAAATTGCTGCTTTAATTCCTTTGTCATAGGCGCCTCCTATTACTGTAAAAGCTGAAGAACCTGGGAAGGTCTTTCGTTAGCCTGTGCAAGCATTGAAGTTCCTGCCTGGGTTAATACCTGATTCTTGGTGTATTCTGTCATTTCTTCCGCCATATCAACGTCCATAATACGGGAATATGAAGCAGTCATATTTTCGGAAGTGATATCAAGGCTTCCAATTGTTGATTCCAAACGGTTCTGATATGCACCAAGGCGGCTTCTTACTTCTGATACGAATTTAATCGCACCGCTCATTCTCTCCAGAGCATCATTTGCTCCTTCCAACGTGCTCAAATCTATTTCTGCTATTCCCATGTTTTCCAAAGATACCTTAGGAATTCTGATTTCAAGAATCTGTCCTTCATTAGCACCAATCTGAAGTCTCATATCACCGATACAGGTCAAATCCACTTCCAAATCTGTATATGTAGTCGTACCACCTGAAGCCGCAGCGGTTAAATCCAACTGTAACTCAAATCCGTTTTCACTTTTGATAGTAACATAATTGTCCTTAATCTCAGTAACCTTTGCATCGTCAGGAAATTCAGAATCAGCCGCTGCTTCGAATTTAACTTCTGTTATATTTCCATCCGCATCCTTTGTAACCTCTAATGATGCTATATCATAAACTGCTGCTGCCACTTTATCAGAATACTGCTTTACTTTTACATCTTCCTCAGAGGTATATCCTTTAAGATCAAATTCCCCATCCAAAAGATTTTGTCCGTTAAACTGTGTATCCTCTGCAATACGTGTAAGTTCTTCCTTTAAAGCCTGAACCTCTTCGTTGATAATACGTCTGTCGTCATCCGTCATGGTTCCGTTATTTGCTTTTACGGCAAGCTCGTTGATACGCTGAAGAATATTGTGCATCTCAGACATTGCTCCATCTGCGGTTTCAATAATTGACACACCATTTGCAGCATTCTGGCTTGAAACAGATAAACCTTCAAGCTGTGCATTCATTCTTTTTGCCATGGCAAGTCCTGCCGGATTATCCTTTGCATGATTAATTTTTAAACCGGAGGATAAACGTTCCAGTGATTGTGAAAGAATATCTTCGTTTTTGTGTAATGCATTATTGGATATCATTGCCGATACGTTATAATTAATTCTCATAAAGCCTTCCTTCCCGTTTCACTGTCACAACTCCCATCACAGTAAAACTTTACAAAATATCACTTATTGCCTTTATAACTATTTTTGACGCCTCATATATTGTTCTTGCTAAGGTCTTATTCTCACCTTCATCTAAATTCTTAAAAGGTATTCTTCCTTCCCCGGAAACCACTTTAAAATCATTAATTTTAAAACCTTTTTCATTAAACTCAGATAACAGATTAGCTTTAATATCTTCCAGACGTTCTGAAATATTGTCCTTTCCGATAATATAACCTGTTACTTCATCCTGTTTAACCTGAATGTGTGCTTGGATTTTGCCGTAAGTTTCATTATCAAGGGTTATCGCTGCCTGACCGTTTGCCTCTGAACTATGGCGTATGGTTAAACGTATTGCAGCCACATCATCTTTGAGCATTACCGGAAGTTCATAAGTTTCTTCGTCAGCCATCTTGGATGCCACAGACATCTGAAGACAAGCGGATTTAATAGCTTTAACATCAAGAGAAGTCTGACCCGGATTATATAAATTCTCTTTCAAATAACCGGTAACCTGTGCTTCAAATTCTTTATATGCTTTTTGCATATCCTCTTTGCCGGTAAGGGCTTCGGTTAACTTATCACTGATTCCGTCAAAAGAAGTTTCTTCATTGTCACTTTTCTTTTCAGCATCCTTTGAGTTATCAATCTTTGATAATTGCTCTTTGATATAGCTAAATAAAGGATTGGCACTTTCATTTAATGCCGCTACTGCCATTACATAGTTTGCAGTAACAGGTAAATCAAGCTTGTTTAAAGTGTCTATTACTTCTTTTTCGACGTTCTTAAGACTTCGGATAGTATCGATATTACTAATCTGTTCATCTATCATGGGACCTTCGCCCTTTAATTCTTCAAGTCCGCCAAAGCTTTCATCAACCAGTATATTCATGCCCGCTTTTTTGGCAGTCCTCGCAGCTGTAAGCAATTGCTTAAAATTCAAATCACTTTGCGCTTTTAAAACGCTTCCTATAACTGCGCCGTCTGATTTCTCAATCTGCCTAAGCATCCGGTAAACACCTATATACGCATCTCTTTCCTCAGGTGTTATTTCTTTATTCTGCTCCAGATTATAAAGATAACGGCTATAGGTTTCCATTTCCTGCTGAGGCTCATCGGATTTATTATTAAAATACTGCTCCAGTTCACTCATATCAGCGGTTAACGGATTAATACCTTCTCTGATCATCTGAAGTGTTGACGCAGGTGTCATTTTATCTATAACTCTCTGAACCTTGCGGTCTGCCGCCCTTACCTGCTCTATATTACCGGCAATGATAGGAATGTTATTATATGCCAATATTCTCACAGCTCTCTGATTCTCAGATGATAATTCCATTCCGATATCCGTTAATATATCATCCACGTTGGCAAATGCTTTCCGTATACTGTCGCCCATATCTTTTCTGGGTGAGGTCATTAATGTTTCGTAACTCTGACCTGCTTTTTGATACTCGGCCTCTAATTTTGTTCCCGCGGATACCAGGTTATCAACATTAATGCTAAGCTTTTCTTCAAATATAAGCTTTCCGATGGTAGCCGCCGGTAATCCGGGAAGTAATGCAGTTTTATTAATTGCGTCATTGTATAATTCGTAACTGCCTACCGCCTGATTTGAAGATTGTCCGGGGAACATCATTTCTGCCTGCTTTTCTTCTGCTTTCTTTAAAGCATCAACCAAGGCTTCCATTTCTGCAGTATCTATGGAAAACCCGCTTTCCACAAGTCTTACATTTACTTCTGCCGTCATACGGAGCCTTGCTTCTTCTAATTGTCTTCTTGCTGTAAGTGATATGGAATCATCCTGTAACCAATCATTGATTTTGTTATTTATATTGTGGGATAATTCCGCTGCTTCCCTGTACTTGCTTTTAGTATGTGTCAAATTAGCCTGTATGGGATTCTTACCGTCTGCAAGTGCAGCCGCAACAACCGCCATAACATCTTCCTGCTTTAACGGAAAATCAATCTTACTGTTTTCATCCAGACAGGATATATTCTGTGCAGTTAAAGGAATTCCTTTTTCAATAATCCATTTAGCCTGTTTTACAGAATCCTCATTAACTTCCATCCCGGCTTCCGTTATTATTTTTTCTATCTGGGGTAAAAGCTTCTCAAAATCAATAGAATCTGCTTTTTTTGCATAGTATCCTGTATTTTCCTGATAGTACCCTCTGCCCTGTCTGTCTGCATCAATGGCTCCTGAATGTTCTGCCATGTACAAATTCTCAATGGTAGACTCCATTCCGTTATTAACAAGATACTTTAGCTCTCCGTCCGTGGGAGTGGTAAGCTGTAACGCTTCGTCCATTGCGTTTACTGCAGCTTCCACATTTTCCTCGGTGACGGGAATGTCATTTGCTGTATATGCATCTGTAATCTGTCTTGCAAGACTCTCACTGCCTACAATCTGAGTTAGGGTCTCATTATCAATATTGTCGGTATATCCTGCTACGGATACGCCGGACTTCATAAGCTCTGCTTTTATTCGGTCTACAATTGTGACTACCGTTTCTACATCCATATCATTAGGGTCTACACCTTCTCTAAGCATTTTAGAGAAATCTTCCGTAGACATAGAATTAGACATTACTGCCATATAGTTGTGTTGCGCCATTACATCAGTACCCTGCGCTTCTTGCATAACGTCTTCTGCGGTTCTTCCCTGAACCTTGTAAGCATTGTTATCCATAACTGTGCCAGAAATGTCTGCGGTATAAGCACCCGTTTTTACACTTTCCTGTGTACGGGTGTTACTGTATGTAGTTGTGACCTTATCGATATTCGGATGCGTATTATCAAAAGTTATTCTCATATTCCACGCTCCATCCAAATAATAAAAGGTGAATGCATATTACATTCACCTTCTATTTCGACATTTTAACTTTAATTCTTAAGCATTTTTTAAAAAACAAATACAGCAGCCGTAAATGGCGGTAAATCAAAGCAAATAGAATAATCTTTATAATTAACCGGAACTTCCTGTGCTGAAATATCAGAAGGAATTAAATTACCCATGCCGCCAAACTTAACATCATCACTGTTAAGAAGTAATTTGTATTTTTTCTTTTTAGGAACTCCAACCCTGTATTCTTTCCATTCCATAGGAGTGAAGTTAATTACAAACAATAAATTATTTTTTCCGGTTTCATCTTTGCGGAAAAAGCTGTAAGTGCTTCTGTCTTTATCGTCTGCATTCAGCCACTCAAATCCGTCCCAACTATTATCAATGGTATACATACAAGGATACTTGCGATATAATTTCAAAAGTTCCTTAACATACTCATGCATACCTTTATTTAAGGGCTCTGAAAGCAAATTCCAATCCAGTTCCCTTGCTTCGCTCCACTCTCTTTCCTGTCCAAAATCCTGACCCATGAAAAGTAATTTTTTACCGGCATGGCCAAACATATAAGCATATCCGGCACGAAGGTTTGCATATTTATCAATAGTGTATCCCGGCATTTTACTAATCATTGAACATTTTAAATGTACTACTTCATCATGCGACAAAGGAAGAATATAGTTCTCTGAACTGTTATAACTCATTGCAAATGTCATTGCATAATGGTTGTCCTTTTTAAAATATGGATCAAGTTTCATATATTCACAGAAATCATGCATCCAACCCATATTCCATTTGAAAGCAAATCCTAAACCATCCTCTTCCACACTGCCGGTAACTTTGGGCCATGCGGTAGATTCTTCTGCTATGGTTAAAAATCCGGGGTCAGTTCCTCTGACAACAGAATTCAGATGTTTGAAGAATTCAATAGCCTCAAGATTCTTATTTCCACCGTATTTGTTAGGCAACCACTGTCCGTCTTTTTTACCATAATCAAGATAAAGCATGGACGCAACCGCATCCACACGGATTCCGTCTATATGGAACTCTCTCATCCAATAAAGTACATTGGCAATCAGGAAATTTTTAACCTCTGTTCTTCCGTAATTGAAAATCTTAGTACCCCAGTCAGGATGCTCCCCAAGCCTCGGGTCCGGATGTTCGAAAATACATCCGCCATCGAAACAACCCAATCCATGGGCATCAGTTGCAAAATGTGCAGGTACCCAGTCTAAAATGACACCGATGTTATTTTTGTGAAGTTCATTTATAAGATACATGAAATCTTTGGGCTGACCATGTCTTGATGTAGGCGCATAATATCCGGTCACCTGATATCCCCAGGAGCCATCAAAAGGATATTCCGCAATACCCATTAATTCCACATGGGTATACTTCATTTCTTTTAAATATTTAACCATTCGGTCAGCAAACTCACGGTAATTATAATATCCATGCTCTGTTCCGTCGGGATGCTTCATCCATGAACCGATGTGGCATTCATAAACAGCCATCGGCTCACGATATATATTCTTTGTAGGACGGTTATCCATCCAAGTAGCATCCGACCATTTAAATCCTGACAAGTCTGTCACTATGGATGCTGTTCCCGGTCTGAATTCTGCATAATTAGCAAAGGGATCGGCTTTGTATAATTTATAACCCTCATTTGTTTTTATAAGAAATTTATACATATCCCCTTCACAAACACCGGGCACAAAAAGTGCCCAAATTCCGCCGGGCCCAAGTTTTGTCATCACATGTGACTCTTCGTTCCAGTTATTAAAAGTACCTATTACATTAACACAAGCCGCATTAGGTGCCCATACACCGAAAAACACACCTTCCACACCATTTTCTACCGATAAATGTGCTCCAAGTTTTTTATAAATATCATAATGCGTACCTTGTGCAAATACATACTGATCTGCTTCAGATATAAAAACTGTTTCTCTTTTGGCGGGTGTAACCTTTTTTGTATTTGCCATTATTGCGCCTCCTAGTTAAAATCATTTTCCTTAAGTACAATCATATCTTCATCATCGTATCTCTTTGCAAATAATACATCGAAGAAATGTCCAATGGTTTTTTTATTGGCATGGGTAATAGCCTTATCTACGATTTCCTGAACCTCCGGAATTGTCACAGCATGATTGCTTGTCTGACGGTCGGAAATACAGGTATGTAATGCCAACAGACCCATTTCATCAATGGAATACTCCTGTTGCCTTGCATATTTTTTACCAAATGCAACCAGCGAGTCATTATCCAATGCCTCCACATTAACACAAAGATTAAAGGTTTCCTTTAATGAAGGAACTGCCTCAAGCAATCTGCCAATGGATTTTTTGCCGCCTTCCATGATTACCACGATACCTTTATTCTCCTGCTGTAATGCTTTCTGAAGTTTTTCTCCCGCTTCAGCACTCATTTTTCCTGCATTCTGAATAATCAAAGCACCATTATCAAGTTTTCCAATAACGTTCTCTATTTCCCGCTGATTCATGGCATATCCGCTTATCTTAGCAACCTTACCGGAAAAATTACTGTCGGTCATCTGAACCTCTCTCATAAGGTTCTTGGCAAGTGCAAGCGTATCCGTTCCATCCTCACCTGTAATAATTACATTACCGGTATATGGAGCCAGACTTATGGAATCTATAGCATTAACCAACTGCTCTTTGGATTTTATGTTTGGAATAAAGGAAGCATATAATTCCTTTTCATCATCTGTAAGTTCCCTGCCTGCTGACTCATTACTCTCAGAAGCTTCATCAAATTCTTCCACTTCCGCCTCTACCTGCTCGTCAGAAAATTCCTCTTCTTCCGCTTCAACTTCCTCGAACTCAACCTCTTCAGAATCCGCATTCCTGATCATTTCTACTTCATCCTGTTCAATTTCAACAGTCGCCCAAAAGCCTTCTTTAATTTTCTTCTTAGGAGGCTGTACAGGTTCCTCTTCGAGTTCTTCCAGCTCTTCAAATTCTTCTACATCATCAGGTTCTTCTGTTTCTTCTATTTCCACAGATTCTACGATTTCTTCGGGTTCATCTTCGATTTCTTCGGGTTCCTCTGTTTCTTCAATTGCCTCGTCATCTGCTACGGGTTCATCAACAACTTCTTCTGCTTCCTCAATTGCCTCGTCATCTGCTACGGGTTCATCAACAACTTCTTCTGCTTCCTCAATTGCCTCGTCATCTGCCTCAGGTTCGTCAACTACTTCTTCGACTTCCTCAAGTTCCTCTACTGCTTCGACTTCTACGGCTTCTTCCTCGGCCTCTACAGTTACACCATAGTCCTCATCACTATAGTCATCACTCTCCAGCTTCTCTAAGAGTCCGTCCTTAGCCACCTGGTCAAAGTCCACTAAAATATTACCTGTATGCTCTAACACACGCTGACGAACCTCTTCCGCCTGCTTTTCTTCATTTTCCTTTTTCATGCGTTCCCATTCAACCAAAATATCGTCAATATTCAACTGTCCGGTAATCTGCTTTTCCACTTTTTCGGTTTCAGGAACAAGGAAACTCATCTGTCCGTCATATTCCATACCGATAAATTTATCAAAGATTTTAGGCTGCATTGCTTCCGGTTTTATTACTTCCTGAACAGGTGCTTCCTCTGATTCAGCAGGCGCTTCCTCTGATTCAACCAGTTCGACCGGTTCTTCCTCTGAAATCTCTGATGCATCCGAAGGCTCGGTAATTTCCGTTTTCATTTCCGCCATAACAATAGCGGCAGTGTCATCAATTTGCGTCTCATCTTCTAACTGAAGTGCGATTTCTGTCATGTCTTCAGTCTGTCTGAAAAGCGGAGCCACAATTGCCTGAGTTATTTTCTGAGTATCCGAAAGTTCGTCTTCTTCATCATGGAATTCTTCTTGGAATTCTTCTTCATCACTAAACTCTTCTTCACTTACTGATTCTTCCACAACCTCTTCCGAATCATCTTCCGCAACTTCCACTTCGATATTTTCCGATTCTTCTTCTGAATCCTCTAAAGGCAATTCTTCATTCTCAACAGGCTGGTCGATTATATTTTCCTCCGCCATAATTTCACTTGTATCGGATGAATAATAAACTTCTGTTTCAACAGGAATATTCTCATCCTCCAGCTGATTTTGAGGCGCACCTTCCCAGAGTTCCTTCAGACTGTCTGCAAGCTCTTTTTGAAGGTTAATCGTATTATATTCTCCCACATCCATGGTCTTAACCTGAATGTCTTCAATTTCATCACCGGAAATTTCAACCGTGGGTGCATTCATAACATCATCGGAAGCATATTCATCAGATGTCATTTCCGACATACCCTCAACTAAATTACTGCTATTGTTCTCTTCTTTAAAACGTCCCTCATACTTAAGGTGCTGCTCAGCAGTCAATGGACGGTGAAGCATTTTAAGTTCCATAGCTTTTGTAACATATTTACCTTCACCAAACCACAAAATAAGCTCATCACACTCTTCCACACAACGTGTTGCAAGTCCGACCCTATGATATAAATATGCCAGTTCATATGCCCATTTTTCACGGTAATCACGTTTCTTTAATTCTTCAAGAACCTCTATACGCTCTTCAAGACTTACCTCCTGGGCAACATAAAGCTTATATTGCAAAATATACCGTCCGGTATCCTTAGGTGCAATCTGCACAAATTCCTTATAATACTCAATGGCCTGTACAAATTCACCCATCTTAATTGACAATTCGCACAACGAATAAACGATCGTCCTTCCTCCCGGATGACGGTCATATGCCAAAAGCAACAGCTCTTTTGATTCCTCAAAACGACGATTAATTTTATATAAATCACTGATGGTACAAAGCATCATTACACTTTTGACCCTGCGCCAGTCAATGGTATCTGCTATATCTACAGCCGCACTGTATTCGCCCTGCGCTATTAAATTTCTAATCTCCTGAGATCTTACTTTATATTCAAACTTATCCAAGGTTCCACCTCTTCTATCTTCCTGCATAAGTGCAAATTTACCCACTTTTAACTATGCTTAAGTGTAACATAGGAATATGTCAAATATCAAGAAAATATAGAGAAATTTAAGAAAAAATATACAAGATGTTGTGGTTTTTGTATTTTTAGGTAAAAAAATCGGTCCGTATATTCTACGAACCGGATTATTTTTCTATGGTTATAAATTTTTTGCCTACAATTATTCTTTGGTATGACATTTTTAACCGGATATAATGATTGTTCGAGAGAAACTCAAAGTTACAAAACTTTAAGTTTCTCTTTTTATATTGGATAACAACTATTCAAATAAGTAATTTATATTTTGGAATTCCCCGTCCTGATTATAAAAAATAACAGTAACCTGGTTTACTTCTCCTTTTATCAAGGATATTTCTAAATATTCATAACCATAGAAGCTTTTGCTTTCCTCATTGATATCTATAGAAGCAATAAGCTCATTATATGGAATTGCAAACCTATCTCCTTCCTGAATAGTATAGGTTTCTTTACTTTCCTGATATGTTGGCAATATTTTCTGAATACCAAGTTCTTCATTCCAAACAACTAAGCACACTTCGTCATTACCTTCCTGCTTAGCCCAGGTTTCAAAGTCTACCATCTCGACTTCAGGTTCCTCAGGAATGGTTTCTTCTTCTACTACTTCTTCTGTAGTATCTTCTACCACTTCTGTTTCGGGTTGCTGTTCTGTACTATCTGTTGATTGCGTTGTTTCCTCTATTGCAATCTTATCTACTGTATCATTAGATGACTGTGCATCTTTAGCACAAGCGGTCAATCCAATCATAAGGCTGACAATACCTAATATAACTACTAATTTTTTCAATTTTCCTTCTTTTCTCTTTCGCATTTCATGCCTCCGTTTAATTAGTTTTTGACAAAATTTTTTATTACTTTATAATCAGCAAATCATTTTATCCGAACTTTGCTACCGACTTTATATTTTAAAATTATTACATATCCATTTTTGTTTGTCAACTTAAATACACACAAAGAAAAACGCAATTTCAAATATGACGTTCTTTTTCCGCTAACGCACAATAACATTTTTTATACCTCTTATGTCTATATATTATATTTTTATTGGAAACCAGCAAAAAAGGAATGGAAACAACGGCAACATTGACACCATCGGCAACAAAAAGCACATATCCGATAAATTATCTCCGAATATGTGCTTTAGTTCTAATTCATATATTTTTCTATGTATGATACAGCCTTCTCTTCCGTCAGTTCGAAATTATCACGTACCTCTTTCGTAATGTCATATTTGCTTATCCCCATCTTTTGTAATGATTTAATCAAGGCATTTATGCCCTGTTCAATTCCCTGTTCCAAGCCCTCGTTCCTTGCATCTTCCATAAGTTCTCGTATTGCCTGACACATATTTCCACCCTCGCTTTCTTCATTTTCTATATATTTTGCTCTGTTTTTCCAAATCTGTGGTATATCCAGAAGCACGCTCATGGCCTCCATGGTATCCATGTCCATATGCTGATAGTTCTCATCACTTTCCATCAAATACAATAAACCTTTTTTATTCTTGCGATATTGCATTGCATCAAACAACTGCCTAATTTCTGTCTTAAATACAGAAAAATCATTCTTCTCATTTATGCATAGCAGATTCATTGGATAATCCGCAAAAAACTGCTTCGCATCCTCTGCATCCTCCCCAAAGTCCATCATATCCTTAAGGCATCTGGGACCATCCCACAGGTCTTCACCATAATACACACACAATGTATATACCGGTATAATGCGGTCAGTTTTTCTAATTTTACAAAGCCATTCCGCATCAGTATCAAACTCGCCCTTTTCAATATTCCGTTTACGTAATTCCTGTATCTGTTGACAATACTCCATCACATCATACTGCATACATCGAAATGGCATGACATAATCCACATAACTTTGATTCTCTACCGCCATAAGTTTTAAAGTTTCTCCGCTTTTCATTCGCATAACAATATCTCGAATGCGTTGTGTACTTTTTTTGTCCTGAAAAGCTTTATCTTCATCAATATAAATTTCCGACTTATCTTCAAGTTCATCTGCTCTTATTACCTGTTCTCCCGCAAACAAGACTCCGTTAAACAAATCCGCAAAGCGCCTCTTATCTCGAAAATATTTCCTTAATACCCTATCACTTTTTCCCATGTGTCCTCCTTTCCATAGGATTCCGCATGGAATATATTGTCAGTTTAGAACAACCGTATATTACGCCCTGTCCTTCTCTTGAAATCCTATGCTTATATTTGTTATTGGGGTATCAGCATAGATTTCTTTGAATACCTGACGGGATTATTCCCAAAGACTTGGATATTTCCAATAGATGGTTAAAAGAATTATGCTTTTTTGTTATTATAGCAAGCAGATTTTAAGATTACAAGACTTTGTTGACACGTCAAAAATGATGCTTTCGGCAATTTATACATACAGTATTTTGTGATATTTTTAGCAAAAACAAAAGACCGCCACGATATATAGTGGCGATCTTTGAGGATATGTTCTTATTACGGATTATTTTTCTCTACGAACCGATTTCTGTGAACCAATTATATATTTAAGTCAACAAATCCGACAGCCTTGCAAACTGCTCCAGTGTCAGGGCTTCACCTCTGATTGTAGGTGACAACTCCATCTCTTCAATGGCTTTTGCTACCGCTTCCTTTGAGAAATTAATACCTGCAGCATTGCCCAAGGCATTTACCAAGGTTTTACGACGCTGGTTAAAAGCAGCACGGATAAGGGCAAACATTTTATTCTCATCCTGCACCGTTACAGGAGCCTTATCATAACGGGTAAGTCTTATTACCGCACTTCCGACTCCCGGCTTTGGAATAAAGCAAGTGGGCGGAACCTGGCAAACCACCTCCGGCTTTGCATAAAACTGAACTGCCAAAGAAAGGGCACCATAATCTTTTGTTCCCGGCCCTACCTGCATACGGTCAGCAACCTCTTTCTGCACCATAACCGTAATACTTTTTAAGGGTACATGACTTTCAAACAAGCCCATGATAATAGGTGTTGTAATATAGTAGGGAAGATTGGCAACAACCTTAATCGGTCTGCCACCGTTCTTTTCCTCACAGATAGCATTAATATCCACCTTCAGAATGTCTTCGTTAATAATGGTAACATTATCATACGCTGACAAGGTATCCGAAAGAATAGGTATCAGGTTTTTATCAATCTCTACCGCTACCACTTCTCCTGCCCTCTCTGCAAGATACTGAGTCATAGTTCCGATTCCCGGTCCTATTTCCAACACGCAGTCATCCTTAGCAATCTCTGCAGAATCTATAATTTTCTCCAAAATATTTGTATCTATAAGAAAATTCTGTCCATACTTTTTTTGAAAATTAAAATTATATTTTTGCAGAATTTCAATTGTATTAGACGGAATGCCTAAATTTGCCATTCTATTTCCCTCTTAGTATGCTTTGCCCCAATATACCATCTTCTTGGCAGGCTTACCGCAGCAAACACAAGTGTCGCTTAAGTTTTCCTGTTCAAAAGGCATACAACGGCTGGTTACGCTTAATTTTTCCTTGATTACATCTTCACAATCCTGCTCACCGCACCACATAGCTTTTACAAAGCCGGTTTTCTCTGTAAAGATGGACTCGAGTTCAGCCATGGTTTTGGCAACATAGGTATGCTCTTCACGATGTGCTCTTGCTCTTTCAAGCATTTCTTTCTGCATGGTTTCAAGAACCTCTGCAACCTTGCTTTCAAGTTCATCAAATGCAACCTCGATTTTTTCTCTGGTATCGCGACGGCAGATTACACATTTGCCTGCTTCAATATCCTTAGGACCAACCTCGATACGGATAGGAACACCACGCATCTCCTGCTCAGAGAATTTCCATCCGGGTGTCTTGTCAGTATCATCAACTTTTACCTTAAATCCTTTTGCAAGAAGCTGCTCTTTCATAGCGTATGCTTTATCAAGAACGCCCTCTTTTTTCTGCTGGATAGGAATAATCATTACCTGCACGGGTGCAATTCTGGGAGGAAGAACCAAACCGGAATCATCACCGTGAACCATGATAATCGCACCGATAAGACGGGTGGTCATACCCCATGAGGTCTGATGTACATATTTTAAAGTGTTATCCTTATCTGCAAACTGGATTCCGAAGGCCTTAGCAAATCCATCACCAAAATTATGGCTGGTACCGGACTGCAGAGCTTTACCATCATGCATCAATGCTTCAATGGTGTAAGTTGCTTCTGCACCTGCAAATTTTTCTTTGTCGGTCTTGCGCCCTTTTACAACAGGGATTGCAAGATAATCCTCAAGGAAGGTTGCATATACGTTAAGCATCTGAATAGTTCTTGCTTCTGCATCTTCAGCGGTTGCATGAGCAGTGTGTCCCTCCTGCCATAAGAACTCTCTGGATCGAAGGAAAGGACGGGTTTCCTTTTCCCAACGTACTACTGAACACCACTGATTATAAACCTTGGGTAAATCCCTATAGGACTGAATATCATTTTTATAAAAATCACAGAATAAAGTCTCAGATGTAGGGCGTACGCACATACGCTCCTGCAAAGGCTGAAGCCCGCCGTGGGTAACCCATGCGACCTCAGGTGCGAAACCTTCTACATGATCCTTCTCTTTCTGTAAAAGACTTTCCGGAATAAACATAGGAAGATATACATTCTCTACCCCTGTTTCTTTAAACATTGCGTCCAAATTTTTCTGAATATTTTCCCAGATAGCGTACCCTGCAGGCTTTAAAACCATGCATCCTTTAACGCTGGTGTAATCAATAAGTTCTGCTTTTTTAACGACGTCTGTATACCACTGGGCGAAATCTACGTCCATGGATGTAATCGCTTCTACAAGTTTTTTGTCTGCCATGATTTAATCCTCCTTTTTATTTCAGTTATAAATATTTACATTTGCAAAGCAATAAAAAGAGCCTTCGCTCCCATAAGGGACCGAAAGCTCGGCGGTACCACCCTGTTTAATGATGCAAATACCATGCCTAAGCACAATCTTTACATACACTCTCTTATCATACCGTTAACGCCGGTGTTACGCCATAGTTCATATGGGACTCCAAGGTAGGTTCCAAATCTGTTCCGTAAGAATCTCGCAGCATTTGATTCTCTCTCTGGGACGGCCATGGATAAGTACTAGTCCTCTTCACAGTCTGTTTCTTTGTTGTTGAAGTTGATTGTAGTGCATTTTATGGGCAATTGTCAAGGGGCAACTAAAATATTTATACCTTGCCTGCTTCACTTTTTCTGATAACTGCCTCGCCCATTCCCATTGCAATAAATATAAATGGCGCATTAAGTACCTGCTGGAAACTAAAGAAATTGTTACACATATATCCTATAAGTGCCAGACCACAGGCAAATGCCAAAGGTGAAGAAACACCTTTACCAACGTATCTTATAGCTTTCAAAATAAACATTCCCACATATGAAACCATACCAATAAGTCCGAAGTTCACCAACATCGTAATCCACTCATTATGGGCATTGGTCAATCTGCTGTCTCCAAAGGTATCAACTGCAACTGCCATGGCGGTGCTGCCTTCACGATATACACCATAAGCAAAACTGTCAGGACCCAGACCAACAAGTTTCTCAAAAATATTCATATCACCAAAAACCTTTATTCCCGCAGTCCAGGTTGCACCTCTGGCACTTCCCCAGTAATTATCAAAAGTAAACAGCGAATAATCCGCCAACGCCCCTATACTTCCGGGATTTTTCGTATTGCGGATTATTAAAGCCACAAAAAGAACAAAAACAACAACCAATGCAGAAAGTATAACAATACTTTCATACTTCATATACTTTAACAGTTTTTCATCACTTACTTTTATTTTATCTGTAACAATCCAAAGAATTGCCACAATAATTAAAAGCACAAGTGTCAAATTACCACCTGTTAATAACTCCGTGGTCGCACAATCATAATTCAGTGCCTCCGGGAACATGACACGTATGACACGCATAAGCTGACACGCCAAACACATGACAGCAGCAGTCATATAAAAAGCTTTTCTATGTAACCGTTCCTTAGCGGACACACAAAACATCACAAGCATTACAGCCAAAAAGGTAAGCATACAGCTGTCGCTTCCCTGCAGCGCTCCTATTGCCGTTGAAAGTCCCAGATATGCACCTATAAGTATTCTGACTTTCATAGTATTTTCTTTAATAAGGCACATATAAAACAGTCCCGCCGCCACCGAGAAAAATATCGACCAGTACCCGCAGAACCAGTTAATATTACCCAGTGTGGCAATAAAACTGGGGCTGGCTCCTTTAAAAGTAATGGGATAAACCGAAAACCTGTTTAAAACTCCCCACACAAATGTTATTGTGGTGCTTATGGCAAATGACATAAGTATCACTTTTTCCCCAATGAGGAAATTAGATATAAAGAAATATGACATAACAAAAATAATCTGTGACCAGAAGCCCATGTACCAGCCGTTTGCTCCCCAAACAGCCTCTGCTTTATTCTTACTGAATAAAAATGACAAAACTACCACAATGCCGTATGAATAAACAAACTTGTCAGAAAGGCTGATCTTTTGCCAGAGCTTTTGCCAAAAATTTTGCTTTACCGGTTTCTTCTTTTTCTCTTTAGTATCTGTACAGAGCCAATATACCAAGGCAAAGAACAGGGTCGCAAATATAAAGATCAGACCTGTATATCTGAATAACATAGACTTATCCGTACCCGCCATTGTATATCCTTCCGTAAGATAGAAAGGAAATAACACCGCCATAAATATAAGATAAACAAACACAAGAATGGAGGGCATTTCAGGTCTTGTATTCTTCACTTGTCTTTTTGATTTATTTCTTTTTGATGCTGCCATTTTAATATTTCTCCTTTGTAATACTTATGACATTGTATCACAGATTTTAAAAAAGATATAGCAATAATTATTCCTCTTTTAACTCCTCCTTTAATACCACGCCCGTATGCTCCTTCCAGCTATTGTACACCTGACAGATAATCACAAGACCAAGAGGTCCTTTTATAATTCCCCCTACGCCAAAAAGTTTAAGTCCTGCATATACCGCCAGCAAAATGGCAATAGGATATATTCCCACCTTATCACCGATAAGTTTTGGTTCCAGCACTTCTCTCAAAATGGCACAGCCGGCGTAAAGTAGAAAACACACAACCACCTGCACGTAAAATCCGTTAATCAGGTTCCAAATTCCCAATGGAATCAATACAACTCCCGTTCCAATAAAGGGCAGTAAATCCATTACCCCTGCAAGCACACCGAAAAGTATACTGTTTTCAACGCCTGCCACAGACAAAACCACAGAACACAAAGCACTAAGAGAAAACATAATAATTAATTGTGCCTTTAAAAAAGTACCGATATAATAAATTACCTGCCACATAATTTGAAGAAATAATCTGCTTTCTTCACACTTCTTCAGACTGCCCATTATTTTGTCATAATCCTTTACAAAAAGAATTACTGCAATGGCAGTTATAGCAAGAAATGCTCCAACAGACACCACATACTTTGCATAAGAAAGAGATTCACCCAATAACCCCGGCATAACATTTGCCTGAAAATGCCTGATAAAAATGTTTACTTTTTCAATTATAATATTTTCTGTTTTATCCGCATTAATGCCAAAACGCTTTTCTATCCCATCGCAGCAACTACGGATAAATACTGTGACTCCGGATTCCACCCCTTGCAAATTCTTTATCAACGAAGGAATTTCTGACACTACTCTTGCTACAAAAATCCATATTAGCACTCCCAAAACCGCCACTATAAAAATCATAAAAGCACTCATAAGAACCGTCCTTGGAATACGTATTTTTCTACGGATTTTGTCAAAAACAGGAACACACACCACCGTGAGTATCACAGCCAAAAGCAGCGGCGTCACTAACGGGAAAATATATTTAAGAAAAAAATATACTGCTCCCGTAATAAGAAGCAGTATCGCTGTTTTACTTTTTAAAATTTTTTCTGCCATGTGCGCCACCATCCTATTTTTCTCTCTAAAAAATAGTATGGTGGGTTTGATAATTAATATTAGATTTTTTTAATGTAAATATCATCCATTTATATCAAACAATTTAAATGCACCGGAATCCGGAATTACAGAATACTCGATATTTTTTCCGTTTATAGGATGCTTAAAGTTTAAACTACAGGCACATAGGGCAACATTTTTTGTTTCTGTAATATTTGATAACTTAAAAGATGCCTCAGTCCCGTATTTCCTATCGCCTAAAATCGGTATTCCTGCGTTTGACAGCTGAGCGCGGATTTGGTGGAAGCGCCCTGTCTTAATATTAATTCTCAACAAAGAAATCCTTTCGTCATTTTGAGGTATACTTTGTAAAAGTTCAAATTCCAAAATGGCTTCTTTGCCGTCTTTATCGTCTTTTTTAACCACTTTCGCCATGCGGTTTTTATTATCCTTTGCAAGATAATCCACAAGTCTTCCCTTGTCAGTGTCGGGTTGTCCACAAATTACGGCATAATATTCTTTGTTAAGTGTATTGTCTTTAAGCTGTTTACTTAATGCAGCTGCCGCCTTGGGATTTTTAGCAAAAACTAAAAGTCCCTCTACGGGCTGGTCCAACCTGTGAACCAGACCCAAATAGGGAGACTTTAAATAATTCTTCAATTCACTGACCATATCCATCCTGCCCACAGCAGCATTCTCCACCGCCAGTCCGGCAGGCTTATGGCAAACCAGAATATCCCGGTCTTCATGTAAAATTCGGGTTTTCATATATTAAATCTCTTAAAAATCCTTATTCTGTAATTTCTGCCTCAGGCGCATTCTTCTTTACAGATTCAATGCCGTTCATACATGAAGCTTTTGCTGTATAACCTTCACTTGCAGCAATAACCTGGCCGTTGGTAGCTTTCAGACGGAATCTGAATTCACCTGCTTTATCTTCATATACTTCAAATTTAGGATTCTTTTTCTCCTCATAACCCTCTACAGTTTGGTCTTCAACCTCTGCAACCGGCGCATTTTTCTGAACGCTTGCAATTCCGTTACGGCATGCATCTTCAGTAGTATAAACCTCAGAAGTAGCGATTACTTCACCATTTCCTGCTTTAAGGTCAAATTTAACTCCTGTAGCGGTTTTCTTAATAACAAACTTTCCCATGTCAATATACCTCGTATAATCCAATTATCAAATATAAGATGATTGGACATACATTTCCTTTCTT
>CAZGSF010000006.1:8794-39025 GCA_964528145.1 uncultured Lachnospiraceae bacterium | reverse complement strand
GATAGTACTGTGAATGGGTATATGATATAGGGAATCTTTCCGCAAGCTTATAAGGATATTGTGTAATCTGTCCTTGATTGACCTGTGAAACCCACATATCAAAAACTCTTCCGTCATACCACGGAATCATTTCTCCTTCGTCATAAGAAGAGTAATATGTATGACCACCTTCACTACCGTCATTATAATAAACCGTACCAAAGTTTATGTTCAGGTACTCATTTACCCAATCCTCGTCAAGACCGGTTTCTGCCGCAGTATAGACCATATCTTCCGTAGTTGCACCTGTAACCGTGCCCCACTTATTAGTTATTTCTTCACGCTTATCCTTTGCATTAATAGTAGTATATGTATACCCTTGTATCTCGGGAATAGTCTGCGCTCGATTTGTCTTATGCTTATAGGCCACCTCTGCGCCGGAATTCTTGACTTTTTCATAATAGTCTGTTCCCTCATCAAGCGCCTTTCCTTGATTAAGTATAGTTTTTCCATCCGCACCAATTATCTCTGTGCTAAGCACACTATACCTATCCATACCAATCCTGCTACGGATAGCCTGGGTTATATTGTAAGCAAAGTAACTATCTCCGGTAAGTCCCTGCGTTTTGCCGGTTGTTCTATCAATAATACCCTGTTTACCCTCCTCGAAGTTATAGAAGGAAGTATTATCATGTGCCATAAGCACACTTCGCCCACTATCAATAAAGTCTGTTACGGCCTCCAATGCCTTCGCTGCCTTAGGCTTATTATCATAATCTATAAAGTCATAATACATATCCGAGAATCCCATAATCAGCATGTCGTAATCATCCATATCGATATTTTTATCCCAAAGTTCATCTTGAAACATTGTCTGGGTATAAAAATCCACATCAATTTCAAAATCATTCGATATGCCTTCATAGTATACGCCATTATATGTTCCACCATATACTAATACATGATAAAGGTTATCTTCATAGCCACTTACCTTTGGTTTGGTATCTGAACTGCAGGCCATATACCAGCCATCATAGTAATAGAGAGTTTCTTTAACGGTTGCTTTACCATTGATTTCCTCTGCAAGATTTAAAATTTCGTCTTCAGAACAGTAATCACGGGAAATCTGAATAATCTTAATTGTTTCCTTAGGAAGCCCCTGAAGCTTTGTATATCCATCCATAAAGCAATAAATATTAGAGTTGTTTACCTGGGAAATCTCCACTTTCCAAGGGAGTACGCCCTTGTAACCGTCAGGTACAACACGCCTCATTGTGTATTCTCTGCCTGCATACAACTGATTATATGCCACACTGCTGCCGCCATTGGAAATCGCAATATCACCCAGACGCTCCTGCTCTGAGAATCTTCCATCAGAGTTTACATCAATGTAGAACTTGCACTGATATTGAGTATTATTCGATGCCGAGCCCTCATTCTGAATGGTGAATTTGTACTCAAGGTAATATCTTCCGTTTACATCATTGATATAGTATATCTCATCTTCTAAAGTTCCGTTTGCGCTTGCATTAACCAGACTTACCTTGGGACGGTTAAGATAAAACTGAAACAACTGGGAATCTTCGCCTATCTCACTGAAGCCAAATATATTTTTGTACCCTTTGTTAAGAGCATTATTGGCAAATTCATACATATAAGATGAATTATCGATACGATCGCCGTCGATTCTCCTTACAGACTTCTCACCCTCAACTTTTTCGACCACAAAAGAGTTTATGGCATTGGATAGGTCGTATTTTGATAAATTATACTCTCCCGGCTCCAAAACCACACCTGTTCCGGTAAAGTCACTTGAGGTATAAGCGATAACCCTATAGCCTTCTCTCAGTTTAACACTATTAGCATCACCTTCTCTAAGCCCCATTTTCCTCATGGTAGTTTTATCATAAGCGCCCTCGCCAAAGTCAATACTTAAACCGGTAAAATTATCATGATGATAAAATGTAACGGCACTTTCAAAGAAATCATCTGCCAATACAACGGGATAGGAACCGTCAAGGTAAGAGAACAGTGCATTCATCTTATCTTTTGTGAGATCATTACCACTGTAACGAGTGGGATTGTAATAGTATAGGTTATTTTCCCTCTTGCCCATATAATATTCCGAATCAAGCGTACCGGCAAGCTGCATCAAATTATAACGTATATCACCGATATTATAATAGATAAGTCCATCCATATTATCATCGTTAAAGTCAGTACTTCCTTTTACAAGGCTTGAACTATTCATATCTTCGGTATTAGTATTCATATGGGTCTTATCGGTGCCAATATAAATCATGTCATATTTGTCGTTTAAGGTCTCAATCTTACCGATAAATTCAGCGGTGGTCATGACATTAACGTTGACACTCTTAACCTCCGGCGCCCATTTCTTCACCTGTGCGAGAGTAAGGGTCGGTTCACCGTTTTCAGTCTTAGCCGGCTGGATTTCAAGCACGCTTATGCTGGTTTTTGCCTGAACATTACGACGGTTCTTGTAATTCATGATGTGGCGCACCACATATGCCTGAGATATATCCGTAGGCAACTGAGAATACTCCCCTGATGTATCTGATGCTCTGTACATATTCTCTAATTCAATTTCATCGAGAACCTTCTGGAAACCTACAGGTACAACACTACCCTCGGTATAAATAGTAAATTTACCAAAGTTATCGTTAATCAGGGATGTGTTGCCGGTGTGGCAATACACATAATCTGTTGCAAAATGTCCGTTTTCACTACCGGTTGCAAGTCCGTTCCAAAGTGAGGTCATATCTGCTGTAGCAGATGCATAGTCCACGCCTGACACGGATTCCTGACAAAGAGCGACACAAAGTTTGAAGATCTCCGTCCCTTCCAGTGCACTGTTTTTCGTGGTAAGAGTGCTGTTTGCTGTTTCCTGCACAAAAATAATATTACCGTCTACAACGGTTGGAATATATTTATTATTAACACGGGCAAAAATGGCACTCCAAACAGACGAATTAATGTCTCCGCCTTTCTTTGTTGCTTCGTCTGCCTGAGCGGAATACTGCCATCCGTCATTTTCAGCAGTGCTCTTATTATCCGTACTCTTTCCTGAATTAATATATAAAAAGTCAAAGTCAGGGAACTCATTATCTTCAAGGGCTGCATTTAACTCATCTGGGGTATAGGAAATAACCTCAACAGGGAAATCTTTATACTCTGCCGGAAGCATGCTTAACACGTTTTTGTGGAACCAGTAATTATTTGTGAATGTATTTGCCACATAAACACCGTCATGGCCAAGCATGTATTCCTGTCCGCCGTCTGTACCTGCCACAAACACATAGTCTGCACTACTGTTCTGTGTTATCGTCGCCTCTCTTACGATATACACATACTGTCCTTCAGTAATCGTACTGTAATCCGGAATCCTCTCGAATTTAACAAGATAGAATTCATACAGTCCTATATCCAGATGTTCATCTTCTGTATCATCAACAATATTATCATTATTGTTGTTATCTGTGCTATCATTACCAGTGTTGTCGGATGCACTTGAATCTCCACCTGAAACATCACTGCCAGACACAGTTGTATCCGGAATATCCGTGTTTTCATCTTCGGTAGCACTGTCGTTACCTGATGCTGTATCGTCCTGCTCATCATCCTCAAGCGCCGCCTTAATGTCTGCCCATGAGCCATAGTACATATAATAAGACGCACCCGTGCCATCCATTAACTTCTTATAAACAATTTCATCATCTGCTATTGTATCCTTATTGGCATCCTCGATAAGCAGTTCACTTCCACTTTTCACCTGATAATAAGCGGTTCCTTCCGCTGCATCGTAAACGTATGGGTCAAACACAATATCATACCCCTGCGCAGGAGTATCTGTCGGTGCAAACCATCCAATTTGTGCTGCATTACCAAATTCAATATATTCATACCCGTCCTGGGGCGCATAAGATTCCGCATATGCCGCATCAGAATAACTCACAGGTCCGTTTGTGATTCCCTGTGAGGCATAATAGGCTTTCAGCTTACCTTTTAGTCCGCTGCCTTCGGTTCCGTTACCTTCCATCAGTTCATATCTGGCATTTTCATCCACACAATCTTTTAACTGCTCTTGCCAATTTTTCCAGCGCATTTCAGTTTCATCCCACACTGAAAGTGCAGGCTCATATCCCTCGAAAAAATAACCGATTTCGGACGCACTTCTGTCAGGCACAATTTCAAGTATGGTATACTTTTCCTGTGTCTTCTCGTATTCCGTCGAAACCTCTGTAATTAAGTTTTGAATTCCTAAGAATGTGTCCGCCGCTTCGGCTTCAATTTTGCTGTTATATACGGCTCCTGCCACAATTGCTGTTGTAAGAAGCGCGCTTACACCGGTAAACACGCCCTTTAAAAGATTTTTTTTCATTTGCAAAACTCCTCAACCTGCAAATAAACACAAGGTACTAATTAAATGTTAATGTAGAATATGCAAATACATCAGGATTACTTGCCAACTGTATTTTGACCTTTATGCTATGCACCTTAATATCTGAGATGCTCATTTCTCCTATATCACCGTCAAGTTTAAATTCCACATCAGCACGCATAAGTCCACCATCCCCTGAAACGGGTGTGGAAGATGTAAGTTCTGCCTCCACATTGGCTCCTGCCGGTGCATTACTTATAATCTGCTGTACTTCCATAATATAGTCATCACTACCCCATCCTGCAAGATTATATCCGTATACCCTATAATCAATTCCTGAATGTGGCATTTCAAAGCCTGACCATGTGGTCTGTGCGGCCTGACCTATCAATTTAATTCCGGGAATATAAAATATTCGCTCATAATCATACGTTTGAATCGCATAATGAGCCACATATTTCAAATAATAATCTCTATTTGCAGGAAGTCCTTCCTTAATCTCCATGACAAATCCGCGTGCGTAGCTTGAATGTATTACAACATACTGACTTACAAGATAATCAAGACTCCACAGTCTATCGCCTTTTTCGTCACAAAAATATACTTCATATGATTCATAATCGTCGCTATCACTGGCATATTCATATGTTTTTGCACCAATTCCACGCGTTATATAACTATCTTTACTATCTCCAACTTGAGGAATAAGAAACTCAACCGATGAAGACGCAGATGAATTTTCGGCTCCTGATCCATCGCTAACAGTAAGTGTTACAACTAACTTTTTTCCTTCAATATTCACATCACGTTTTACCGGTAATGTCATTTTTTTTGATGAACCATTAAAACTATCCACCCAGCCGGGCTCAGAAACTGTCCAAGTATATATAAGCGCATTTCTTTCTGCTTCCGAAAAACCGTTTAACTTTACATTTGAACTGAAAACAGGTTTAAACGGGTCATCGTCACTTGACGCTTCCCTGATAATATCAACAGATAATATCTCCTTACTACCGCTACCTTCAATCATAACTTCTGCCGTTGCCGTTTTGGTTCCATATGTTGCACAAATAAGAAGGGCACTGTTTGGCTCTGCCTCACCCACAAAAAGCCATCCTCTATCATCTATGCTGCTTTGAGTACCGCCGGTAGAAATTGTCCATGTTACCTCACTACTAATATCATAACTATTACTTAAAATTGCAAAAAACTGGTATTCTCCACCCTTCTTAACACTTGTAGACGACGTAATAGGTACTTTATTAGAGTTAAGGCTCTTAGACATATAGAGCGATAGTGTTTCTTCTACAACAGGTGTATTTTCAAATATCACCGTTGGAGTGTCGCTAACAGTCAGACGATTACGCAAAGTCACCACCGGACTTGTTGAATATGTGGTTGAATCACCATCACCCTTACAAGAAAGATTAATACGGACAGACTCTGCCATGCTTAATCCATTTTCTGTCCTTGTATCCGTCAAATCAACAGTAAAATCTGTAATATTCTCAGCCATAAGCTGGTCAGTATATACGGCTGAACCTACAGAATATTGGTTGGTTACATTATCATAACCAACATTATATTTATCATAATTTAAAATACTTCTATCCTTTTCCCATGTAATAACTTCACAAGTATATACATTAATTCCCGATTCGCTTGTTACGTTATACAATTCAAGTATATTCTTATTTGTTTCAGTTTTAAAATTCACACCGCCATTAATATCCATAAACATATCTTCAATTTGATTAACCACAAGCTGTGCTTCTTTCTGCATACTCGCATCCGCACTACCCTTGGTATACTGCTTTGAACCAAGCAGCATAAGAGATGCCACCGTAGTTATCACCACAGATAATATAGCAAATGTAATCAATAATTCAGTTAAACTAAAACCTCTGTTATCTCTCATACTAACTTTCTCTCTAGCCAATTCTGTCTAATACGTGTTTTCCGGTAGCACTATATAATGTTAATTTGTAATGCTTGCCCCTTTGGATATCTATTTGTTGGCAATAGCCCACCAATTTACCACTAGGTCGAACAGATTCTACTTCTTTAAAAGCACCACTTGTACGGTCATATGTAAATCTAATACTGCTTGCATCTGAAAATGTTTGTGTAGTTCCATCATTCATGACCACAGTGTAGGTTATCTCTGCCATACCTTTACCAATACGCTCTTCTTCAAGTTTATTGTAAACAGTCTCATCACCTACTGTGTATGGTTTATCAGGTTCCCAATAAGAAGCATAATAATAACCGTCCCTCTTAGTAATCTCCATATATGCATCCGAAGCGCCCGACCTTGTCATGGCGTATGTTCTTGCTTTATCAAGTGCCGCACTTAAATTGTTCGCGCATTGCTTAGCATCCTGTCCAACCACCAATGAAATGGAGTAAATTGCGACGCTACTAAGTATGGTTGCCAGCGCGATTACAACAATCAATTCAAGCAAAGAATATCCTTTGTTCCTGTTATCCATAATCAGAACTCCTTATTGTTTACTCCAACGCTCATATACAATCAAATCTGCTAAATCTATATTCTTAGTCCCTATATCAGCTCCCACTATTGTTCCTCCTGAAAAACTTGCACCGCCACGGAATATATCCATAACAAAATACTCATTATCAGCAGGATCTTTTACACTTGAACGCATAATCTGGGTAAAGTCCTGCAAATTTAATGCCGTCAACTCTACCTTTGAATCATCATAATCATGTTCATCACTAATAATAACATTACCGCCGGCGATAATAGTACCATTAAAATCATTTTTAAGATACACATCTCCCTTTGCAACTACGAGATTAACATTATCATTATAACCTGTGCCGTCATCTTCTATGGTATAATTTCCTTTAGACAATATTGCTGCTTTTGAACTATCTGCCGTTTCAACCTTAATATAATCTTCCACACTGCCGTTTAAAATCGCGTTCACCATGGTATCAAGCGCTGTTTCATCAACAATATTTTTATATACACTGGCTCTGTCTTTTTCCTCTTCGGTAAGTTGTGATTTGTTGGTTATCATCTTACATTTCAGAGCAGTATACATATCTTCTCTTATCTTAGCAATGTTACTTGCCTGACTAACAGTGTTTGGCGTTGCTTCAATCAGTTCATATGGACTATTAGTATCATCATATGCCAGCATATTACCTGCCAAATGGAAATTTGCCGAATTACCGGTATTATCTGGCATTTTTATTGCATGTGCAAATACTTTGGTATATTTATCTACAGTTTCAGAATTCACACCATAATAATTTCTGAAATATTCATTGGCAACGTCTCTGTTTTTAAATTTCATATATAAATATACAAGCGTACCTGAGTTAGTCTGTTTTACTACTGTTATAGGGTCTAATAATACCGAGCCACCGACAATATCTTCATCATCCATATAATAGTTCAGGTTTTTTCCTCCTAAAGATTCAATTTGAAGACCTTTATTAAGCAAGATATATTTATCCGTGTTATTTATGATTTCATCATATTGTTCTTTTCTCAAAGGATTACTGTTAAACACGGAATCACCTATTGTTCCATCAGGCATACAAAGGCATCCAACGGCTTCAGGTGGTATCAGATAAATAAGCTGATTACTTTTAACTGCTACCGACTCTCCCATAAAAACATCTTCACTATTCGGATCTTCCGGACTTCCAGCAGCGGTTGACACATATGTATGTCCGCCGATACTCATACTTTCAAGATTAGAAAAATCAAGATTACTGTCCATTCCATTTATCACTATAGCACTACTACTATCAGCCTTTTGATCTTCTTCCTCTTCACTAAACACACTACCCACACCAAATCCGGTATAAGTACCTGAAAGAGTAAGATTACAGTTTTTACCTTCAAGTTTTGTATCATTTTGTACATACGAGTTGCCATCAAGTGTCGCCGTTGAAGAATTAAGTACTATATTTTTACTCCATACATCAACATCTGATGTCGTCATTGTGGTATTATTAAGTACAATATCACCTGCTGTTACCAAAAGGGAATTTTCTGTAGCACCATCTGCTTCCATCGCCTTAAAATTAAATTTACAACTATCTAAAAAGCTATACGATACATCACTTCCAAGAGTCATAGTCCCGGCATATAACGATCCGGTTATATCAATGTTCCAATCCGGTTTTATACTTCCCGCAATAAGGCCATTGTTCGCAACTATACAGTATTTATTAATATCCGGGATCGATGCACTTTGCCCTAATTCAATTTCAGGAAGCAATATTTTAATATCCGTTGATATAATGGATACATAGCCTTTTTTATTAACATAAGTTATCTTTAAATCCTGCAGAGTGATGCCGTCTGACTCAACCTGCATGGGGTATATGGGATTTCCTGCAACATCATAACCAGCATTTGTCTCAATAATTGCACCATAAGTCTGAAAATATTCACGTGTTCCATCACCATCTCCAAAATGCTCTGGTGATACATAACTACGGATTTTATCTATATTGTAAGCAGTATTATTTGTAACATCCTTCTGTAACACGCTTTCAAGTTTGCCAAGGTACATTGTCTGCAGTTTAGCACTTCTGTTAGCAGTGTTTTCATACAAAGAATAATTAACCATAATATCTGCGTATGCATCCGACATGGCTGCTTCTACCTCTGCCTGGAGACCAATATTTATCTCATCAAGAATCTGTTCTGCAGTATAAAAGTTATCTTTTCCCTGCTTGTCCACAAGACGCATCTGATAACCAATGTAAGTTGTAAACATAAGAACACCGGTAAGTATTCCTAAGAATCCAATTACAATGAGAACCATGACAATGCCTGCACCATTATTATCTCTATGCAGTTTATGTAAAATACTGCTTTTTTTCATAATTTACCTTCTTCACTAATCAATTTTAGTTCCACTTAAAGTTACAAGAGGTGTATCAGTGGACTCAACGGCTCCGTTCTCATATACTTTTACAGTCATAACATAGATACGGTCCTTTGCCTCCGCTTTATTTAAAGCTCTTAAATTAGTTTTCTTAATAATATCATTTCTTGAATATAACAGTGAACTTGCTGCTGCAGTATTAGTAAAATTCAATTTAATCTTACCGCCGTCTGATTCCCCATTTATGTTCAGATTAGTATGATATCGTGACAAAGTATATTCACCATCCAGCTTATCAAATATTTCTATTGTGGGCTTATAAATAATAGGTACAACCTGAATTTGTTCATTATTCGTAGCTCCATCAATCAGCAGTTCCTGACGAATAATATAAACATCAATTGGAAGACCATCCGGATTATTTACGATAATTTTATCCTTATCCGGCTCAATCGCTTTAAGTCTTGGTGCATAAAAAAGATATACATTTTTCAACTCCACACGATTATGGTCAGCATCAAACTGTTCAGCATTATCAAATATTACTTTATTAACTGCTCTGTAAGTATAGCGACCAGATGGCATAATATTCGGATCATTTAACGTGTATTCGTAGGTAACCTTTACACTTGTACAGGTTTCACCACTATTATCATAATTAGCAATATCTAGAGTAATAACACGGTCAACCTTGGTTTCAAAATAATCAACTCTATATCTGGCAATGTTTGCATGCTGATTATTATAGAACCATTCATACGCATCCTTATCTGTATCGAACACCGGGTTGTTAAGTGTCTTAATAGTCTGTATATAAGTAGCACTGTCGATATTGCTTATGGTACTGATTTCAGACACCGGTAATGAATTCTGAGTATAATATATCTCCGAGGAATTATCACGCATGGGGTCCAATGTTACATACACGTCAAATTGTTCGCGACCTGAATTATCGTTAGTAATTCCTTTGCGCACGAATTCATAACTCCCATCCGTAGCATCACTTGTAACCTCATATCCGGTGAGATTTGAGGGACCTTTAATATATTTATCCGAAGTACTCAAGGTCTCAACGGATTCTTTTTCAAAAATTTCCATTTCATTTTGAGCAAGGGTAGTTGCTCTGAGGAGCTGACGGCCTTTGGAGTTCATACGGAAAGAAGACATAAAGCTGTTAAGAAGCGGCACTACGATAATGCCTAAAATACATACCGCTATCAGTAATTCGATTAACGAAAAGCCTTTGTCATCTACTTTACGCACGATTTTTCCTCCTCCTTAGCTTATTCTTCCTCTGTAGTATCCTCAGCGGTATCCTCGGTCGCGTCATTTGTACGTCCGTCAAGAATACCAAAAATGTTGCTCTTTCCTGTTGCCACGCCGTTTACTGCTTCCGGCTCATATACGTCCTCAGGACCATGAAGAGAGTAAAACTCCATGTTCATTGTTCCGTTTAAATATCCGTCGGTTGCGGCAGTCAGACTTATGGACGAAATTGATTTACGTCCGGGCATCTCATAAACATAATGGATTAAATTCTTAAGTCCGTTATATGTAGTGGTGAAAGATAAATTGTTTTGTGCTGTTTCAAACTTATATCCTTCATCATAAAGCTGATAATCACCCATATTAAGATTGCCGGAATAGGGAAACTCAACAGGTGCCCCAAAACCGATATTGGGAATTACAACCTGATTCTGTCTTACACCTTCCATGTTGTAATAATACATTAATTCTTCTTCAGTTATAAATCCCTTGGGATACTGTGCAACGATTTCCTCAACTTCGGCGCGCATAGTTTCCATTTCTGCGGTATATTCATCCATATGCGCTTCCAAGTTCTCAAGCTCCATAACGCTTGTCTGTAAAGCCTCATTATCTTCTTCGTACCACTTCGTTTTCTCTACATTGGGGTTATATATAAACTGCCAGGAAATAACAGCAAGCAACACACCTAACACAATCAACAAAATGGGGACGTCTTTTCTTTGTACACTCATGTTCTTACTCTCCTCCCTACTCTGCACTCTCGGCAGCTTCTGCAGCTGCGGCTTCAGCGGCTGCTGCTTCTTCTGCTAATCTTTCTGCTTCAAGTTCATCTGCACCCTTATAAATAATTGTTATGGTAAAGGATACCTTGCCTTCCTCAGCTATAGGCTCTCCTTCCATAACGGCACCGGTATCACTTATTCCGCTCACGCTTACGGAAGACACAATACGGAAGGTTCTAAACTGTTCGATGAGTTTAGCCGCTTCTTTTTTATCCGCTACGGTAAGTGTAAGAGTTACGGATTCATTATTACCGATAAGTGACTGCACATTAAGGCTGGAAGGCATCTTCTCTTCCATTTCCTCAATAAAATCAACCAGATTTTCGTTATTCATAACTGTACTGTTATGGAAAGTTCTTAACTTGGTGGTTGTGTACTCCTGCTGGAGATATTCCTGATAAATGTCACGCAAAGGTGCCAGTTCTTCGTTTCTCATGTAAAGAGACTCGTATTTGTCCTTTTGCTCTTTAAGCTGCAGGTAAGAAATCTCCGCCAAAACGACCGCGATGATGATACCACCGATTAATACGATAACGGACATACCAAGCATGTTGTCCCTACTGGGAGTAAGCTGGATGTGAATCCTCTTCTTGACATGCTTTTCCACAAAACCAAGAGGCGCAATTGCCGCACCGATACAGGTGAGGTAAGGACCAAAGCTTTCTTTCTTAAAAGTCTTCTCCAATTTGAAGCCTTCAAGTTCCTGAATAATGAAGGTTTCCACACCAAGTGATGCTGCAAAGCATTCATCAATACCTTTACATTCTCCACCAAGACCGGTTACGTGGGCTGCCTCAATTGGGGCTTCCGCATTATGTGAGTTATAGTAATCCACAACTCTTAAGATACCGCTTACCATGTGGTTAAGGGAAGCGTTTATCTCCTCACTTACCTCGCCGGACATGGCAGGAGATGAATTAATCTCTGCAAAACCGTCAGTATCCACATTACCATCTACATTAAAATAATTGTATTCCTTTAAATTAGCAACCGCCTGTGAGTATGACATAGTCTCGTCAGTGCTCATAATGGCTGCAATTGTATCTTCTACACCATAGGAAATGGTACGCTGCATAACAATTCCCTTATTGTTAAGCACAGTAATAATTGATGTTCGCTCATCGATTTTTACCAATAATTGAACACCCTCGGCACAGTGATTCTTTACCATCTGGTACACACTGTTTCCGCTGTAATCAAAGGCTTCAACCGTACCGCCCAGTGCCGTAGCAAGCTGGGTGTAGCTTTCAAGGATATTCTTAGGTACCGCAAACACCTGCACCTTGTACTGCTTTACACCTTTTTCATTTTCCATTATGCCAAGAATATTGTGGCCCAGTTCGTACTGTTCCAAATCCACAGGAAAATACTCAAATGCGTTGGCATTAATAAGGTCGCCCACCTTATTTTCCTTAATAAACGGAATCACGGTTTCCCTTGTAGCAATCTTGGTTGAGTTCATAGCAAATACCATTTTCTTGGTACTTATATGTTTCTCACGAAGCGCTGCTTTGATCGCGGATACCAATATATCATCCACTACAAGCACATCATCCACAACGGCGCCTTCCGGTGTCTGAATAGTTGCCCATTTATAAACTTTTGCTTTCTCTGTCTTGTAATCAACTTCACAAAGTCTAATCAGTGAAGAACTGATTTCCATACTAAGTACTTTTGCCATAACAGACCTTTCCTTCCTGGTTATAAATCTTCAATTCAATTATTACTTAAGCTTAGCGGTTTGTTATAATTCATTTTCCCCTCACCGCTCTTGTTATAAAAAAACAAATTATAACAAGCCGCTAATATTCAATTATACAACACCTTAAAGGCCAAGACACCCCATATACCATGTGAGGAATTCCTGCCCCCAAAGAACTGATACCATAACGCCTACCGACAGGTACGGACCCATGGCAAGCATATGACCTTCATTACTTATTTTCATTCGCAACAAATGCACCACAGAACCTATGATGCACCCTGCTACAAATCCTATCAAGATAAGCTTCCACCCTATAAGTAATCCGCAGGTAGCCATAAGTTTTACATCGCCACCGCCAAGAGCTCTGCCATTTGAAAACCAATATATCAGAAACAAAACACCACTGACACATAGAAGGCCGATTGCGTAACGTTGCCAATTCGTATAATCAGTAACCACACGAATCAGCCCCAATGCCAGTATAAATATGTTAATTCCTACCGGAATCTCATATGTTCTGAAATCAATCACACTAAGTGTGATAAGTGCGGAAAACAGTAAGCAGTAAAGTAGGGATTCAATGCTTAAACCGAATTTCGCAAAAATAATTAAGTAAAGCACTCCATTCAGTGCCTCGATAATGGGGTACTGAATGGAGATTTTTTCTTTACATTTACGACACTTTCCCCCAAGAAAAAGGTAACTGAAAAGCGGAACTAAATCGTACCACTTCAAGTCGTAACCGCAATTCATGCAGTGAGACCTTACCTTTACAATATTCTCTTTTGCCGGTATGCGATAAATGCAAACATTTAAGAAGCTACCGATTACGATTCCGTAAAGGAATACGATTATGTATAAAAGAATTGTAGGGAGCATGGGTAGTGTCCTTTCAATCTAGTTATTAGCTAAAGATACTTGCATCACTAGATGTCACGCTAAGTGCACCATTTGTAATAGTTACTGTCAATTCAATTTTTCCTGCATTAGAACCCCATGAACTTGACTTTAAGCCAATATTTGAAATGCCAGCAGAAGAAAGTGCTTTATCTGCATTATTTGTTGCATTCGTTGCAGAAACAGTAGTATCGGTGGTTGTTATTGTAATTTTTGCACCTGTCTTAATCTGATTAGCCGCTGCTACATCAGTATCAACATAATAAATCTGTAATGCACTAACAATAGCGTCTACACTCTGTTTGTCAGCTGAAACTCGTGATTTCTCTACATATTTTGTGTACTGAGGTGCAAGAACACCAATAAGTACTGCCATGATAGCTACAACGATAATTAACTCTACAAGTGAAAAACCTTTGTTTGCTGTTTCTTTTCTTTCTCTGTTCATAATAAATCTCTCCTTTAGATTTTATTTCTAAGTTTACCTTAGATATATCTTAAGCATCCCCCTACAGGATGTTTAATTCATATGTTACAGTGCATTCAATGACTCATACAAGGTCATCATAGGTGCCATTACCGCACCAAGCAATACTCCTACAATACCTGCCATAAGAATGATAATCATAGGCTCCATGGCTGCCATTAAGGACTGTACCGCCATTTCCACTTCCTCATCATAGTAATCAGCAAGTTTCTCAAGCATCTCTTCCGTATTACCGGATTCCTCACCGATTCGCACCATATGATATACCATAGGCGGGAACAATCCACATTCCTCCAATGGTCTCGACAGAGGCATACCTAATGTAATCTCTACCTTTGCATCCATAAGAGCTTCCTTATACCATACATTGCTCATAACTCCGGCTACTATTTCTACAGCTTCCATAAGCGGAACACCTGAGCTTAAAAGTGTACTTAAAGTACGCGCCATCATGGAAGAAGCTGACTTTATTACCAGATTGCTGACTGCAGGTATTGAAAGTGCCAGTTTACCCACCACATGCTTTCCGTTATCAGTACTCACATAACTTTTTATTGCAAATACAATTGCTATCACTATGGCAAGTATGATATACCATTTACCTATTATAAAATCACTCAATGCGACAACTGCTTTTGTTATTCCCGGAAGTTCTGTTCCCATATCTGCAAACATTTCAGTATAGCTAGGAATAACTACCACCAGCATTACAACAACAACCGCCAATGCCACAATAAGTACCACGATAGGGTAAATCATTGCCTTTTTAACAAGTGCCTGTGTCTTGTTGCTTCTCTCAAGCTGGGTGGCAATTCTGTCGAATGCCACTTCCAGATTACCTGATGCTTCACCTGCTTCCACCATGTTAATCATAAGGGACGGGAAGATTTTAGGGTGTTCTGCAAGGGCATTAGCAAGGGTTTCACCCTTTTCCACATCGGCTTTTACTTGGGCTACTGCCTTTTGAAGTTTCTTATTTTCAGTCTGTTCCAAAAGCATCTTTAAGGCTTCCATAATGCTTACGCCCGCTTTTGTGATACTTACGAACTGTCTACAGAATACACTCAAATCTCTTGTGGTAGGCTGTCCGCCTATATCGAAGTTAATATCTTTGGTAAGCATGCTCTGTTCCTGTATCTTGATAACAGTTAAGCCCTGCTTACGCATTTCTGCTCTGACAGCGTCTATGGAATTGGCTTCCATGCTGCCGTTTATCTCTTTACCGGATTGGTCTACCGCTTCATATCCGTATGTAGCCATCTTTGTTCCTCCATAGGCTTTTAAATATCGAAGGATACTTTCATCATCTCGTTTATTGATGTGATGCCGTCAAGTACATACTTGGTGGCACTCATCCTTAAGGTGTGCATACCCTCTTTTAATGCCTGTTCTTTTATTTCTTCTGCTCCGCCGCCCTTACTTATAATAGTCTTAAGCTTAGGTGACATCTCTAATATTTCGTATACACCGATTCGGCCACGGTAGCCTGTATTATCACATTTGGAGCATCCGCAGGGTTCGTAGATAGTCAAATCCCTGTCAGCAGGGACATTAAGCAGTTGCTTTTCGTCCTGAGTTGCAAGCTTCGCTCTTCTGCAGGCAGGACACAGTCTTTTTACAAGTCGCTGCGCAATAACACCTACAATTGAATCTGCTAAAAGGTACGGCTCAATTCCCATATCTGCCAGACGGGTAATGGTGCCCGCTGCACTGTTGGTGTGCAGGGTACTTACAACCATATGTCCGGTAATGGACGCCTGTACCGCAATGGTAGCAGTCTCGCCGTCTCGAATCTCACCGATCATGATAATATCCGGGTCCTGACGCAGGATACTTCTAAGCGCCGATGCAAAGGTAAGGTTAGCCTTTGGATTTACATGTACCTGATTAATGCCGTTAATATTAGCCTCCACAGGATCCTCTACGGTGATAATATTAACATCAGCCGTATTAAGTTCACTTAACGCCGTGTAAAGGGTTGTGGATTTACCACTACCTGTAGGTCCCGTTACAAGAAGAATTCCGTGAGGATTGGATAATATACGGTCAAATTGTTTGAGTTCATCAGGCTGAAATCCTAATTGACTTTTTTCTTTGGTAAGCGCGTTCTTAGATGTAAGACGCATAACTATCTTCTCGCCATATACCGTAGGAAGTAAGGATACACGGATATCGTATTCCTGACGGTCAACAACCTGTGTGATACGACCATCCTGCGGCTTTCTCTTCTCGGAAATATCCATACCACCGATAATCTTAACACGGGCGGAAATTGCCGGGAATAACTGTGTCTTGTATTCGCCCCTCTCATAAAGAGTACCGTCGATACGGTAACGCACACGCACATAATGCTCCATGGGCTCTATATGTATATCGGAAGCACGTTGCCTAACAGCCTGCTCTATCATTTCTTTTACGAGCATTACGATAGGGGAGCTGTTAACATCCTCTTCGTACACATCTTCTTTGGCGCCAAGTTCTGCTTCCTTCTCCTGGACATATGTCTCGAGAGCCGCATCCACATCGCCTCGTCCGTAATAACGGTCAATGGTAACCATGATACTTCTCTGAGTGGCAACCACCGGTTCCACACGGAGATTGGTGATGATTGCGATGTCGTCCTGCGCGTTCATGTCGATAGGGTCTGCCATCGCCACGCGGATAACGTTAGGACTGTTTCCATATTCAAACGGAATCATCTTGTGCTGTTTAAGTACATTGGCAGGCATCAAATCTTGAATTTCTTTCGGGATGGAAATTCCCTGAAGGTCAATCATGCTTATACCAAGCTGACTACTCAGCGCTTTGGCAATAGTTTCATCACTGGCAATGTTCTCATCCATCAGAACTTCACCAAGCTTGCGTCCTGTGCCTTTTTGCAGTTCTAATGCTTTCTCCAATTGTGCTTCTGTGATAACCCCACTATTGACAAGCAGGTCACCCAGTCTTAGTTTTCTTCTTCCAAAATCCACTAGCCCATTCTCCTGTCACAAAACACAAATAAACATGTTTTATAAATTTCTTATAAAAATTCAATCGTAGAACAGCGATTTCCCCTGTCCTACGTTATGTAAACATTATACAACATTTTGCAATCTTCTGCAATACTGCATCTAGTTAAAGCGTCGTTGGTAACCACAATATATCGGGTGTAAATGACTAATTCCATTAATCACAAAAACAATGTCCGATTCAGTTAAGTGTATCAAACATTGCTTTTATAACACCCGGAATATATTTATTATTCACCAAGAAGAGAATTGTCATTTGCTTTAACAGTAAGTGTTCCGTAATTGTCAATATCAACGGTTATGGTAACCATACCCATGCCTCTGTTCCATGTGTCAGATTTAAGACCCACTTCAAAAATACCTGCCGCTTCAAGAGCTTCCTTAGTATGTCCCTTAGCGTTAGCAGTCTTAACAGTTCCGTCGATAAGCGGACTGGGGGTAGTTGTCAATATAACAGTTGCTTTGTGCTGTACCTGTAATTCAGGGTCAGTCAGGGGATCAACATAATAATCGATTATCGCGTCTGCAATTGCCTGGGCATGCTTTCTGTCTGCTTCAATCTTAGACTTATCGGAACTCTTGATAATAAGAGGGATAGCTATGATTGCCACAATAACCAGGATTACCACAATAATTATAAGCGATACGATTGTAAATCCTTTGTTTGACGACTCCTTTGACATTAACCTTTTCATTGTCTTATACTCCTATCTTACGTCATGTAATAATGTAAATACGTTATGTAAATTGTATATTATGTAAAATTATACACCAAAATACAATAACAGGCAATATTATATTTTACTTTTTTTGCTATTTTTTGCAATTTTAGGGGGATTTTATGTTAATCTACACTTTTGACTACTACTGTCTTATTACCGGTTTAGGAATTTCCCTCCCCATCTTTTTAGCAGTTTCAATCCATTCTTCAATAACAACTTGTAGATTTCTTAAACACTCCTCCTGCGAATTTCCATCTGCCATACACCCCGGCAATTCAGGCACGGAAGCTATATAACAATCATCCATATCTGACCACTGAATAAAAATAGTATACTTATGCATTATTTTCCCTCCTACATGTTATATTTCATAAATATTAAATGTACTTGCTTGACTTGATACGCTTTAGCCATATCCCCCTTTGGCTGAACATTAATAATTTCAGGGATATCACACTTATAAAAAATGTGATGACTCCCTCTTATTCTACAACTAAACCCCTTGTCCCGCAACACATAACATAAATCATAAAATTCAATATTTGTGTACCTTCCGTGCATTATATATTCATATGTTTTATTAGACATTTTAAACCTCCTCTATCATTTTCATCGTCTCGCATAAACCATTCCTCCACCCAATTGATCCGCACACCCCTTAATGCATAACTGAATAAGTATTTGCAGCAGTTCCCCCACGTCCATCTTCTCGCCGGACTTAGTCAAAAGTTCATTATGTATTACATCTAAAGCCTGGGGGTAGTCGTCCAAAGCGTCATAAACAAGTTGCTCCCTGTCGGTTAACATAACTCCCCTATCAATGCCGTTTACTTTCTCTCCCGCTTCCATTCCGGTCAATTCATATAGCAGTTTTTCCGGAGAAAGTGCAATCCCCGCGCCGCTGGCTATCAGGGCATTGCACCCTTCACTTATTGCATCCCCCACCCGTCCGGGCAGGGCGTATACCTCTTTTCCCTGTTCAAGGGCCATATCAACCGTGATAAGTGTGCCGCTTTTCTCCCTTGCCTCAATCACCAGCACCCCATCGGATAAGCCGCTGATAATACGATTTCTCGGAGGAAAATAACGACTTTGCGGAGCAGTCCCCGGAAGATACGTGGAAATTACACCTCCTTTCTCTATAAGACGCCTATACAACTCCCTATTCCGGGCTGGATAGCATATGTCCACGCCACAGCCAAGAACTCCATAGGAAGTGCCTCCGCTTTTGAGCGCCGCCCATTGGCTGATTCCGTCCACGCCCACGGCCATTCCGCTTATTATCTGTACACCCGCGCCACCGATTATCTCTGCAAATTCCTTCGCCATTCTTTCCCCGTATGCCGAACAGTTTCTTGCACCTATAATTGCAAGGCTTTTTCTTGCTGGATTTGGCAGGCATCCCTTTACAAAGAGTACACATGGCGGGTCCGGTATGTTTTTTAACTTTTCAGGGAAATTTGGATGATAAAAAGGAATTATTTTGATTTGATTTTGGATTAGTTTGTCATAAACAGTATACAGATTGGCTTCTTTTTTTGATTTTATAAGATTGTTCAGTTGCGCAGGACTTAGCAGGCGTTCTTCCTGCCAGGATTTCAAGGTGTTTTCCGTAGCATAGTAGATTTCTTCAGGTGAGCCCGTCCTTTCAAACAGTTTAAAAACAGTGCAATCTCCTATTCCCGGTATTCCATACAGCCAGTAAAAATACGGGAGGCTTCGGCTAATTTCTTCTTTCATGCGCCATAGAGCAGGATTTATATTCATGTCATTTATGGTTTTTCTTCTTTCATTTGTGATATTTTCCATGCTTCTCCTTAATTTAATCGTAATTATATTTGTCATTTGGGACACTTTTACTGTCTATTCCCTTGTAACCTATTGCTTCTGCAATATGGGATGCGTATACATTCTCACTGCCTGCCAGGTCGGCAATGGTACGTGCCACTTTCAGAACCTTATGATAAGCTCTGGCACTTAGCCCCATTGCCTTGTACGCATTATCAAGAAGTTTTTTGCCTTCAGCATCGGGCAGACAATATTTCTTCACATCATCAGGACTCATCCTTGAATTAAAGTACCCGCTCCCCGATGGAAAACGTTCTTTTTGTTTTTCCCATGCGCGTATCACGCGGGCACGTATATCCTCACTGCTATCGCCTTTTTCCCCGGCATTAAGTTGGGATATTTTAACCGGTGCTGCCTCAACACATATGTCTATCCTGTCAAGAATCGGTCCCGATATCTTGGTAAGGTAGCGACTTATCTCGTTTTCCGTACAACGGCATTTGTTTCTGTCGGGAAAATATCCACAGGGGCAGGGATTCATCGCCGCCACCAGCATAAAATCGGCAGGATATGTGTATTTGCCATAGGTTCTTGCAATATGTACTTCTTTTTCTTCCATGGGTTGTCTTAAGATATCAAGAGTTTTACGTTTGAATTCGCCGAATTCGTCCAGAAAAAGGACTGCGTGATGTGCAAGACTGACTGCACCGGGGCGTGGTATCTTGCCGCCGCCTATAAGAGCTGATTCAGAAATTGTGTGATGAGGACTTATAAAAGGCCGTCTGGTTATAAAGGGCTGCTTGTCATCGAGCATTCCTGCCACACTATATACCGCCGATACCTCCAGGCTTTCCCGCAATTCAAGGGGTGGCAGGATTCCCGGTATACGTTTGGCTATCATGGTTTTACCCGCTCCCGGCGGACCTATCAGAAGCATGTTGTGAAATCCTGCAGCCGCAATCTCCGCCCCCCGTTTAGCTGCCGCCTGTCCGGTTACATCAGAGAAATCAAATATTGTCCGGTTACCGGCTTCAATATCTGAAACTATACATTCCGCAGGCTTTAGCATTTTATCCTGCTCTTTCGGAGCTTTTAAGAGGTATTCATATACCTGCAAAAGATTGGTAACACCTGTCACTTTAATATTCCGTACCACAGCTCCTTCAATTTCATTAGCCTTTGGAATAAGACACCGGGGCACCTTGCTTTTTGCGGCTTCAAGGACTATGGGAAGAATCCCGCGTACAGGACGTACCTCTCCATCCAATCCCAGCTCACCTACCATCAGAATATCCTTCACCTTCTTTACCGGTATGTATTCCAATGCTGCCAGAACTCCTATTGCAATTGGCAGGTCAAAGGCTGTCCCTCCTTTGTAAACATTGGCAGGTGCCAGATTCACCGTAATTCTGGCTGGCGGTAGTTCAATTCCTATGTTTTTCAGTGCCACCCTCACTCTTTCCTTTGCTTCGCGGACTTCATTGCTTAAATTTCCCACCATTTCGAAGCAGGGCAGACCTTTAGCCACATCCACCTCTACTTTAACCGGGACACATTGCATACCGCAAATAGTACCTGATTCAATTGTAACAATCATGTAACGACCTCCTTTTATTTATTAAATTTTTGTTTGTAGCGATTTTGTGAAAATTTGTTTGAATAAACTAAGATTTTTTTAATTTCCCGGAGGCATAGAATACCTCCGGGGTTTGATTACATATGTTATTGTATTTGTTAAATTTAGATTTTACCGGCCATTCCGTCCGGGTCCTGAGCAAATTGTACCGCCTGCTCACGCTCTATCTTACCTGCGTAATATAATTGAATAATTGCATCATCAAGAGTCATCATTCCCATTTTACGGTTGGTTTGCATTACGCTCATAAGCTGGTGTGATTTACCTTCACGGATAAGATTACGTACTGCGTGGTTGGCATGCATTACTTCAAATGCGGCCACACGCTTTTTACCGTCTGCCGTAGGAATAAGCTGCTGGGATATAACCGCCTCCAATACATTGGCAAGCTGCACACGGATCTGCTGCTGCTGATGGGGCGGGAAAACGTCTATAACACGGTCAATGGTGCTGGCTGCACCTATTGTATGTAATGTAGATAATACCAGGTGTCCCGTTTCAGCTGCCGTAATGGCAACGCTGATAGTCTCAAAATCACGCATCTCACCTACAAGTATAACATCAGGGTCCTCACGAAGAGCTGCTCTTAATGCGTTGGCATAGTTCTTGGTATCCATACCTATTTCACGCTGATTAACCATGGATCTGCGGTGGTTATGGAGGTACTCAATAGGATCCTCCAGGGTGATAATGTGTGCATCACGGTTATTATTTATTTTATCTATAATCGCCGCAAGCGTAGTAGACTTACCACTTCCGGTAGGTCCCGTTACAAGAATAAGACCTCTCTTTCGCTGGTACAGGTCAATAACCGATTCAGGCACACCAAGCACCTCGGGAGCCGGTACCTCTGTTGCCACAAGTCGTAACGCCATGGCCGCCGAGCCTCTCTGCCTGAATGCATTTATCCTGTACCTGCCTACTGACTTTAGGGAATAAGACAAATCCACCTCTCCACGCTCTTCAAATATAGCCTTCTGATCTGCATTCATTGTCCCAAGTGCTGCTTCTTCTGTGTCTTCAGGCATTAATTTGGGATAATCCATTGCAATCAGCTTGCCGTTTACACGCATTTTGGGTGGAAGACCTACTGTCAAATGTACGTCCGACGCGCCCTTTTCCTGGGCATCTCTCATAATCTGTTCCAAGGAAATCATAATATGTACCTCGCTAATCCATTTTTTTCGGTTGCACGTACTCCGGTTCATCTACTATATAACCGCACTCACGGAGTGTTTTTACATCAATTATATATCTGTTATCCATAGTCTTCATTACATCTTCAATCCAGGTATACTCAAAGACAACATCATCCCCCAAATCCAGAACCCTGTTATCCTTAAAATTTAATATCATGGGACGCAAGACATTATGTCTGTTTTCCGTTATTACCAATGCTTTCTCGCCGTTATTCAACTCCACGCTGACACCCGGCACCAGAATATTAATGGAGCGCACCAGTGCCATAACAACCTCCGGTGCAAAATAGTCCGGATTGCTCATCAGGTATTTTAAGGCCTTCACCTCAGACATGGGTTCCTTGCCTATCTGCATCGCAGTAAGGGAATCATACATTCCCGCCACCGCCAGAATCTTGGCACCTGTAACAAAATTATCAAGCCGGATATCTGATTTACCCACATTTGCTGATGCTTCTATAAGCTTCTGGCTTTGTGCACAAATTCTTCGAATAGCGATACCATCATTTAAAACCTGCTCTATGGTGTTGTATACCGACAATTCTGCCGTTGTAAGCTTATATACTTTTTCTTCTGTCAGTTCGTCACAATCAGCAACTTCTTTTATAACCGCAAGTTTACCCATATCATGCACAAGTGCTGCAATAATCGTGTTTAGCTGTTCATTCACGCTAATATTCATAACGTGTGTTATCATTGCGCACAATATTGCAACATTTAATGAATGACGATATGTATAGTTCTCACGGCTTCTTAAATTCTGATTAAAATTTATTTTTTTATCAAGGTGAGCATAGTTTTTGGTAATCATACCCACGATAGTCTGCATCTTCATGGCTTTACCTGACTGTATAATGCGTTCAAGTTCTTCCTCTATGAGAAAACTCACCATCGTCTGAAAACGCTCAAATTCGATATCATCCTGAGTCATGGGTGGAACAGGCTCTGCCGGCTCAAGAACATAAATTCCAAGTAATCCGAAATTCTTTATGCTGTTTATTGCGTTATAAGTGACCTTGGAATTTCTTTCAAACAAAAGAACACCGTTTTTATTGTAAATCGGTCTCGCAAGTCTCATTCCTTCTTTAATATCATTTGCCTTTACAAAAATCATTACGTTCTCCCTCGTCGTCACTCAGAAATCTCCGGTGTAACTTTTCAAGTGCTTTCTTCTCTATACGCGAAACATAACTTCTTGATATGCCAAGTAATTCTCCAATTTCGCTCTGCGTCACTTCTTCTCCCGTGACAAGTCCGTATCTTAAGCGGATTATGGTCTGCTCCCGCTTCGTCAGACACTCTTCTATGTAACCAAACATCCTGCGGATATTATCATACAAATCCATCTCATCAATAATATCCGTCTGTTGCTGTTCTATAACATCCAGCAGGCTTATCTCATTACCTTCCTTGTCGGTACCGATAGGTTCATACAAGGAAACTTCTCTGGAGCTTTTCTTCTTTGCCCTAAGCATCATCAGCAACTCATTATCTATACATCGGCAAGCGTAAGTAGCCAATCTTCCTTTGCCTGCATCAAACGTTCCTACCGCCTTAATCAATCCGATGGTGCCGATTGATATAAGGTCCTCCATGTCCTCATCCACATTCTGATACTTTTTGGCTATGTGGGCCACCAATCTTAAGTTACGCTCAATTAATATTTCTTTTGCCTTCTTAGCATCTTCCCCACTGCCTTCTCTCATAATGCGGATATACTCTGCTTCTTCCTCCGAAGAAAGTGGTTTTTGAAATGTTTTCAAGCATAAGCCCCCAAAGTCAATTTATTATAATGTATGACTCTGGGACACTATAAGTGCCTTTCCATATCAGTATACCTTGATTTAGCACTTTATTCAAGTAAATTGTGCAAAAACGTAATTACTTAAATCCAATCCTTTTTCCGTCAGTCTCACATATTCTCCGTCCACCTCCAAAAGACCGTTTTTCACGTTGTTTTCAAGAACATGACCATAAACTGATTCCATTTGGGTATCGAAAGTTTCAAGGAATTTATTCTTTGAAACACCCTCTGTTAACCTAAGTCCCAAAAACATGAATTCTTCCATCTGTTCATCTTCTGAAAGTGTTTCTACCTCTTCGTATTCCGTAATTCCACCTGATTCTATATATTTTTTAAGATTGTCAGTGTTTTTATAACGCGCGTTATTGATTAAAGACGCAGCTCCTATTCCCATGCCAAGATAATCCTGACGCTTCCAATACACCATATTGTGACGGCACTCACTGCCTTCCCGTGCATAGTTGGAAATCTCATATCGCCTGTACCCACGTGCCCCAAGCAATTCTTTTGTCATGGCATACATTAGGCGGTCTTTCTCCTCATGCTCCTCATCCTCAGCCAGATATGAATACCTTTCAAAAAAGGGCGTACCTTCCTCAATAATCAGACTATATGCCGATATATGTTCCGGTTCCAAATCACATACCTTCTCTAAAGTTTTTCTGTAATTTTCCACTGTTTGTCCCGGAAGCGCCGACATAACATCAACATTAATGTTATCAAAGCCTGTTTCTCTCGCCCACATCCAGGTCTGCTCAAATTGCTTATAGGTATGTATTCTCCCAAGTACTTTAAGTTCTTCATCATCGGCAGACTGCAATCCTATACTCAACCGGTTTATTCCTGCTTCCTTATAAATTTCAAAGCTTTTTTTGCTTTTTACCGTTCCCGGATTGATTTCCATGCTGATTTCCGCGCCTTTTGCAATATTAAATCTTGTTTTAACTTCTTTTATCATCTTGAAAATCTGTTCCGGTTCCACCATACTGGGCGTACCACCACCAATAAAAACCGTCTGCACAACCCTGTCTTTATATTGTTCACTTCTTGCAGCTATTTCAGCCGACAGTCCATGAAAATACTGCTCCTGAACATCTTCTGTTGCAGGAGCAGATAAAAAATCACAATAATAACATTTTCTTACGCAAAACGGAATGTGGATATATAAACTTAAGTCCGACATACTGTTTACCTCTTTATAATAACACCTGTTACTTTCTGTCATCAAGTTTTAACACACTCATAAATGCTTTCTGGGGTATTTCTACATTACCTACCTGACGCATACGCTTCTTACCTTCCTTCTGTTTTTCAAGAAGTTTTTTCTTACGGGTAATGTCACCGCCATAGCATTTTGCAAGAACGTCTTTCCTCATTGCTTTTACGGTTTCTCTTGCAATAATCTTACCGCCGATTGCGGCCTGGATGGGAATTTCAAAAAGATGGCGCGGTATTTCATCTTTAAGCTTCTCGCACATTTTACGTCCTCTCTCGTATGCACTGTCCGCATGCACAATAAATGAAAGAGCATCCACTTCCTCATGATTGATAAGAATATCAAGCTTAACAAGCTTTGATTCTTCATATCCCTTCATATCGTAATCAAAGGATGCATAACCCTTTGACCTTGATTTGAGGGCATCGAAAAAGTCATAAATAATCTCATTAAGAGGCAGCTCGTACTTAAGAAGCGCTCTTGTTTCTTCCATGTATTCCATACCAAGATAACGTCCTCTGCGCTCCTGACAAAGTTCCATTATAGAACCGATAAATTCCGTTGTAACCATAATTTCCGCATTAACAACGGGTTCCTCCATATAATCAATTTCCGTAGGGTCAGGAAGATTTGAAGGATTGGTAAGCTCAATAACCTCTCCGTTTAACTTATGCACCTTATAAATTACGCCGGGTGCCGTAGTAACCAAATCAAGATTATACTCCCTCTCCAAACGCTCCTGTATAATTTCAAGGTGAAGCAATCCTAAAAATCCGCATCTGAAACCAAAGCCCAATGCTATAGAGGTCTCCGGTTCATACTGAAGTGCCGCATCATTAAGCTGCAGTTTTTCCAGCGCATCTCTTAAATCCGGGTATTTGGCGCCATCTGCCGGATACATACCACAGTAAACCATTGAATTTACCTTTTTATATCCGGGAAGGGGAGCTGCGCAGGGTGCTTTATCATTGGTAATGGTATCACCTACTGCCGTATCCTTAACGTTCTTAATGGATGCCGTAATATAGCCAACCATACCGGCACTGAGTTCATCGCAGGGAATAAACTGTCCCGCTCCGAAATATCCCACCTCTACAACCTCAGCCTTTGCGCCGGTTGCCATCATTCTAATGGGAGTGCCCTTCTTAACTGTACCTTCCATAATTCGGCAAAATACAATAACACCCTTATACGGATCGTACAAAGAGTCAAAAATAAGCGCCTGCAAAGGGTTGTCCGGATTACCGCCGGGAGCAGGAATCTTCTGAACAATCTGCTCAAGCACATCCTCTATTCCAATACCGTTTTTGGCAGAAATAAGCGGAGCATCCTGAGCTTCAATACCGATAACATCTTCGATTTCCTCTATAACACGATCAGGATCCGCACTAGGCAAATCAATTTTATTAATCACAGGAAAAACATCAAGATTGTGGTCAAGTGCAAGATACACATTGGCCAAGGTCTGCGCCTCTATTCCCTGAGCAGCATCAACCACAAGGATTGCGCCGTCACACGCCGCAAGGCTCCTGCTAACCTCATAGTTAAAGTCCACATGACCCGGAGTATCAATCAGGTTAAAAATATACTCCTCACCATCCTGCGCCTTATAAATTGTACGCACAGTCTGAGCCTTTATGGTGATTCCTCTCTCCCTCTCAAGATCCATATTATCAAGCACCTGTGCCTGCATTTCCCTGCTGGTCAAAAGTCCTGTTTTCTCTATAATACGGTCTGCAAGCGTAGACTTACCATGGTCAATATGTGCCACTATGCAAAAATTACGAATTTTACTCTGTTCAATTCCTGACATGAGATGTCCTCTTTCTTCCTCAATACTGTGCTCTATTTTAGCAAAAATCCAAAGTATATGCAAGCATCTTAAAAAGCCACACTGCTTCAATTTTATTGTCAGCTCTCATATAACCTTATTTGGAATTTCCTAAATGAAGCAATCAGCATTTTTTGATTATTCTGCCCGAAACAGGTCTGTTTAGAAATTCTTACACACTTTTTACCTGAGAGATATAAAATGATGCATGGCACTTTGAAACTTAAAACAGTGTGGCTTTTTAAAGTGCACCTCTACCTTGGATTTTTGCCTGACAGCACCAAATCGATCACATGCGCCAGCGGGTCCACCGCATTCATAATCTCCTCCACCGTATTAGTCTGCGCACCCAGTTCAACCAACAGGCTGGGACGCAAATGCATATTATAGCGGTAACCGTTTAAATAAATTCTTCTTGCAAGTCCGGGATAATATTCATCCACTGCAAGCTGCATTCTAAACGACAAAGCAAGATTCTCCGCCTGATACGGATTATGCAGATAATCTATATCACCGGTGCTCTTTGTCCTGCTTAAACCATTAAAAAACATAAACTGCGCCGTAGGCCTTCCATCCAAATCTATTGCAAGCTTTCTGCCATCTGCCACACCGTCCCTATGTAAATCTATTATCACCTGAATCCCCGGATTTTCGGAAAGTAGCTGCTCCAGTGCCGGCAGTGACCGAGAATAGGCACTGTCTCTGTCCCCAATATCATACTCACCGGTATGATGAAGTACTGAGTACCCATACTCTTCCGAAAGTAGCTTTGCCAGTTTATCCCCTGCTCCCACAATAGTAGTGGACTTATCTCCCGGCACAGAATCAGCAAAGCCCTCCTGGGAATGAGTATGATATATAAGTATCTGCGGTCCCTCTGCCGTCTTATCCACCGTCACGTCCGGCGCAAGAAGGGCATCCACGTTTAACTGTTCCATGCCAATCATCGTGTTGCTGTCCATAGCATAAAAGGTCTGAAACAACCGGGTAAAATCCCTATAATCCTCCATATTGAAAATCTGCATTCTCTCATGGGGTACAAACTGACTCACATTAACCGGCTCCACTACCGCTCTGGCATTTTCATTTTCCAGCATAACTGCTTCATCCAGAGGTATTGCTTCCTCCACTTCAACTTCCGCCACCTCTGCTTCCGCTACCGGTGTATCCTGAGACTCTTCATCCCCCATTGCCATATTTTCTTTCGTGACAAGCTCAGCCCATGTATTTTCATCCTGAATAGGTAATTCAACTGCCCCCTCCTCACACATATACTCCAAAAACGGAACACCTGAAAACAGTACCTCCTCAAAGTAATTATCATAATCCCTTACATTATCTTTCACACAAAATGCAAACACCGGAGCGCATAATGATAACGCCTGTTTTTTTATTAAATCCCTGATTCCATACGCAAAACCGGGAATTTCCTTCACCATTACGGCAGCTTGGTTACCTTCTGCACTTTTGCCGGATGAAAACAAATTCATTATCGCTATTATTATAAAGATACAAATTGCACCCATTAAAAATTTTCTTTTTTCTTTTAAAACAGGGATTCCCACAAACGCACCTCTTTTCCCCACACAGACAAGTGTATGCGTTATATAAGTGCCTTATGACAATTCCAAAGCAATATTAATTCCTTCCGACACTGTAAAACCTAACTGCTTCACCACTGCATCTATATCTTTACTTGTAACATACATATTTCCCAGCTCTGTCATTGTTTTGGGAAATTGCCCCAGTCCGATGTTACTGTCCGCATCTGTACACTCTTTTACCAGTTTTTCCAAGGCATCACCTACAATTGTGGCAGCATCCACAACAGTGGGCACACCAATTGCAATCACCGGTATGCCAAGACTTTCCTTTGTCAGGGCATTCCTATGATTTCCCACACCGGATCCGGGATGTATGCCCGTATCTGTAATCTGAATGGTTCTGTTAAGTCTCCTTATACTTCTTGCTGCCAGTGCATCCACCACAATCAACACATCGGGGGTTGTCTGCTCCACTACACCTTTAACGATTTCCGCCGTTTCCATGCCGGTTTTTGCCATAACTCCCGGTTCAATGCTGCTGATAAGATGAATCCTGTCTACATTATAAGCCGCTTTCCCGTACTCCTTTACAACGTGACGTGTAATAAAAAGATTATCCACCACATGGGGACCCAGAGCATCGGCTGTAACATCCCTGTTTCCAAGCCCTACCACCAGTATTGACCGCTCCTCATTGTCGTTAAAAATTAACGTCTTTATCTGCTTTGCCAGTTCCTCAGATATTTCCCTATGATAATCCTCATCCGGCTCCTGCATACGCGGCACCTCCATGGTAATATAAGTGCCGATAGGCTTGCCCATTGCTTTTGCACCGTTTTTGGTATCAATCATCACCCTTGTAACCGTAATATCCTTCTCTTCATCATATAACTCTTCATACCTTACGCCCCTTATTTCACCTTCATTTTCCTCAATACATTCCCTTGCTTCCAGCGCCAAATCAGTTCTAATCTGAAAATTTCCCATCATAAGTCATCCTCTTTTTTAACTTTTTTTCTATTTTCTGCAAAAAATTGTGAAATTATGTATTGACAGTTTTTGTGACTTGCCCTAAAATAATATGC